>JBKOUQ010000160.1:0-22073 GCA_046723475.1 Candidatus Methylomirabilota bacterium
CCTTCGGCGAGATCTCGTTCTTCCAGTAGTCGCTCTGGTAGACGAGATCGTACAACCGCTTCCGCTCGGCCTCGCTCTCGAAGCGCCGGATCCAGACGTACACGCTCTCATCCTCTTCACCGACGAAGGAGCCGAGGATGACCATGCCCATCTTGACCTGGAACGGGATGACTTCCTCCTCCATGCACTTCACCCACGCCTTCTGCTGTCCGGGACGAATCACGTACTGCCGCAGCTCGAAGAACATTGGAGCCTCCTTTGATTACACAACCGGCCAACGAGATCGCGGGAAGGTGATCCCGGTGCGCGCCTGCAGCCGCTCGCCGATCTCCTGCACCGTCGAGAACAGCCGGTCGGCGTCGACGAACGTCTGTCGGTACGCGTCCACCACGATGCGTCCGTCGATCACGACGGTGTGCACGCTTCGCCCGTCGGCGTTGTAGACGAGATTGCTGACGGGATTCCAGAGCGCCTGCCACTCCGGGCGCCGTGTGTCGAACAGCACGAGGTCGGCGCGTTTGCCAGCCTCGATGGCGCCGATCTCGTCACCGAGCCCTACCGCGGCCGCGCCGAGGCGCGTGCCCATCTCGACCGCCGCCTCGGCCGGGATCTGACGCATGTCCTGCCGCGCGTCTTTGTACTGGATGGCCGCCATGTTCATGGCGCGCACGAGATCGAGGTGATTCGAGTTGTTCGGCGAGTCGCAGCCGAGCGCGACACGCACCCCGCGCGCGAGCAGCTCGGGCATGCGGCCGTTCACGCCGACGCCGCGCGCCGCCTTGGCCGCGGTGACCGGACACATCGCCACGGCCGCGCCGGTCCGCGCGATGCAATCGATTTCGTTGTCGTCGATGCCGAGCGCATGAGCGAGCAGCACGTTCGGACCGAGCACGCCAAACGCCTCGAGATACTCGGTCGGGCTCTTCGCACCGCGCGCCTGATACTCCTTGCGTGCCTGGGCGCCGCTGCCGTGATGCAGCGTCAGGCTCGTACCGCGCTCGTCCACGACCCGCTTGAGGGCCTGCAGCAGCTCGGCGCTGCAGGTCTCGGGCGAAAACGGCATCGCCCATGCGCGCAGCCGTCCCTCGAGCCGCCCGTTCCACTTCTCGATGAAGGCCGTCGTCCGCGCCACGGCATCGGTTGTCGCGTAGCGCGGCAGCGGAAACGGCGCGTCGCGATCGGTGACGGCCTCGCCGAGGACGACGCGCACGCCGGCGTCCTCGTACGCCTGCAGGCACGCATCGGGGAACTTCGTCGACCCCGGGTCGAGCAGGCACACGGTGCCATTGCTCACGAGCTCGAGCAGCGCGAGCAGCGAGGTGTGGTACTCCTCCTCCTCCGTCATCGCCATCTGCAGCGCGAACACGTGCTTGAGCGGGCTGCCGACGTCGTCGGGAAAGATGCCGCGCACCGGATGCGCGTAGCTGATGTGCATGTGCCCGTTCACGAAGCCGGGCGTGACGACGAGGTTGCGCGCATCGATGACACGGTCGGCACGCGCGTCGGCCAGGTCGGCCGCTGGGCCCACGCGGCTGATGCGACCGCGCTCGATCAGTACCGAGCCGTCGCGGATGATGCGGCGCTCGCCGTCGACGGTGATCACGTAGCGCGCGCGGTCGATCTTGAGACTGCCCTGCGCCATGGTTGGCTCCTCCCGCGAGGCGTGAGGATCGCATCGCGCGCGAATCGGAGCAAGTCATGCGTCAGGCGGCGGCAGACAGGCGGGGAAGGAGCTCGCCGACCACGCGCTCTTCGGCCCTTCGGCGCGGCGGCGAGCGCGCCCAGGAGCGCGATCGAGTCGGGACGTGGCTCTGTTACCATCGCCGCCTCATGGCCCTGCACATCGGCGTCGTCGGCGAAAACGTGTGCTCGCGCGCGACGGCCCGAGCCGCCGAGCGCGTCGGTGGCGCCATCGCGCGCGCCGGCGCGCTTCTCTTCTGCGGGGGGCGCGGCGGTGTGATGGAAGCGGCCGCGCGCGGCGCGGTGCGCGCGGGCGGCCACGTCGTCGGGGTGCTGCCCGGCTTCGAGCGGCGCGACGCCAACCGCTGGGTCACCATTCCCGTCGTGACGGGCATGGACCAGGCGCGCAACGTCGTGCTCGTGCGCTCCTGCGACGCCGTCATCGCCGTCGGCGGCAGCTACGGCACGCTGTCGGAAATCGCGCTGGCGCTCAAGCTCGGGGTGCCGGTTGTCGGCCTGCGCACGTGGCGGCTCGCGCAGCCCGACGCGCGCCGCGTGCCGCTCGTGCGAGCGCGCAGCGCGGACGACGCCGTGCGCATCGCGCTGCGTGCCGCGCGACGGAACGGAGCGGCGCACCGGCCACGCTCGTGGCTCTCGTGACGCCGCCCGTTGGCATCGACGTCGCGGGCGCCGCGAAGCGCTACGGTGCTGTCGCGGCGCTCGGCGGTGTGACGCTCGACTTTCCGGCGGGCCGGCTGACGGCCGTGCTCGGGCCGTCGGGCTGCGGCAAGACCACGCTCCTGCGCGCCATCGCGGGCTTCCTCACGCTGGACGCGGGCCGCATCCGCTTCGGCGACGAAGACGTGACGACGCTGTCGCCGCAGCGGCGCGGCACCGCGATGGTGTTCCAGAGCTATGCGCTCTGGCCGCACATGAGCGTCTTCGACAACGTCGCGTACGGGCTGCGGCTTCGGCGCGTGCCCCGGGACGCGCTCGTGCGGCGCGTGCGCGAGGCGCTGGCGCTGGTCGAGATCGGCGACGTCGACGCCGTGGCCCGGCGCCGGCCCGCCGCGCTGTCCGGCGGCCAGCAGCAGCGGGTCGCGCTCGCGCGCGCGCTCGTCGTCGAGCCGCGCGTGCTGCTGCTCGACGAGCCCCTGTCCAACCTCGACGCCAAGGTGCGCCAGCGGCTGCGCGTCGAGATCCGGCGGCTGCAGCGGCGTGTCGGGATCACGACCGTCTATGTCACGCACGATCAGGAAGAAGCGCTGGCCATCGCCGATCGCGTCGTGCTCCTGAACGCGGGCCGCGTGGTGCAGACGGGCAGCCCGCAAGAGATCTATCTCGCGCCGGCCACCGAGTTCGCCGCGGACTTCCTCGGCGTCGGCACGCGGCTGGCGGCAACCGCCGAGGCGGACGCGCTCGTGCTCGACGAGACCAAGCAGCGCTTACCCTACGCCGGGGCCGCGCGCGGCCCGGTGGTGATCGTCCTGCGTGCCGCCGACCTCGCGCTCGGCGGCGCCGGTGCCACGCTCGACGGCGACCTCGAGGAGTCGCTGTTCGTCGGCGACCGGTGGCGGCACTACGTCCGACTCGGCGGAACGCTGCTGATCGTCGACGGCGACGCCCCGCACGCGCCCGGCCCCGTGCGTGTCAGCGTCGCGCCGGAACGACTTCGTGTGTACCCACAAGGAGGAAGCGTCCCATGCTGATCCGCGCCCTCGTGCTGCTCCTCGTCGCCGTCGTGCCCGCTTCCGCCGCGACGCGGCTGAACGTCGCGATCGGTGCCGACGTCAACGTGGTGGAGGTCCACAAGACGCTGCTCGGCCCCGGCTTCCGGGCCCAGACGCCGGACGCCGAGCTCAACGTCGTCGGCACCGGCACCGGCGAGCCCGCCAGTCGCGCGATCTACACGAAGATTCGCGCGCAGGCGGACGCGGGCCGCACGCCCTGGGACATCGACGTGGCGCTCGTGAGCATGGCGGTGGCGTCGCAGATGGTGAAGGAGGGCCTGCTGCTGCGCTACGTGCCGCAGATGAAGAACGCCGGGCTCGTCAAGGGCGCCGAGGTGCGCGAGGCGTTCGGCGTCGCCGTCGACGGCTACGTGGTGCCGATGTTCCACAACCAGATCGCGCTCGCCTACAACCCGGCCAAAGTCGCGGCACCACCGAAGTCGTTCGACGAGCTCGCCCGGTGGGTGGCCGCGAATCCCGGCAAGTTCGGCTACAACGGCATCAAGGGCGGGGTCTCCGGCGTCGGCTTCACGATGGGCTGGGTGTACTGGAAGACGGGCCTCTACAAGCAGCTCACGCAGGGCCCGTTCGATCGCTCGCGCGAGGGCGCGATTCGCGAGGCGATCACCGCGCTGCGCGACTTCAACCGCAACGTGCTCGTCACCAACGGCAACGCGGGCACGCTCGACGCGCTGAATCGCGGCGAGATCGCCATGGGCGCGGTGTGGATCGATCAGCTCGTCGCGTGGAAGAACGAGGGCCGGATGGATCCGTCGATCACGCCGGTGCTGCCGGCGCCCGGGCTGCCGATCTATCCGCTCTACCTGGTCATCCCGCGCGAGGCGGCCAGCAAGGAGCTGGCCGCGCGGTACATCGATTACATCGCCACGCCCGAGGTGCAGGCAAAAGCGATCGTCGAGCGCTTCGGCTGGTACCCGGGCGTGGACGCCGACAAGGTGCTGCCGCTCATCAGCGCCAAGAGCCGCGACCTGCTCTTCAAGGGCGTGTCGGCCGACGACCTCGCACGCTACTCGCGGCAGATGCCGATCAAGGAGTATCACGACCTCATCACGCTGGCGTACGAGGAGATCGTGCGCTGACGCGCCCCGAGCGCGTCGGATGGGCCGCGGTGTGCATCGCACCGCTGGCCGTGCTCGGCGTCGTCTTCCTCTGGCCGCTCGCCGCCTCGATTCTCGCCAGCTTCACGCGCGGCGGCGCGTACACGCTCGCCAATTACGAGACGGTCTGGCGGCTCTACGCGCGCGACGTCGGCTATACGCTCGGCGTGGCGGCGGCGGGCGCCGCGCTGACGTTTGCCATCGCAATCCCGGTATGCGGCTGGCTGCGCGCCCGCGCGTTCGGTCCGGTGGAGTTCCTGCTGAAGGTGCCGCTCTTCGTGCCCTTCGTCGTCGTCGGCCACGCGCTGCGGGTGTTCCTGGCGCCGTGGGCGCCGGGACTGGCCGGCTCGTGGGCGGGCATCGCGGTGGCGCTGGCGTGGAAGCACGTCGGCCTGGCCGCGCTGCTGCTGCTCGGCGCGTTTCGCGCCGTGGACGAGAGCCACCTGGAAGCCGCGCGCAACTTCGGCGCCGGCACCGCGCGGATCACCCGCGACGTGCTCGTGCCGATGGCGGCGCCGTCACTCGCGGTGAGCGCGGTGCTGATCTTCTCGTCGATGCTCGCCTCGTTCTCGATCCCGCTGATGATGGGCCGCGGCGGCGGCGCCCAGATGCTGATGATCGACGTCTACTACCGGTTCGGGCAGCACGGCGACTTCGAGACCGCGGCCGCGCTCGGCGTGGTCGGCTATCTCATGGCCATGGGCGCGGCGCTGGTCTATCTGCGTCAGCTCGCGCCGATGATGCGACGCGCGCGCGAATGACGCGACTCATCACGCGCGCGGCCGTCCTGGCCGCGGCCGCCTTCGTCGTCCTCGGTCCACTCGTCAGCCTCGGCGTGTGGTCGCTGGCCGAGCGGTGGACGGCGCCCAGCCCGTGGCCGCAGCGCTTCGGGCTCAAGTACTGGAGCCGCATGCTCACCGTCGACTTTCTCGAGCCACTCCGTCTCGGCGTGGTGATCGCGCTGGTGGTCACGGCGCTCGCGCTGGTGCTCGCAATACCGCTCGGATACGTATTGGCGCGCGTCGCGTTTCCTGGGCGGACGCTCGTGCTCCTCGCCTTCTTGATGCCACAGGCCTTTCCCCAGCTGCCCGTCTTCGCGAGCGCCACGCGCGAGTTCTATCGGTGGGGACTTGCCGGCACCGTGTCCGGTGTGGTCCTCGTGCACCTCGTGGGCGCGCTCGTCTTCGCGGTGTGGACGATGACCGCGGTGTTCCGGGCGCTGGCGCCGCAACTCGAAGAAGCGGCGTGGAACCTCGGCGCGTCGACGACGCGCACGTTCCTGACCGTCGCGCTGCCGCTGGCCGCGCCCGGCGTCGCCGCCTCCGCCGTGCTCGTGTTCCTGTACTCACTGGACGAGTTCACCGGTACGCTGCTCGTCGGTGCGCCGTTCGTGACGACGCTCCCGGTCTACATGTACACGGCGAGCCAGGGCTACGAGCTGCAGATCGCCTCGGTCACCGCGCTCGTGCTGATGGTGCCGGGCGCCGTGCTGCTGCTGGCACTCGAGCGCGTTCTCAAATCGGAGTACCTCGTCTTCTTCGGCCAGCTCTGAGGGATGACCGCGCGTGTATGATTCGTCCGCCATGCCCGATCTGCTGACCGTCCGCACGCGCGCGCTCGCGATCGCGTATGAGGCGCACGGCCGCCCCGACGGCATTCCCGTCGTCTTGCTCCACGGCTTTCCGGACGACGTTCGCGCGTTCGACGGCGTCGCGCCACCGCTGGCCGCCGCCGGCTGCCGCGTGCTCGTGCCGTATCTGCGCGGGTATGGGCCAACCCGCTTTCTCGACGCTGGCGAGCCGCGAATGGCGCAGCAGGGCGCGCTCGGCCAGGACGTGCTCGACTTCATGGATGCGCTCGGCCTGGCCTCCGCCGCGCTCGCCGGCTACGACTGGGGCGGCCGCGGCGCCTGCATCGCCGCGATCCTCGCCCCCGAGCGCGTGCGCGCGCTGGTGACCATCGGCGGCTACAACGTTCAGAACCCCGAGGCCGCCGGCAAGACGCCCGCGTCGGTCGCGCAGGAGCGCGCGTACTGGTACCACTGGTACTTCCACACCGAGCGCGGCCGCGCCGGGCTCGAGAGAAACCGGCGGGAGCTCAGCAAGCTGCTCTGGCGGGAGTGGTCGCCGACGTGGAAGTTCGACGACGCGGAGTTCGACCGCACGGCGCCATCGTTCGACAACCCGGACTTCGTGCCGATCGTCATCCACTCGTACCGCGTCCGCTACGGCAACGCGCCGAGCGATCCCCGCATCGAATCGATCGAGCGCCGTCTCGCCTCGCGGCCGCCGATCACGGTACCGTCGATCATCCTGCACGGCGGTGACGACGGCGTGAGCCTCTCTCGTGGTGTGGGCCGCGACGCCGCGCTGTTTCCGCCGGGCACGGAGGAGCGTGTGATTCCCGGCGTCGGCCACTTCATGCCGCGTGAGAATCCGCCGGCGGTGGTCGACGCGGTGCGGAAGGTGCTTCGCTGATGCGCATCGAAATCATTTGCACGGGCGACGAAGTCCTCACGGGCAAGATCGTCAACACGAATTTCGCGTACATCAGCCAGAAGCTCGAGGATGTCGGGCTGTCCGTGGTCTGGGAGACCACGGTCGGTGACGATCGCGAAAGCCTGCTCGAGGCGTTTCGCCTCGCCGGCGCGCGCGCGGACGCGGTGATCGTCAACGGCGGCCTCGGACCGACGGTCGACGACCTGTCGCAGGAGATCGCCGCCCAGGCCGCCGGCGTTCCGCTCGTGCTCAACGAAGAATGGCTCACGCGCATGGAGGACTTCTTCCGCCGGCGCAGCCGCACGATGCCGCCCAACAACCGCAAGCAAGCGATGCTGCCCACGACGGCCGAGGTGATCGACAATCCCATCGGCACCGCGTGCGGCTTCGCGCTCGACATCGGCCGCGCGCGGTTTTTCTTCACGCCCGGCGTGCCGCGCGAGCTGAAGCGCATGCTCGAGGAGCAGATCATCCCGCGCCTGCTGGCCAAGAGCGGGCTGCAGACGACGATCTACCTCAAGCGCTTCCATTCGTACGGCCTCGGCGAGTCGCACGTCGACGCGCTGCTGTCGGGAGTCGACGCGCTCGTGCCCGACGGCAGCGTGAAGCTCGGGTTCCGCGCGCACTATCCGCAGCTCGAGACGAAGCTGACCGTGCGCGGCCGCGACATGGACGACGTCCGCGCCAAGCTGGCGCCCGTCGAGGCCGAGGTGCGGCGGCGGCTCGGCAACTTCATCCTCGGCGAGGACGACCAGACGCTCGAGGGCGTCGTGCTCGCCGAGCTCACACGCCGCGGCGCAACGCTGGCGATCGCCGAGACGTTCACGAGCGGCCAGATCGCGGCGCGGCTCGGTCATCTGCCCGGGGCCGAAAAGGTGCTGCGCCGCGGGCTGCTGTCGCGCGATCTCGGCGACGTGTATGCGGCGGTCGGCGTGAACGCGCCGACGGGGGAGACGACGCGCGAGACGGCCGAGGCCGTGGCACGCGCGCTGCGCGAGCAGACGGGCGCCAGCCATGCGCTGGCCGTGCTGATCGACCTCGACGACGGCCCGGATCGCATCGAGTTCGGCGGCACGGTCTGTCTCGCCATTGCCACCGCCGACGAGGCCGCCTCGCGGCGCAGCCGCATCGTCGGCGGCCGCGAGTGGGTGCGGCTCGGCGCCGTCGAGCTCGCGCTCGACTGCCTGCGCCGTCAGCTGCAGGGCCGGCCGGTCTGGGAGCGGACCGATTTCGAGAAGGTCGAGAAGACCTGAGGAGAACCGCCATGGCCTACGAAGCGCAGCTGGCCGAGACCGTGTTGATGCGCGGGCACCGTGGTGACCAGATCGACGCGTACCTGGCGCGGCCGCTCGGCGCCGGCCCCTATCCCGGCGTGGTCGTCATCCACCACATGCCGGGCTGGGACGGGCCAAACAAGGAAATCGCACGGCGCTTCGCGCACGAGGGCTTCGTCGCGATCGTGCCGAATCTCCACTTCCGCGAGGGCAAGGCCACGCCCGAGGAGAACAGCGCGAGCATCCGTGCCGCCGGCGGCATGCCCGACGATCGCACGATGGGCGACGTGCAGGGCGCGATCGATTATCTGCGCGCACTGCCGTACCTGAACCGCAAGGTCGGCGTCATCGGCTACTGCTCGGGCGGACGCCAGGCCTATCTCGCCGCGTGCACCCTGCGCGGCATCGATGCGGCGATCGATTGCTATGGCGGCGGCGTGGCCGCGAAGCCCGAGGAGCTGACCGAGCGCCAGCCGCGCGCCCCGATCGAGTTCACGAAGAGCCTTCAGTGCCCGCTCCTCGGACTGTTCGGTGTCGAGGACACGCGCCCGTCGCCCGACGACACGGCGAAGACCGAAGCCGCGCTCAAAGAGCACGGCAAGACCTTCGAGTTCCACACCTACGACAACGCGGGACACGCGTTCTTCGCCGTCGATCGGCCGCAGTATCGCCAACACGCCGCCATCGACGGATGGAAGAAGGTGCTCACGTGGTTCGAGAAGCATCTGGCGGGAGGTGGGCGGTGAAGGCCAAAGCGGTCAACGGCTTCGCGCGGATTCTCAAGGCCGAGGGCATTCCGTGGGTGAGCTGCTACCCGACGAGTCCCGTCAACAACGCGCTCGGCGAGGAAGGCGTGCCGATCTTGATGATGGGCGAGGAGCGCTTCGCCGTCGCGGTCGCGGACGCGTTCTCGCGCGTCACGTGCGGCAAGCAGATCGGCGCGTGCACGGTCATGGCGGGGCTCAACGCCGCGGGCATCCAGATGGCGTACGGCGCGGTCGCGCAGGCGTGGGAAGATTCTTCGCCGCTGCTCGTCATCGCCGAGGGCGTCGGTCCGAGCGCCACGCGTCACACGCATTACGACATCGGCGAAGCGTTCAAGTCGGTCACGAAGTGGGTCGGCGAGATCGGTCGCGCCGAGCTCGTGCCGGATTACCTGCGGCGCGCCTTCACCCACCTGCGCTCCGGTCGGCCCGGCCCCGTCCTGCTGCTGATCCCGCGCGACCTCGGTGAGTACGACGAAGCCGAGCATCCGTACACGACCGTGAAGGGCTGGCGCTCGGGCCCCGACCCCGATGACGTCACCAGCGCGATCAAGGCGTTGCTCGCGGCCAAGAATCCGCTGCTCTACGTCGGCGAGGGCGTGCTGTACGCCGACGCGACGACCGAGCTGCTGCGCTTCGCCGAGGCAGCGCAGGTGCCGGTCCTCACGACGCTCAAGGGCAAGAGCGCATTTCCCGAGAATCATCCGCTCTCCGTCGGCGTGCGCGGCTCGCACGCCGATCATTTCTTGAAGGGCTGCGACCTGCTGTTCTCGATCGGCTCGAGCCTGTTCCCGAATCGCTTCAGCCACGCCATCCCGGATGCCGAGGCGAAGACGATCGTGCAGTGCACGGTCGACCTGCTCGACATCAACCGCTCGTACGAGACGCGCCACGCGGTGATCGGTGACGCCAAGCTCACGCTGGCCGCACTCGCCGACGAGCTGGGCCGTCGCGGCGGCCGCAAGGCGCCCGCGGTCCTCGAGGAGGTCAAGGCTGCCAAGGCCGCGTTCCGCGCGAAGTTCGAGCCATGGCTGACGTCGACCGAAACGCCGATCAATCCCTACCGCGTGCTCGGCGACCTCATGAAGGTGCTCGATCCCAAGAACTCAGTCGTCACCGCGGACTCCGGCAACACGCGCGATCAGACGAGCACGGTGTACGAGGCGCAGATCCCGCGGGGGTTCCTCGGGTGGGGCAACGTGTCGACACTCGGCTTCAGCCTGGCCGGCGCCGTCGGGGCGAAGCTCGCCTATCCGAATCGTCAATGCGTACACATCACCGGCGACGCCGGCGTCTGCTACATGATGGGCAACTTCGAGGCGGTGGCGCGCTACGGCATCGGCATCACCACGCTGCACATCAACAATGGCGGCTACTCCGGCTATGGGCCGGGGTTCTGGGGCGCCGGCCACGATCCGTACACGTGGAAAGTGTCGGATCATGGCAACGCCTGCATGGCGAACATGGCGAAGGCCGTCGGGTTCCACGCCGAAGACGTGAGCCAGCCCGCGGAGATCGTTCCCGCGCTCAAGCGCGCGTTCGACGAGAACGCCAAAGGCCGCCCCGCGTTCGTCGAGTTTCTGTGCTCGCATCATCCCGTGCACGGAGGCTGGGTGCGATCGGCCTGATGCGCATTGGCATTCTGATCCCCACGCGTGGCGCCGTCATGCAGTCCGCGCGCCGACCCGCCGTCGAGGAGTGCTGGGCGATGGCGCGGCACGCCGACGAGGCAGGGTACGACGCGGTCTGGGTCGGCGACAGCATCGTCGCCAAGCCGCGGCTCGAGCCGCTCACGACGCTCGCGTACCTGGCCGCGATGACGTCACGCGTGCGGCTCGGCACCGCCGTGCTGCTCCCCGCGCTGCGCCAGCCGGTGGTGCTCGCGCACCAGATCGCGAACGTCGACAGCCTCTCGCGCGGGCGGGTCGTGCTCGGGCTCGGCGTGGGCTGGAGCCTGCCGTCCGCCGAGCGAGAGTGGGCCGCGTGCGGCATGGACCACAAGCGCCGCGTGCGGCGGTTGGAAGAGCACCTCGAGATCTGGCGAATGCTCTGGCGCGGCGAGCCGGTGACTCACTCCGGCCACGGCGTCGAGCTGGTCGACCACACGATCGGGCCGCTGCCGTGGAGCACGGCGGGGCCGCCCGTGCTCATCACCGCCGGAAACCGCGGCGAGTTTCTGCCCGCGCAGTTCGAGCGATTCGCGCGGCTGGGCGACGGCATCATCACGACCTATCTCGAGGCCGACGAGTGCCGGCGCGTGCGCGAGCTGGCCGAGGAGGCTTTGCACCGGCACCGCCGCGCGCTGCGCGACTTTCCGCTGTGTGTCTACACGACCGTGCGGCTGGACGACGACCGCGCGCGCGCCGAGCGCACCACGCGCGACTTCCTCGCCACCTACTATGGCGGCGGCGTCCACCTGCGCGGGCTGATGGGCCTGGGCCCGGCCGATGTCGTGATCGGTGCGCTGCGGCGCTATGCGGACGCCGGCGTGACCGACCTGTGCATCCGGTTCGTCGGCGACGACCAGCAGGCCCAGCTCGAACGCTTCACGAAGGACGTCCTGCCCGCGCTCGTGTAGTCGGTCTACCCGGGAACTTTCAGCAACGTGCCCTGTCTAAGCGGGCATGACGCCCGTCTCACAGGTCACCCAGGCCTCACCCGCCGCCGTCGTCGTCCCGGTCGCTGATCGCGCTACTGCGCGCGCCGCGCCGACCACACGCTGGGATCCGCGCCTCTATCAGATCGCGACGCTGGCCGGTCTGCTCGGCTACGGGATGCTGCGCCTCGATCTGGAGGTCCAGGCGTTGACCGCGGTCGTGATCATCGCGACGGCGCTTTCCACCCAGGTATTCTGCACGTGGCTGGCCCGCCGCGACCGGTTCGATCCGCGGAGCGCGCTGATCTCGGCGCTCTCGCTCTGCCTGCTGCTTCGCACCGCCGCGCTCGAGCTGGCGGTCCTCGCGGCGGTGATCGCGATCGCGAGCAAGTTCACGCTGCGCGTGCGGAACAAGCACGTGTTCAATCCCACCAACTTCGCGCTCGTCGTCATGATGCTCGTGACAAGCGGGGTCTGGGTCTCGCCCGGCCAGTGGGGCAGCGACCTGATCTTCGCGTTCCTGCTCGCCTGCGCCGGGGGGCTCGTCGTCAATCGCGCGGCGCGCGCCGACGTCACGCTGGCGTTCCTCGCGACCTACGCAAGCCTGTTGATTGCGCGCTCGCTCTGGCTCGGCGAGCCGATGGCGATCCCGCTGCATCGGCTGGAAAACGGCGCCCTCGTCCTGTTCGCGTTTTTCATGATCTCGGATCCCCGGGCCACGCCGGATTCGCGCGCCGGCCGCCTGCTGTTCGCGGCGCTCGTCGCGCTGGGCGCCTACACCGTCCAGTTCTGGCTGCTCAGGACCAACGGCCTGCTGTGGTCGCTGGCCGTGTGCTCGCTCGCCGTCCCGTTCCTCGATCGCGTGCTGCCCGGGACGCGTTACCAGTGGAGGAGCCCGTCATGAGACATCTCACCGCGCTGGTGGCCGGCCTGCTCGTCGTCGCGCTGACGACGCCCACGGTGCTGGCGTTCTGTGGCTTCTACGTCGCCAAGGCCGACGCCCGGCTCTTCAACCAGGCCTCGCAGGTCGTGCTGGTGCGTCACGACGACAAGACCGTCATCACGATGGCCAACGACTTCAAGGGCGACCCCAAAGAGTTCGCCATCGTCGTCCCGGTGCCCACGGTGCTCGAGAAGGGCCAGATCCGGATCAGCGACCGCAAGCTGATCGAGCATCTCGACGCCTACACCGCACCGCGGCTCGTCGAATACTTCGACGACGATCCGTGCGTCGCGCGGGCGCCGGCCGCCGCGCCCACGGCGCAGTCGTTAGCGTTGCGAAAAGAGCTGGCGGCCGCCGATCGCGCACGCGCGAACGGTGTGACGATCGAGGCGCGCTACACCGTCGGCGAGTACGACATTCTCATTCTGTCCGCGCGCGAGAGCGGTGGCCTCGAGACGTGGCTGCGGGACAACGGTTATCGGCTCCCGTCCGGCGCCTCGGCCGTCCTCGGCAGCTATATCAAACAGCACATGAAGTTCTTCGTGGCGCGCGTGAATCTCACCGAGCAGGCGCGGCTCGGCTTCAGCTACCTGCGCCCGCTGCAGATGGCCTTCGAGTCGCCGAAGTTCATGCTGCCGATCCGCCTCGGCACGCTCAACGCCGACGGCCATCAAGATCTGTTCGTGTACGCGCTCACGCGCAACGGACGGGTGGAGACGACGAACTATCGCACCGTCCGGCTGCCCACCGGCATGGAGCTTCCCGTCTACGTGAAGGATTCCGCAGTTCTACCGCGCGATGTTCGCGCACCAGGTGCGGCGCGAGGACATGCAAGCCGTGTTTCTCGAGTATGCGTGGGACATGAGCTGGTGCGATCCGTGCGCCGCCGAGCCGCTGTCGACCGTCGAGCTCCGGAAGCTGGGCGTGTTCTGGCTCGCCCTGCCTCAGCCGAACCAGCGATTCGATCGCCGCCTCGCGGCAATCCCCGCCGACGTGTTCGTCACGCGGCTCCACGTGCGGTACGACGCCGCGCATTTCCCCGAAGACCTCGTGTTCCAGGAAACCGCGGACCGCGCCAATTTCCAGGGACGCTACGTGCTGCGACATCCGTGGAAGGGCGAAGCGCGCTGCGACGCCGCCGAGCGCTACCGCGAGTCGCTGCGGGCGCGCGTCGACACGGAGGCCGCGACGCTCGCGTCGTTGACCGGCTGGCCGCTCGACGAGATTCGCCGCAAGATCGGCCCGGTCTCCGCCGTCGACCAGCGCCGCTGGTGGGGAAAATTGTACGCCGAGTGACCATCAGGCCGAGCGTGAGCCCCGCGCCCGGCGGCGGCCCTCCGGCGACTCGCGGCATGGTGTAGCCTAAACCGCGTTTCGCTGGAGGGTCGTGATGAAGCGCAGCGAGTCGAGGATCGTCACCACGCACACCGGCAGCCTGCCGCGTCCCGCGGCGCTTCGCGATCTGCTCGTGCGTCAGGATCGCGGTGAGCCGGTCGACGCGACCGCGCTCGCGCGCGAGGCCGAGGCGGCCGTCCGGCGCGTGGTTGCGCGCCAGCTCGAGGCCGGCATCGACGTCGGTAACGACGGCGAGCAGCCGCGCGTGGGCTTTTCCACCTATCCCGCGCGCCGCATGCGCGGGTTCGGCGGCGCGAGCGCGCGACGCCTCTCGCGCGACATTGCCGAGCATCCGGACTACGCCGCACGCCTGTCGCGCCAGCGCGCCGGCGCCGCCCGCATCAACGACGCGCCGCAGGCCGTCGCGGAGATCGCGTATAGCGATGTGACCGAGGCCATCGCCGACTGCGAGCTGTTCCGTCGCGCCCCGGGCGCCGACAAGTTCACCGAGGCGTTCATGACGGCCGCCTCGCCCGGCGTGATCGCCACGATCATGCTCGATGCCTGGTATGGCTCGCACGAGCGTTATCTCAACGCACTCGCGCGTGAGATGCGCCGAGAGTATGAAGTGATCGTCGCGCGTGGCTTCGTCCTGCAGCTCGACTGTCCCGACCTGGCGATGGAGCGCGCGCGCTTTTTCCAGGACGAGCCGCTGGACGGCTTCCTGGCCGCGGTCGCGCTCCACATCGCGGCCATCAACGAGGCGATCGCCGGCCTGCCGGCCGACCGCATCCGCCTGCATCTCTGCTGGGGCAACTACGACGGTCCGCACACGCACGACGTGCCGCTGGAGCCGCTGCTGCCGATCGTCTATCGCGCGCGCGTGGGCGCGCTGTCATTGCCGCTCGCGAGCCCCCGTCACCAGCACGAGCTCAAAGCGTTCCGTCGCTACCCGCTGCCGGACGGCATGCTGTTCGTGCCCGGTGTCATCGACTCCACGACCAACGTCGTCGAGCATCCGGAGGTGGTCGCGGATCGCATCGTCGCCGCCGTGGACGCCGTCGGTGACCGCACGCGCGTGATCGCGGGGGTCGATTGCGGCTTCGGCACCTTTGCCGGCTCGCAGCTCGTGGAGGAAAGCGTCGTGTGGACGAAGCTCGCGGCGCTGCGTGAAGGTGCCGACCTCGCCACGCGGCGACTGTGGAGATGACGATGCAGCCGCACGCCGAACGGAGCCTGCCGCCGGAGCCGTTCATCAAATGAGGCGCCCAAGGAGATCGACATGGCGAGACTGACGCCGATCACGAGCAAGCAGCAGGTCGCCGCGAAGGATCAGACGATCGTCGATGGCATCGTCGCCAGCCGCGGCGCGCTGCAGGGCCCGTTCACGATGTTCCTGCACTGCCCGGAGCTGGCCGGACGGCTGGCGCACCTCGGCGCGTTCGTCCGCTTCGAGGGCTCACTCGATATGCGGGTGCGCGTCCTGGCGGCGATGACGGTCGCACGCGAGCTCGACGCGGTGTACGTCTGGGGCGCTCAGACCGGCCAGGCGCGCAAGCTCGGCGTGCCGGAGTCGACGGTCGCGGCGATTCGGGAGAAGCACTCGCGCGGTCTGCCGCCCGAGGACGCCCAGATCGTCGATTTCACGCGCGCGCTGCTGCGGGAGCACCGCGTCGACGATGGCAGCGTGAAGACATTGCGCGCACGCTTCGGTGACGACGGATTCATCCAGCTCACCGGCGCGATCGGCTACTACAGCATGCTCGCCATGACCGTCAACGCGTGCGAACTCGAAGCGGCGCCCGGCGCCGAAGTCCTCACACGCTAGGAGCCGCCATGGTGATCGTCGACGCGCAGGTTCACATCTGGTCCGGCGGCACGCCGAGCAATCTCCGGCACCGCCAGGTTCCCGCGTTCATGAAGGACGATCTCCTCAAAGAGATGGACGCCGCCGGCGTGGATGCCGCGGTGATCCATCCGCCGACGTCGTGGGACCCGAATGCCAACGCGCTGGCGATCGACGCCGCGCGTGCGCACCCCGACCGGTTCGCGATTCTCGGCAACTTCCCGCTGGACAAGCCGGAGAGCCGCGGGCTCATCGACGGTTGGAAACAGCAGCCCGGCATGCTCGGCCTGCGCTTCACGTTTCTGCAGCCGCACATGAAGTCGTGGCCGACGGACGGCACCATCGAATGGCTGTGGCCGGCGGCCGAGCGCGCGGGCCTGCCCGTCGCGCTCCTGGCCGCAAACTTCCTGGCCAAAGTCGGTGAGGTCGCGGAACGCCATCCGCGGTTGAAGCTGGTCATCGACCATCTCGGCCGCCGCTCGCCCGCGGAAACCGGCGAGGGCGCGTGGGACAACCTGCCGCAGATGCTGGCGCTCGCCAAGTATCCGAACATCGCGATCAAGGCTACCGGCGCGCCGAGTTATTCGGCCGAGCCCTACCCCTTCCGCGACATTCACGACAAGCTGAAGCGAATCTTCGACGCCTTTGGACCCGCGCGGATGTTCTGGGGCACCGACATCACCCGCATGCCCTGCCCGTATTGGCAATGCGTGACGATGTTCACCGAAGAGCTAGCATGGCTCCGGGGTCGCGACGCCGAGCTCGTGATGGGTCGCGGGGTGTGTGAGTGGATCGGCTGGAACCTGCCTCGGTGAGGATGATCTTATGCAAATGAAAGCCGCGATCTTCCGCAAGACGCACGCGCCGCTGACGATCGAATCGGTCGAGGTCGACAAGCCGTGGGGGCGCGAAGTGCTGGTGCGCACCGCCGCGACCGGCGTCTGCCACAGCGACCTGCACGTCGTCGACGGGTTGGGGCGCTGGCCGCTCGACCGCCCCATCGTGCTCGGCCACGAGGGAGCGGGCGTCGTCGAGGCCGTCGGAAGCGACGTCACGACGCTGCAGCCGGGTGATCACGTGGTCGCGTGTCTCTCCGGCTTCTGCGGCGCGTGCCCGCAGTGTCTCGACGGCCATCCCAACCTCTGCACGGGCGGGCTGGTGCAGCGCGCCGATTCGGCGGCGCCGCGGCTGTCGCAGGGCGGCGCGCCGCTGCGCCAGTTCATCGGCATCGCCAGCTACGCCGAGCACATGCTGCTGCACGAAAACTCCGTGGTGAAGATCGATCCCGACCTGCCGCTCGACCGTGCCGCGCTCGTCGGCTGCGGCGTGCTGACCGGCGTCGGCGCCGCGCTACGCACGTCCGGCCTGCAGGCGGGCCAGACGGTGGCCGTGTTCGGCTGCGGCGGCGTCGGCCTGGCGATCGTGCAGGGCGCGCGCATCGGCGGCGCGCGGCAGATCATCGGCGTCGACGTGTTCGATGGCAAGCTGGAGATCGCGAAGCGGGTTGGCGCCACGCACGTTGTGAACAGCAGCCACGACGATCCGGTGAAGGCCATCCGCGCGCTCACGAAGGGCGGCGGCGTCGATCACGCGTTCGAGGCGGTGGGCAACGCGAAGCTCGTGCGTCAGGCGATCGAGAGCCTCGCCATCCGCGGCACGGCGACGATCGTCGGCGTGCTGCCACCGGATGCGACCATCGAGTTCCCGTGGATGGCGATCCGCCCGGAGTGCCGCGTGCAGACTTCGCGCATGGGCAGCAACCGCTTCCGCATCGACATCCCGCTCTATCTCGAGTTCTATAGGCAGGGACGGCTGCTGCTGGACGAGATGGTGTCCCGTCGCGGGCGCCTGGAGGACATCAACGACGCCTTCCGCGCGATGAAGGCCGGCGAGGTTGCGCGCACCGTGCTGACGTTCAGCTGAGTACCGAAACCATGCGATCACAGGCGCAGAAGGCGGAGGCGTTTCGCGCGCTGCACGAGCGACCCGGCGCGTTCATCATCCCGAACCCGTGGGACGCGGGCACCGCGAAGCTGCTTGCCTCGCTCGGCTTCGAGGCGCTCGCCACGACGAGCTATGGGCTCGCCAACATGCTCGGCCGCGTCGACGGCACGCTGACGGTCAGCCGCGAGGAGGTGGTCGCGAACTGCCGCGCGATCGCGGAGGCTACGGACTTGCCCGTCAACGCGGATCTCGAGAACGGCTATGCTCACGAGCCGCGCGCGGCTGCGGAGATGATCCGGCTCGCCGCCGAGGCGGGGATCGTGGGCGGCTCCATCGAGGACGCCACCGGCGAGCAGGACAAGCCTATCTACGACTTCACGCTGGCCGTCGAGCGGGTGCACGCGGCGGTCGAGGTCGCCCGGTCGCTGCCGTTCCGGTTCATGCTCACGGCCCGCGCCGAGAACCTGCTGCACGGACGGATGGACCTCGACGACACGATCAAGCGGCTACAGGCGTTCCAGCAGGCCGGCGCGGACGTCCTCTATGCGCCCGGCGTGAAGGACCTCGGGACGATTCGCGCGGTCACGTCTGCGGTATCGCGCCCCGTCAACGTCGTGATGAGCGCGGCCGATCCGTCGCTGACGCTCGAACAGCTCGCCGAGGCCGGTGTCAAGCGAGTGAGCGTCGGTGGGGCGCTCTCCCGACTCGCGCTCGCCGCATTCCTGCGCGGCGCGCGTGAGATGCGCGAGCGCGGGACATTCACGTGGGTCCGCGACACGCTGCCGAGCAAGGAGCTGAAGGCGGTCTTCCGCGGATGAAGCTCGTCGCGGTCGTCGTGGTGGCACTCGCGATCGTCGCCGTCGGGGCCGCCGCGCAAGCGCCGCCGCCCCTGCTCCTGATGATCTCGATCGACGGACTGCGCCCCGACTACGTCACCGCCGCGGACACGCACGGGTTGAAGATTCCCGCGCTGCGACGCTTCGTCAGCGAGGGCGCGTACGCCGACGGTGTCCAGGGCGTCATTCCCACCGTGACGTATCCGAGTCACACCACGCTCATCACCGGGGTGTGGCCCTCGCGTCACGGCATTTTCGCCAACACCATCTTCGACCCGATGCGCACCGGCCAGAGCGCATGGTACTGGTATGCGGAAGACATTCGGGTCCCGACGCTCTGGGACGCGGCCGCGCGCGCTGGCCGGACGGCGGCGAGCGTGCAATGGCCGGTCAGCGTCGGCGCGCGCGTGACGTGGAACATTCCCGAGTACTGGCGCGCGGGCACCGACGAGGACGGCAAGCTGCTGCGCGTCATCTCCACACCGGGACTTCTTGCCGAGCTCGAGGGCGAGCTTGGCCCCTATCCCCGCAAGCTCGAGGTGGACGACGACGAGGCGCGCGGCCGCTTCGCCGCGCGCCTGCTCGAGACGAAGCGTCCGGCGTTACTGACGCTGCATCTGCTCGCGCTCGATCACCTTCAGCACGAGACGCGCCCGTTCAGTGCGGAGACGTTCGCGGCGCTCGAGCGACTGGACGCCGTCGTCGGCAAGTTGCGCGAGACGGCCGAGCGGCTGGCGCCGGGCCGGGCGGTCGTCGCGATCGTCTCCGACCACGGCTTCGCGCGCGTCGATACGGTGTTGAATCTGTTCGTCGCGTTCCGGAGCGCCGGGCTTCTCACGGTCGAACGCGGTCGCGTCACCGACTGGAAGGCCATTCCGTGGACGTCGGGCGGCTCGGCCGCGATCGTGTTGAAGGAGGGCGCCGACGGCGTGACGCGCGGTCAGGTACGCATGCTGCTCGACAAGCTCGTGGCCGACCCCGCGAACGGCATCGACCGTGTGCTCGACGGCGAGGCGCTGCACGCGCGCGGCGGGTTTCCGCCGGCGGCGTTCCTCGTAGGCCTCAAGCCGGGCTGGCAGATGGGCAGCTCGCTCACGGGGTCCGTGCTGTCAACCGGCAACGGCGGGAATCACGGTCATCTACCCGACGTCCCGGACCTGCGCGCGTCGTTCTTCGTCGTCGGCCCGGGTGTGCCGGCCGGGCGATCGCTCGGTCTCATCGACATGCGCGACGTCGCGCCGACGCTCGCGCTTCGCGTCGGCCTCGATCTGCCGGGCGCCGACGGAAAAATTCTGTTGCAATAGCCCCGAGGAGGGTTCGATGCACTACGGCGTCGTCATGTTTCCCACCGAGTACGCGATGGCCCCGGACGACTTCGCGCGCGCGCTCGAAGAGCGCGGGTTCGAGTCGGTGTGGTTTCCCGAGCACACGCACATTCCGGCCAGCCGCAAGAGCCCGTGGCCCGGCGGCGGCGATCTGCCGCGCGAGTACTGGTCGTCCTACGATCCGTTCGTCGCGCTCATGGCGGCGGGCGCGGCAACGAAGCGGCTGAAGCTCGGCACCGGCATCTGCCTCGTGATCGAGCGTGATCCGATCACGACGGCCAAGGAGGTCGCCACGCTCGACCGGCTCTCGGGCGGGCGCGTGCTGTTCGGCATCGGCGGTGGCTGGAACGCCGAGGAGATGGAACACCACGGCACCGCATTCAAATCGCGCTGGCGCCTGCTGCGCGAGCGGGTGCTCGCCATGAAAGAGATCTGGACCAAGAAGGAAGCCGAATTTCACGGCGACTTCGTCCGCTTCGACAAGATCTGGGCGGATCCGAAGCCACTGCAGCGCCCGCATCCCCCGATCCTGATCGGCGGCGACGGCGCGACCACGTTCGATCGCGTCGCGGAGTTCGGCGACGGCTGGATGCCGATCATGCGACCCAATCAGAATCCCGTGGACAAGATTCCCGCCCTCCGCGAGCGTCTCAAGCACGCCGGCCGCGATCCGAAGACCGCGCCGGTGTCGATCTTCTTCGCGCCGCCCAAGCGCGAGGGACTGGACAAGCTTGGTGCCGCCGGTGTCGACCGGGCGATCTTCGGGATGCCCTCGGAACCGCGCGATGTCGTGCTGCCTCGGCTCGACGCGCTCGCGAAGCTGATCTCGTGAGCGACGAGGCGAAGGACTCGGCCGCGGCGGACGTCGTCTGGGACGCCGGCGATCTTGCGTGCGGCGTGCTGTTGCTCCGGCTGCGCGGCCGCATGGAGGCGATGCGGCCGGGCCAGGTGCTGCGCCTCGTGGCGCAGGACCTCGGCGCGGCGGAAGACATGCCGGCGTGGTGCCGCCTCACCGGCCACACGCTGCTCTCCGCGGCGCCGCCCGTGTATCTGATTCGTCGCAAGGAGGGCTGAGCGCTTGCCCGGCCCGCACACATAGGGATCGCCGCCATCGATCGTCGTCGCCGATAGATCCGATCGGCTTGCGGCATAGAGGTGTCACGGGTACTCTGGCGCCCGCCAGAGCTGCTCGAACGCCTTCAGGAGGCCGCCGCCGATGAGATTCCCATCCCGCTTGTTGTTCGTCTGCATCATGCTTGGCGCGCTCGCCTTGGCGCCGGTGGCATCGCTCACCGCGCAGACGGCGAAGCTCCGCTTCGGCGTCGGGCCACTGCAGCCGACACCGGCAGAGACGAAGAAAGCCTTCGAGCCGTTCTTCGCCGATCTCGCCAAGAAGGTGAACCGCGAGTACGACCTCGTGGCGACGACGGATTGGGCGGGCATCTCGGTCGCGCTCGCCAACGAGCAGGTCGACGTCGCGTGGATGGGGCCATGGGGCTACGTGCTCGCGAACAACGATTCGGGCGTCACCGCCATCGCGACGGCGAAGTACGACGGCAAGCCGATCTATCACGCGATCGTCGTCTGCAAGCCCGGTAGCGGGATCAAATCGTGGCCGGAGGACGCGAAGGCTCGGCGCGTGTCGTTCGCCGACGTGGGGTCGACCTCGGGATGGCTCATACCGACCGCGTGGTTTCGCACCCGCGGCATCAATCCGAAGGAGTACTTCCAGTACTCCGACGGCGCGACGCATGCCGCGAACGAGATCGCCGTCGCGAGCGGGCAGGCCGATTGCGCGACCGACTTCGACCGGAACCGCACCGCGATGATCGAGTCCGGCAAGCTCGAGAAAGCCGCCACCGAGATCGTGTGGCAGTCGGATCCGCTGCCCAACGACGCGATCGCCGTCCGACATGGCTTCGATTCCGCGCTGACCAAACGCATTCAGGAGGTCGTGGTCGGCATGTCGGAGACCGAGGCGAAGTCACTGCTGCCGAGTCACTACACGGGCTTCGTCCCCGCGACGCACGCGAGCTACAAGATGATCGAAGACGCCGGCATCCTCGTCGGCCGGATCAAGAAGAAGTGAGCGTGGCCGCGCCGCTCGCGGCGCGCGACTATCCGGAGCCGGCCGTGCGCTGGCTGTCGATCAGCCGTGCCCGCTTCGTGGCCGCGGTGCTGGCA
>JBKOUQ010000056.1:0-7538 GCA_046723475.1 Candidatus Methylomirabilota bacterium
ACGGTATACAGTGCGCCGCTCGCCTTGAAGAGTCCCGTGGCGTGCTCGACCACCTGCGTGAGCAGCCGGTCGGGATCGAGCACGGCGGCGAGCTCACGCTCGACATCGGCGAGCGCGGCGATCTGCTCGCGCCGCGTGCGCTCGATCCCGACCAGCCGTGCGTTTTCGAGCGCCAGCGTCGCCTGATCGGCGAAAGCTTGCAGCAGCGCCGCGTCGCCCTCCGTGAACAGGCGGCCGCGTCGGTCCGCCACGCCGAGGGCGCCGATGATGACACCTTTGGCGCGCATCGGGACGGCCAGCACGGCACCCTCGCCGGAGGCACGAAAGGCGGCGGCCAGATCGTCCGCGAGCTGCAGCGTCTCGTCGGTGAGCGCATCGCCCGTGGTGATCGCGCGCCCCTCGACAACCGCGCGGCTCAGCACGCCGACGCCCGGGGCAAGCACGTGGCCCCGCGCGAGGTGCTCGCCGATCCGGCCACCGAGGGCCAGCGCGACGAGTGAGCCGTCGGCGTGCAGCTGGCGGACCACCGAGGACTGCACGCGAAACAACGGCAGCACGCTCTGCACTGTCCGCTCGACGACCTCCGAGACGTCGAGCGACTCCGTCAGCGTCCGCGCCAGACGCGCCAGCTCCTCGGCCTCGGTGCGCCGCTGCGCAGACTCCGCATACAGCCGCGCGTTGGCGAGAGCGAGCCCCGCCTGATCGGCGAAGGTCTGGGCCAGCCGCGTGTCGTCGGCGCTGAACTCGCGCCCGCGCTGGGCGCTGATACTCAGCACGCCGACCACGACGTCGTTGACGATCAGCGGCAACGCGATCGCGGAGTAGTGGCCAACCGCCGCGCTCCACTCGAGCAAAGCCTCCGTCTTTTGAATGCGCGGGTCGGTGGCGACATCGGCCGAGACGACCACGCGGCGCGACTCGGCGGCGAGCCCCGTGATCCCGATGCCACGCGGCAGGACGGGAATCGGGCGCGCAAGCCCGGCGCGCCCGGTGGACGACGCCACGGGCACGAGGTCGCCCGTCTCGGGCTCGACGCGGAAGAGCGAAGCGGACACGGAGGGAAACAACCGACGTACGCAGTCCGCGATGCGCTCGCTCACGATATCGGGATCGAGTGTGCCCGCAAACACCCGAGACAGCTCGGCGAGCGCGCGCATACGCTCGGCCTGCTCGGAGGCCTCGCGCACGAGTCGCGCGTGGTCCATCGCGATGGCGGCGGCCTGCGGCGCGACGGTGCCGCGTGGCGGCGACGGCGGTGGCACCCGCGGCCGCATTCGCCGCGCGCGCCCATGCGTCAGGAGTGCGACCAGGGCCGCGGTGATGGCAACCGCGAGCACACCGCCGGCGACTAGCCCGCGCGTCATCGTCGCGCGCTCGGCGACCGCCTCGGCCTGACGCACGGCGACCCATACGGCATCACCGCCCAGACGACCGACGCTGCGCAGCCGCCAGCGCTCGCCGCCGAAGTCGCGCGCGCCGCGGGCCGTCGCGGCCGCCCAGCCGTCGCTCGGCATGTCGGGGAGGGTCGAAAACCGGACGGTGTCGCCATCGACGACAACGAGACCGGCGCCCGCGACGTTCGGGTCGAGCCGATCCGCGCGACGGCCGACGATGACGACACCGGCGCCCGGCTCGCCGCCGACGGCGGCGACGGCAAGCAGATACGCGCGTCCGTCGACGGTGGTCAGCGTGACGCGCACCTTCGTCGGCGCCGCGAGCGCGGGCAGCACGAACGACGGGCCGGGCGGTACCTGGAGCAGAACGGCGCCGCCGATGTCCTGAACGACGACAAGATCGACGACGCGCTCCAGCGTGAGCGCGCGCAGCCGCCCGGCGCCACGCGCGAGCGTCGCCCAGTCGCCCTTGGACGTGGCGTCGATGACCGCCCGCTCCTGCGCGAGCAGCGTGGCCTCACGCAGCAGCGCGGCCTGCTGCTCATGGAGCTCGGCCGCCGCGCGCTCCACGCTCACTTCGGCGAGCGCGGCGTGCCGACCATCGATCTGCCGAAGGAGCAGCGCGCCCCCGCCGGCCCACAGGGCCGCCACCCCTGCCACACCGATGAGTAGCAGCAGGAGCCGGCGGCGCCCGCTCAGCGTCGTTCCCCGACGCGATGCACCTTCATGAGGTTGGTGGTGCCGGTGACCCACATCGGCGAGCCGGAGATGATGACGAGCACATCGCCGGCGCGCACGGTGCCGTCGCCGAGCAGCCGCGCCTCGATTTCGTCGACCATCTCGTCGGTGGTCTCGACCTTGCGGATGAGTCGCGACGTCACACCCCAGGTGAGCGCCAGGCGCCGCTGCACCGAGGCGAACGGCGTGAAGGCGATGATCGGCATCGGCGGCCGCTCCTGCGAGATGAGGCGCGCCGAGAAGCCGGACTGCGTGAACGCGACGATCGCGCGCGCGTCCAGCGCCCGGGCGGCGCTGGCTGCCGCGTCCGAGACCGCTTCGGGGAAGCCGACGGCGCCGACGCGGACGTCGCGGCGCCGGCGTACGGGCTCCATCGCGAGCGTGGCCTGCTCGGCACGCTCGGCGATGCGCGCCATGACCTCCACCGCCTCGGCCGGATAGCGGCCGGACGCGGTTTCCGCGGACAGCATGATGGCGTCGGCGCCATCGAAGATCGCCGCCGTCACGTCGGCCACCTCGGCGCGCGTCGGACGCATGTGGGTGACCATCGACTCGAGCATCTGCGTGGCGACGATGACGGGCACCTTGGCGACGTGCGCCTGCCGGATGATTTCCTTTTGGATGTGCGGAACGTCTTCGAGCGGGACGTCGACGCCGAGGTCGCCGCGCGCAACCATGACGGCGTCGACGGCGCCGACCACGGCGGCGAGGTTGTCCAGCACCTCGTGACGCTCGAGCTTGGCCACGAGCGGGATGTCGGCGCCGTGGGTGTCGAGGAACTTCCGGACTTCGCGAATGTCGTCGACGCTGCGCACAAACGAGACCGCGACGAAATCGACGCCCTGCTCGATGCCGAATCGCAGATCCGCGACGTCCTTGTCGGTCAGACACGAGGCGGGCAGATCGACCTGCGGCAGCGAGATGCCCTTGTGGTCACTGATCCGCCCGCCCGCGACGACGACGCAGCGGACTTCGTCCGGCGTGATCGCCTGCACGCGGAGCTGGATCATGCCGTCGTCCATCCAGATCTCGTCGCCCGGCTTCACGCGGCCGAGATACTCCGGTGGCGAGACGAACACGCGCTCGACCGTGCCGACGCACGGCGTGCGGCACAGCGTGAACGGGCGTCCGACCTCGAGATCGACGCGACCGCCGCCGCCTTCTCCGAACGTGCCGAGCCGGATCTTGGGCCCCTGCAGATCCTGGAGGATGGCAACGGGGTGCGACCAGCGAACCTCCCCCTCCCGGATCCGCCGAATCACGTCGGCGTGCTCGGCGTGCGTGCCGTGGGAGAAGTTCAGCCGCGCCACGTCCATTCCCGCCGCGGCCAGCCGATCGAGCTGCTCGACGGTGCTGGAAGCCGGACCGATGGTGCAGACGATCTTCGTGCGACGCACGCCGCTACGCCACGCGCGCGTCCGCGAGCGCGGCGCGCAGAAACTGCCCCGTGTACGACTTGTCGGCCTGCCGCGCGAGCGCCTCGGGCGTGCCGATGGCGACGATGCGACCGCCGTCGTCGCCGCCCTCGGGCCCGAGGTCGATCACCCAGTCAGCGGTCTTGATGACGTCGAGATTGTGCTCGATGATCACCACGGTGTTGCCCTGATCGACCAGCCGGTTCAGCACCTCCAGCAGCTTCTCGATGTCCGCGAAGTGCAGTCCGGTCGTCGGCTCGTCCAGGATGTAGAGCGTGCGGCCCGTCGCGCGGCGCGACAGCTCGGTCGCGAGCTTCACGCGCTGCGCCTCGCCGCCCGAGAGCGTCGTGGCCGACTGTCCGAGACGGATGTAGTCGAGGCCGACGTCGTGCAGCGTCTGCAGCTTCTGCTTGATCACGGGCACGGCCTCGAAGAACTCCAGCGCCTGGTGCACGGTCATGTCGAGCACCTCGGCGATGCTCTTACCTTTGTAATGCACATCCAGCGTCTCGCGGTTGTAGCGCTTGCCCTTGCACACGTCGCATGTGACGTAGACGTCCGGCAGGAAGTGCATTTCGATCTTCACCAGGCCGTCGCCCTGACACGCCTCGCAGCGACCGCCCTTGACGTTGAACGAAAAGCGCCCCGGCTGGTAGCCGCGCATCCGCGCCTCCTGCGTGCGCGCGAACAGCGCGCGGATGAACGCGAAGACGCCCGTGTACGTCGCCGGATTGCTGCGCGGCGTGCGGCCGATCGGCGACTGGTCGATGTCCACGACTTTGTCGAGGTGCTGTGCGCCCTCGATGCGTGTGTGCGCGCCCGGCCGCTCCTGCGCGCGATGGAGCATCTGCGCCAGCGCGCGATAGAGAATGTCGTTCACGAGCGTCGACTTGCCCGAGCCCGACACGCCGGTCACGCACGTGAACGTCCCGAGCGGGATCGTGACGGGTTGCCCCTTCAGATTGTGCTCGCGCGGCTCGTGGATCGTGAGCCCCTGCCCCGTGCCTTTGCGGCGTGTCGCGGGCGCGCGGATCGCGCGCGAGCCGGAGAGGAACTGGCCCGTGAGGGACTGCTCGTTGGCGATGATCTCGTCGGGTGTGCCGATGGCAACCACGTGGCCGCCGAGCTCGCCGGCGCCCGGCCCGAGATCGACGACGTAATCCGCCGAGCGAATCGTTTCTTCATCATGCTCGACGACGAGAACGGTGTTGCCCAGGTCGCGGAGCCGCTTCAGGGTGTCGAGCAACCGGCGGTTGTCGCGCTGGTGCAGCCCGATGGAGGGCTCGTCCAATATATAGAGGACGCCGACCAGGCTCGAGCCGATCTGCGTGGCGAGGCGAATGCGCTGGCCCTCGCCCCCGGAGAGGGTGCCGGCCGGTCGATCCAGCGTCAGATAGTCGAGCCCGACGTTGACGAGGAAGCCGAGCCGCTCGCGGACCTCCTTCAGCACACGGCGCGCGATGGCGGCCTCGCGCTCGCCCAACGCCAGCGTGCCGAAGAACAGGCCGGCATCCTTGATCGTCAGCTGGACGACGTCCGCGATGGACTTGCCGGCGATCGTCAGCCCGAGCGACTCGCGGCGCAGCCGCGATCCGCGACACACCGGGCACGGGCGCTCGGCCATGAACGTCTCGATCTCGCGCCGCGCGTCCTCCGATTCGGTCTCGCGATAGCGACGCTCGAGAAGCTTGACGACGCCCTCGAAGCCGCCGTCGCGATCGCCGAACAGCACGACGTCGCGCACCGCCTTCTTGAGCTTGGCCCACGGCTCCTCGAGGGAGAACCGGTACGTCTTGGCCAGCGCCGCGAGCGTCTGCTTGAAGTACGTGCTCTCACGCCCGGCCCACGGCACCAGCGCGCCGGCCTTGAGCGAGCGGTTGGCGTTTGGCACGATCCGCTCAGGATCGATCTCGAAGCGCGTGCCGATGCCGCCGCATTCCGGGCAGGCTCCGTACGGGTTGTTGAACGAGAACATGCGCGGCGAAACCTCGGGAAACGAGATCCCGCAGTCCGCACACGCGAGCCGCTCTGAAAAGACCATCGGTTCTGTTTTGACTGGGGGGCCCGTACCGCTCCCCCCAGACCCCCCCATTTGCATGGTGGGGGCACGACCGTTGCCGTCTCCCGGCGTCTCCACCTGGACGACGCCATCGGCGAGGCGAAGGGCCGTCTCCAGCGAGTCGGCGAGGCGCGAGCCGAGACCTTCCTTCACCACGAGCCGATCGACGACCACCTCGATCGTGTGCTTGCGCTTCCTGTCGAGCTCGATGTCGTCACCGAGCTCGCGCACGACGCCGTTGATGCGCACGCGCGAGAAGCCCTGACGCTGCAGATCGAAGAAGAGCTTCTTGTACTCGCCCTTGCGCCCGCGCACGACCGGCGCCAGCACGAGCAGGCGCGTGCCCGCGGGCTGCTGCAGCACGCGATCGACCATCTGCTGCACGGTCTGCGCCGAGATGATCTTGCCGCACTGCGGACAGTGCGGGACGCCGACGCGCGCGAACAGCACGCGCAGGTAGTCGTAGATCTCCGTGACGGTTCCGACGGTGGAGCGCGGGTTCTTGCTGGTGGTCTTCTGCTCGATCGAGATCGCGGGAGACAGGCCCTCGATGGAATCGACCTCGGGCTTTTCCATCTGCTCGAGAAACTGCCGCGCGTAGGCGGAGAGCGACTCGACGTAACGGCGCTGGCCCTCCGCGTAGATCGTGTCGAAGGCGAGCGACGACTTCCCCGAGCCGGACAGACCGGTGAGCACCACCAGCTGGTCGCGGGGAAGCTCGACGTCGATGTTCTTGAGGTTGTGCTCACGGGCACCACGGACGACGATTCGATCACTGGCCATCGGATTCCCATTATGGTGGCCCGGCGGGCCGCTTGCCAACCCTCAGCGCGCGGGCGGGCGCTCGCGGCGTAAGAGTTTCACGACCAGCCACGCCGCCGGCGCTGCCACCACGACCGGCGCGTCGCTGAGGACGGCCAGCCATGCGGGAAGCTGTGCACCGAGGGCGGACAACGCGACGAACACGATCGCCCCGACGAGCCCACCGATGGCGCTGCCAGGCCACGGGCCGATCCGTGCGTCGTGCGCGGCCATCCGCGGCACCGCTATGGCCGCGCCGGCGAGACCGAGCCCGGCCAGCAGCGGCATCCACGGGGACACGCTCGGCGCGGTGGCCGCCATCGTCGCGGCGGCCAAGGCCGCCGTCCAGACCTCGGGCCATCGCCGGCCACCGGCCTCGGCGACCGTTTCGCGCAGCCGATCGGCTGCGGCGACGAACAATCCGAGTAGCGCCACCGCGGTGATCGCGGTCAGCACGCCGGGCGTCATCCCACGCGCGCTCGGGGCGATGCGAGGCAGCGCGAGCACCGCTTCGAGAGGCGACCCTCCGAGTCCGGCTTCGGGCGCGCCCAGTGTGACGTACCCGGCCCACGAGGCCAGGCCAAGCGCCAGCGACAGCACGATCCCCGAGGCGGCGACCACGTGACCGTGCGCGGCCGGGATCAGCGCGCACGCGCCGAGCGCGACGGTGACGAGCAGCGCCAACGCGTCCCACGGCGACGCGCGCGTCGTCGCGTCGGCCCACGCCGAGCCCGACGCGGGGGCACCGGGAACGCGCTTACCGGCCTCGAAGCGCAGCCGGCTGCCGGCGTCTGCCGTCAGTGTGTCGCCTGGCCGCAGCGCCATCGCGTCTCCGGCGGCCAGCCGCCAGTCGCGTACAACGGGCCGCACGCCATCGACCTCGACAATGCGGAATGTTCCCGGCACGACGGCGGTCACGCGCTGCCCCTCTTCGAACGCGAGCGTCGTCTGGCGCAGCACGCGCTCGCCGTCTGCTACCCACGGGCTCCGGCCTGTGAACACGAGCGCGGGTCGCGCCGCGGCGTCAGACCATGCGGTCCACGGCGGACGCCCCGTCCCGCTCGCGACGGCGACGAGGACGAAGACGAGCCCGCCGCCGCCGACGAACAGCGCGACGTCGCGGCCGCGGGC
>JBKOUQ010000268.1:0-15207 GCA_046723475.1 Candidatus Methylomirabilota bacterium
GGCGTGCGCTGCGCGTCGGCAGGCGGCGCGCGACGCTGCTCGGCGCGCACGGCCGCTTCTTCGTCGTCCTCCCACACGAGTGCGCCATGCGCGGCGGGCTCGAACGGGACGGCGACGTCGAAGCAGATCGCGAGCAGCGCCGCGAACAGCAGGCGTCGGAGCTTCACGCGAGCATTGTACCCGGCGCGGTGTGCCGGCCCTTACTCCGCGGCCAGCCGGTACCCGACGCCGGCCTCGGTCAAGAGATAGCGCGGTCGCGCGGGATCGGCCTCGAGCTTGCGACGCAGATGGGCCATGTAGACGCGCAGGTAGTGCGCCTGCTCGGTGGCCTGCGGGCCCCACACTTCCTGAAGCAGCTGGCGGTGCGTGATGACCTTGCCGGCGTGATGGACGAGCGCGATGAGCAACCGGTATTCGATCGGTGTCAGGTGAACCTCGGCGCCGCCGAGCGTCACCCGGCGCGCCGCGAGATCGACGTGCAGCTCGCCGACTGCGAACGCGGAATCGAGCGCACCTTCCGAGACGCGTGCGCGATGGCGAAGCGCGACGCGCATGCGCGCCATGAGCTCGCCCACGCCGAACGGCTTGCTCAGGTAATCGTCGGCGCCCGCGTCGAGCGCGGCGACCTTGTCGCTTTCCTGGCCGCGCGCGGACAGCACGATGATCGGCACCGCGCTCCACTCACGGAGCTTGCGGATGAAGTCGAGCCCGTCCAGGTCGGGCAGGCCCAGGTCGAGGATGACCACGTCGGGCTGGCGCGTCGAAACCTCGATGAGGCCGTCGGCGCCTGTGGAGGATTCGTGCACGCGATAGCCCTGGCCGCCGAGTGTCGCGCGCAGGAAGCGTCGGATCTGCGGCTCGTCCTCGACGACGACGACGCTGGGCTCGGAGCGCGCGTCAGGCAACGGTCGTCTCGGGCGGCCGCGGCGGCTCGCCGGCCGGCGCCGAGAACCGGAAGACCGCTCCGCCGCCCAGACGGTTCTCGGCCCAGATCCGGCCCCCGTGGGCTTCGACGATCGCGCGGCAGATCGTGAGTCCGAGACCCGCGCCGGCCGTCACGCCACCCCCGTAGAACTTGTCGAAGATCCTTCGCTCATCGCCACCGGGCAGGCCCGGACCGCGGTCGGCGACTTCGACGACGACCTGATCGCCTTCGCGGTGCGCCTCGATCTCGACCGGCTGCCCCGCCGGCGTGTGCTTCGCGGCATTCTCGAGCAGGTTGATGAACACCTGTCCCAGCAGCAGCCCGTCGACGTGAACCGGCGGCAGATCCTCGGGCAGACGCGTGGTGACCTTGCGGTCGCGCAGCGGGCCCGCCAGTCGCGCGAGCGCGACGCCGACGACCTCTTCGAGAGGAATCCACTCACGGCGAAGCTGGAGGCTACCGGATTCGAGCCGCGTGACGTCCAGCAGGTTGTTCACGAGGCGATTGAGGCGCTCGGCCTCGTCTCGGATCGATTCCAGCAGCTCGCGTCGCGTCGTGCCGTCGAGCCGTGTGTCGTGATCGAGGGCGGCGCTCGCGGCCCCCGTGATCGCGGTCAGCGGTGTTCGCAGGTCGTGAGACACCGCGCTGAGCAGTGCGTTTCGCACGCGCTCGGCCTCGATGCGGACCTGCGCCGTCTGACTTTCCTCCGCCAGCAGCGAGCGGTCGAGCGCGACCGCGACGAGACTGGCGAAGGTGTCGAGCAAGTGCTCCTCTTCCGGATCGTCGAAGGCGTGTGGCTCCGCCGGGCGTATGCCGAGGACGCCGACCACACCGCGCGACGAGAGCATGGGCTCGAAGCGCATCTGCGCGCCCGGTACGTTGTCGGTGCCGGCGCCGGCGGCCTGCCGGTGCTCGAACGCCCACTGCGCGACCGCGTAGTCCGTCGCGTCCATATTGAACGGCGCCAGCTGACCGGCGCGCTGCTGGAGCCGGCCGTCGGCCGCGGGCATCAGGATCACCATCCGCCCACCGAAGACCTCGAGCAGGTGCCGGAGGGCCAGGTCCAGCAGTGTGTCGAGCCCGCGCGAGGCGGCGAGCTCGCGGCTGAGCGAGTAGAGGACGGCCGTGCGCCGCTCCTGCATGCGCGCGGTCTCCGCCTGATCCCGCGAGCGAACGGTGAGGCCGCTGATCACGAGCGCGACGACGAGCATGACGACGAAGGTGATCAGGTATTGCGTGTCGGTGACCGCGAACGTGTAGTACGGCGGGACGAAGAAGAAATCGAACGCGGCCACACTGAGGATCGACACGAGCGCGGAGGCCGTTCGGCCGAAGCGCATGGCGACGATGACGACGCCGAGCAGGTACACCATGACGATGTTGGACCGCTCGAAGCGCGGGAACATCGCCCACGCCAGCGCCGTGCTCACGGCGACGCTGGCGATGGCCGCGGCATACGCCAACGGGTTTGGCGCCGGCGCGCGCAGTCGGCGAGTCCGCGGCGTCGGCGTGGGCGTCCCGTCGCCGCTGATGACGTAGATGTCGATCTCGCCGCTGCCGCGAACCAGTGCGTCGACGATCGAGCCGAGGAACACGCGCGGCCAGAAACCGCGGGTCGGCTTGCCGATGACGATCTTGCTGACGTTGCGCGAGCGCGCGTAGGCCAGCAACTCGTCGCTCATCCGCGTGCCCGTGAGCGTGACCGTTTCGGCGCCGAGACTTTCGGCCAGGCGCAGCGTCTGCGAGACGCGCGCGCGGTCTTCCTGGCTCAGCTTTCGCGCGGCGGGCGTCTCGACGTAGGCGACGACCCAGGGCGCCTCCAGCTGTCCGGCCAGGCGACGGCCGGCGCGTACGAGCCGCGCTGACACCGGGCTGGGCCCGATGCATACGAGCACGCGCTCGGCCACCGGCCACACCGGGCCGATGGCGTGCTCGCGCCGATAGCGCTGCATCTTCGCGTCGACGCGCTCGGCGGTGTGACGTAGCGCGAGCTCGCGCAGCGCGATCAGATTGCCCTCGCGGAAGAAGTTCTCCGCCGCTTCGGCGGCCGCTTCCGCGAGGTAGACCTTGCCCTCCTTCAGGCGACGGCGCAGGTCCTCCGCCGAGAGATCTACCAGCTCGACCTCGTCGGCGAGCTCGAGCACGGAGTCGGGAATCGTCTCGCGAACGACGATCCCGGTGATCTTCGCGACGACATCGTTGAGGGAGTCGAGGTGCTGAACGTTCAGCGTGGTGTGGACGTCGATGCCGGCGTCGAGCAGCTCGACCACGTCTTGCCAGCGTTTGGCGTGCCGGCTGCCCGGCGCGTTGGTGTGCGCGAGCTCGTCGACGAGCAGCAGCGCCGGCCGGCGCGCGATGGCGGCGTCCAGGTCGAACTCGTGCAGCGTCGTGCCGTGGTAGTCGAGCTCGCGCCGGGGAAGAAGCTCGAGCCCGTCGAGCAGCGCCTGCGTCTCGACGCGACCATGCGTCTCGACGACCCCGACCACGACGTCGACACCCGCGGCGCGCTGCGCGCGCGCGGCTTCGAGCATCGCGTACGTCTTGCCGACGCCGGCCGCCGCACCGAAGAACACCTTGAGCTTGCCGCGGCCGGCGTGTGCTTCCTGCTCCTTCAAGCGCGTAAGCAACTGATCGGGATCAGGGCGGCGGTCGGGATCCGGTCGGCGGTCGTCCACCATGCTGCGGTGAGTGTACTGCGGCAGACCGATGCTCGCGGTGCGGTCCGCACCCGTGGTCTAATCGCCTCGCGCGGACGCGGCGGCGCCGCGTGGCGCCGCGATGGAGTCCTCCGCACACCTTGCTTCGCTCGTCGTCGTATGGCTGGCCGCCCGGCTGGGCGGCGAGGCGGCGCAGCGGCTCGGACAGACGGCGCTCGTTGGCGAGATCGTTGCGGGCTTCGCGATCGGCCCCGGCGCGCTTGCGCTCGTGGCGCCGTCCGAATTCTTGACCGGGCTGGCGCAGATCGGCGTCGTCATTCTTCTCTTCGAGGTCGGCCTCGAGTCCGACCTCGACCGGCTGCTCCGCGCGGGGCCGCAGTCACTGCTGGTCGCCGTGGTCGGCATCGCATCGCCGTTCCTGTTTGGCTTTCTGCTGGCGCGCGGGTGGGGGCTCGGCCCTCTCGGCGCCGTCTTCATCGGCGCCGCGCTCACCGCCACGAGTGTCGGAGTGACGGCACGTGTGCTTTCCGACCTCGGGCAGCTCGACGATCCGGCGGCGCAGGTTGTGCTCGGTGCCGCCGTCGCCGACGACGTCCTCGGTCTCGTGATCCTGTCGGTCGTGGCGGGGCTCGCGCAAACGGGCGGTGTCTCGCTCTGGAGCATCGCGAAACTCGTCCTCGGCGCGCTGGCCTTCCTAACGGCGGCGATCACGATCGGCGTGCGTCTGGCGCCATTGTTCGTCCGCTGGGTCGATCACATGCAGGTGCGAGGCAGCCTGATCGTCTCGGCCGTGCTGTTCTGCACCGTGCTGGCGGTGCTGGCGGACCGCAGTGGCCTCGCGCCGATCGTCGGCGCATTCGCCGCAGGCCTCGTGCTCGCGACCACCGAGCGACGCGCGCGTATCGAGGATCGGATCAAACCGGTCGCCGATCTGTTCGTGCCGATCTTTTTCGTCAGCATCGGAATGCATGTGGAGCTCGGGCACCTGGCGCCGCTGTCGCCTCGGGGCACACTCGCGTTTGGCGTGCTCCTGACGCTCGTCGCCGTCGGATCCAAGCTTGTTTCGGCGTTCGGCGTCTATCGGCCGGACGTGCGGCGCTGGCCCGTCGGCGTAGGCATGATCCCGCGCGGCGAGGTTGGCCTAATCTTCGCGGCGATCGGACTCACGGGCGAGGTGATCACCGCAGAGCTCTACGCTGCGGTCGTGCTCATGGTCGTCCTCACCACCGTCGTCGGCCCGTTCTGGCTGCGTCGGCTGTACTGAGCGCCTCGCGGTCGACCTTTACGCGTTTGTGACCGAGAGGCGGTGCGTCTTAGCGGATTTTTGACCACGCCGGCAGTTAAGAGTGTGGTCGGAGGACGCACGCATGGACGTCATCTACGTTGGCCTCGCGGTCGGCTTCTTCGCGCTGACCTGGCTTCTCGTGAAGCTCTGTGAGCGGGTGTAGGACGCCGCCATGCCCATCCTCTATATCGCCGGCGGCATCGTATCGCTCGGCCTGCTGGTTTACCTCGTCCTGGCGCTTCTGCGGCCAGAGCTGTTTGCCTGAGAAGGTTTTGAGATGACCGCCAACGGCATCTTCCAAATCGTTCTGTACGTCGTCGTGCTGCTGGTGCTCGCGAAGCCGCTCGGCAGCTACATGGCGCGTGTCTACGAGGGGCGGCGCTGCGGCGTCGATCGTGCGCTTGGCTGGCTGGAGCGCCTGATCTACCGGCTCGCCGGTGTCCGTGCGACGGACGACATGACCTGGACGACGTATGCGGCCGCCATGCTGTTGTTCAACCTGCTCGGCTTGCTCTTCGTCTATGCGCTCCAGCGGCTTCAGGGCGTGTTGCCGCTGAATCCGGAGCACCTTGGCGCGGTCTCGCCCGATTCCTCCTTCAACACGGCGGCGAGCTTCGCCACCAACACGAACTGGCAGGGCTACGGCGGCGAGTCGACGATGTCGTACCTCACGCAGATGCTCGCGCTGACCGTGCAGAATTTCGTCTCGGCGGCGGCTGGCATGGCGGTGCTGGTCGCGATGATGCGCGGCTTCGCGCGACGCACGGCACAGACCATCGGCAACTTCTGGGTGGACCTGACGCGGACGACACTCTACATCCTCCTGCCGCTGTCGTTCGTCCTGGCACTGATCCTCGTATCCCAAGGTGTCGTGCAGACGTTCTCGCCGTACGCGAAGGCGACCGTCGTGCAGGTCACCGAGTACGACGATCCCGTCAAGGACAAGGCTGGCGCGTCCCAGAAGGCCAGGCTGGCCGAGCAGGTGATTGCGGTGGGGCCCGCGGCGTCGCAGGTCGCCATCAAGCAGCTCGGGACCAACGGTGGCGGCTTCTTCAACGTCAACTCCGCGCACCCGTTCGAGAATCCGACGCCGCTCGCGAACTTCCTCGAGCTTCTGTCGATCCTGCTGATCTCGGGCGCGCTCTGCTACACGTTCGGCGTCATGGTCGGTGACACGCGCCAGGGCTGGGCGGTACTGGCGGCCATGACCGTGATCTTCGTTGCGCTGCTGGCCGTTTGTTACGTCGCCGAGCAGAACGGCGCGGTGTTCGTGAAACAGGGCGTCGATCACACGGCGAGCGCGCTCTCGTCCGGCGGCAACATGGAGGGCAAGGAGGTCCGCTTCGGCATCGCGAACTCCGCGCTGTGGGCGACGGCGACGACCGGCGCCTCGAACGGATCCGTGAATTCGATGCACGACTCCTTCACGCCGCTCGGCGGCCTGGTTCCGATGTGGATGATCCAGCTCGGCGAGGTCGTCTTCGGCGGCGTCGGCTCCGGGCTCTACGGCATGCTGGCGTTCGCGATCATCGCGGTGTTCGTCGCCGGCCTCATGGTCGGGCGCACGCCCGAATACCTCGGCAAGAAGATCGAGGCGTACGAGATGAAGATGTCGTCGCTGATGATCCTCATCCCGCCGGCAATCGTGCTGATCGGCACCTCGATCGGCGTGCTGACGGCGGCGGGCAAGGCGGGCATCTCGAACCCCGGCATCCACGGGTTCAGCGAGATCCTCTACGGCTTCTCCTCGGCCGGAAACAACAACGGCAGCGCGTTCGCGGGACTGAACGCGAACACGCCCTTCTACAACACGGCGCTCGGCATCGCCATGCTCTTCGCCCGCTACTGGCTCGCCGTTCCGGCGCTAGCCATCGCCGGCTCGCTCGCGCGCAAGAAGCTCGTTCCGCCGGGAGCCGGCACCCTGCCGACCGACACGCCCTTGTTCGTGGGGCTGCTGGTCGGCGTCGTCATTCTCGTCGGCGCGCTGACGTTCGTCCCGGCGCTCGCGCTGGGCCCGATCGTCGAGCATCTCAATCTCATCGCGGCGAAGTGAGGACACCACAATCATGGCGGCCACGGTAAAAGCCCGCGCGCTGTTCGACCCGGCGATCCTGACGCAGGCGATCGGCGACTCGTTCCGCAAGCTGACGCCACGGCGTCAGGTGCGCAATCCGGTCATGTTCGTCGTCTACGTCGGGTCGATCCTCACCACGCTGCTCTGGGTGCAGGCGATCGTGGGCCGAGGCGAGGCGCCGGCGTGGTTCATCTTCTGGGTCTCGGTGTGGCTCTGGTTCACCGTGCTCTTCGCAAACTTCGCGGAGGCGATGGCGGAGGGCCGCGGCAAAGCCCAGGCGGCCTCGCTGCGCCGGGCGCGGCGCGATTTGCAAGCCAAGCGTCTGGCGCGCCCGCAGCGGAGCGCGCGCTTCGAGATCGTCCCGGCGACCTCGTTGCGAAAGGGCCAGGTCGTGCTGGTCGAGGCCGGCGAGTTCATCCCGGTGGACGGCACCGTCGTCGAAGGCGTGGCCTCGGTAAACGAGGCCGCCATCACGGGGGAGAGCGCGCCGGTCATCCGCGAGAGTGGCGGCGATCGCAGCGCGGTGACCGGCGGCACGCAGGTGCTGTCCGACTGGCTGATCGTCGAGGTCACCGCCAATCCTGGCGAGGCGTTTCTCGATCGCATGATCGCGCTCGTGGAAGGCGCCAGGCGGCAGAAAACGCCTAACGAAGTAGCGCTCGATATTTTATTAGCCGCGATGACGATCATCTTCCTCCTTGCCACGGCGACGCTGCTGCCGTTCTCGCTCTACAGCGTCGAGGCGGCGGGTAAGGGCAGTCCCATCACCGTCACCGTGCTGGTGGCTCTGCTTGTCTGCCTGATCCCGACGACGATCGGCGCGCTGCTGTCGGCCATCGGCATCGCGGGCATGGACCGGATGATCCAGAAGAACGTCATCGCCATGTCCGGCCGGGCGGTCGAGGCCGCCGGCGACGTCGACGTGCTGCTGCTGGACAAGACCGGCACGATCACGCTCGGCAATCGGCAGGCGACGCAGTTCGTTCCGGCACCCGGTGTGTCCGAGCGTGATCTCGCTGACGCGGCACAGCTCGCGTCGCTCGCCGACGAGACGCCGGAGGGCCGCAGCATCGTGGTCCTTGCCAAGGAGAAGTACTCGATCCGCGAGCGCGACGTCGAGAAGCTGGGTGCGACGTTCGTGCCCTTCACGGCGCAGACGCGCATGAGCGGCGTGAACATGAACGGCCGCCAGGTGCGCAAGGGCGCGACCGAGGCGATCGAGGCCCATGTCAAGGCGCTCGGCGGAACGCTGCCCCCCGAGGTCCGCACGGCGGTGGACGGTATCTCGAAGGCCGGGGCCACGCCGCTCGTCGTCGCCGACGGCGCGAAGGTGCTCGGGTGCGTCCACCTCAAGGACATCGTCAAGGGCGGCATCCGTGAGCGGTTCGGCGAGCTGCGCCGCATGGGCATCAAGACCGTGATGATTACCGGCGACAACCCGCTCACCGCGGCGGCCATCTCCGCGGAGGCGGGCATCGACGACTTCCTGGCCCCGGCCACGCCCGAGACGAAGCTGAAGCTGATCCGCGATCTCCAGGCCGAGGGCCGGCTGGTGGCGATGACGGGTGACGGGACCAACGACGCGCCGGCGCTGGCCCAGGCCGACGTCGCCGTCGCGATGAACTCGGGCACCCAGGCCGCGAAGGAAGCCGGCAACATGATCGATCTCGACAGCAACCCGACGAAGCTGCTCGAGGTGGTCGAGACGGGCAAGCAGATGCTGATGACGCGCGGCGCGCTGACGACCTTCAGCATCGCCAACGACGTCGCCAAGTACTTCGCGATCATCCCCGCCGCGTTCGTGACGACGTACCCGGCGCTGAATGCGCTGAACATCATGCGCCTGGCCACGCCGGAGAGCGCGATCCTCTCGGCGGTCATCTTCAACGCGCTGATCATCATTGCCTTGATCCCGCTCGCCCTGAAGGGCGTGCGCTATCGCGCGCTCGGCGCCGCCGCCGTCCTGCGCCGCCACGTCTGGATCTACGGCGTGGGCGGCATCATCATCCCGTTCCCGGGCATCAAGCTCGTCGACATGATCCTGGTCGCGCTGGGCCTGGTGTAGGAGACCGCCATGACGCATCTGCGGCCCGCGCTCGTCCTCCTCGTCGTGCTGACAATCGTCACCGGCGTGATCTATCCAGCGCTCGTGACGGGGATCGCGCAGCTCGTCTTCCCGCGACAGGCCAACGGCAGCCTGATCGTCAAGGACGGCAAGGTCGTCGGCTCCGAGCTCATCGGCCAGCCCTTCGACGATCCGAAATATTTCTGGAGCCGGCCGTCGGCGACGTCGCCGTTCGGCTACAACGCCGTGTCGTCGGCGGGCTCGAACCTCAGCCCGACCAATCCCGCGCTCATCAAGAGCGTGCAGGAGCGCGTGGACACGCTGCGCGCGGCCGACCCCGACAACAAAGACCCCGTGCCCGTGGATCTCGTCACGGCCTCGGGCAGCGGGCTCGACCCGCACATCTCGCCGGCGGCGGCGCTCTATCAGGTCGGCCGTGTCGCCAAGGCGCGCAAGATGCAGCCCGACGCGGTGCGCGCGCTGGTCGATCGCTACACCGAGGGCCGGCAGTGGGGCTTCCTGGGCGAGCCGCGCGTGAACGTGCTCGCGCTCAACCTGGCCCTCGACGGCCGCTAACTCGAACAACGAGGACTCGATGACTCGGCGCCTCACGCTGGCTCTGTGTGCATTCGCGGTGGTCGCCGTCTTGCCGGGCACCGCGCTCGCTCAGAAATCGCTGGCGGACGTCCTCGGCCGGCCCGCCACCGCCGAGGGCCAGCCCAAGAAGTACCTGGAGGAGATCATGCTGTTCTCGTACGTTGAGAACAGCTACGTGTGGAACCTCGGCCGCACCGGCCGCGGTGGCGTCAACGAGCTCCGTTTCTACGACCACGACAACGGGTACACCTTCAACGCCGCCGAGCTGAGCGTCAAGAAGGACCCGTCCGAGCGCTATCGGCTCGGCTGGGGCGTCGTCGTCACCGCCGGCATCGACTCCCAGAAGAACCACTCGCTCGGAATCTTCCGCGACCTCGACGACTCGCCGCCTCTCTTCCGCAACACGGAGAAGTTCGATCTGCCCGAGGCCTACGTCGCCTATCTGGTACCGCTGGGCGAGGGGCTGACCCTGAAGGGCGGCAAATGGGCGACGCCGGTTGGGTACGAGGGCTATGAGAGTCCGAAGAACCTCAACTTCTCGCGCTCGTTCCTGTACACGCTCGGCACGCCGTACACGCACACGGGCGTGATCGCCACCTATCCGTTCGCGAAGTGGGTCATCGTCGGCGCCGGAGTGACGATGGGCTGGGACAACTCCGACAACAACAATGGCCACCTGCGACCGATAGTAACGGCGGACTTCACGCCGATCGACAAGCTCACCGCCGGCGTGCACGCGATGTGGGGCCCCGAGCAGAACCGGAACCAGATGCGCGACGGAGATGTGAACAACCGCTGGATCGTGGACACCTCGATCCAGTACACGGGGATCGAGCGCTGGACGTTCGCCGTGAACCTCGACTTCGCGGACGAGGAAAACGATCCGCTGCTCGTGCCCACCCGCAAAGACGCCAGCTCGCGCTGGGGTGGCGTGGCCGGCTATGCGGCCTACGACTGGACCAAGGCGCTGCGGACGGCGCTGCGCCTCGAGTACTTCTCGGACCCGCAGGGCGTGCGCAGCAGCGAGACCGTCACGCCCGGCGCGAACGTCGACCTGTGGGAAATCACCGCGACGGCCGAGTACAAGATCTGGAAGGGCCTGGTGGGGCGGCTCGAGTACCGCCACGACCAGGCGAACCGGAAAGCGTTCAGCGTCCGCAACGAGGGCGGCGCTGGACTGGCGCCGACGTCCGAGGCTCAGAACACGATCACGCTCGCGCTGTATTACTCGTTCTTTTGAGCCGCGCGCCTCGCCCGAGCCGCCTCAGGGCGCGGTGAGCTCGTACTCCTCTTCCGCGGGGACGGGCGGGAGAGGCGCTGGCTCGATCGGCGACGGCACCGCGATCGGCCGCCGAGACTCGATCACGCGAATCGTCATCTGCTCACCGGCGCAGTCGCACCAGTCTTGCAGGTCGATCGCCGGGCGGTTGGCGCGCAGCCACATCGCCATCGTTGCGAACATGCCGAGGGCTAAAACGCATCGCAGCGCGACGCGGATCGCGTGGGGCGACTGCATCGCCTCGACCGCGCCGAGTGCCGCCAGCTGGGGAACCGCCGTGCCGTACAGCAGCCCCCACCGCGGCGGGGCCGCTGCAGATCCGCGTGTAGCCGGTAAGCTCGTGTCGCACATTACGGATGCCTCTGGCTGGACTATGCCGCTGTTGCGGTTCACGCGGCGTTAAGAGCCCAGGGCGCGTCATAAAAATTTCGTAAAAATTGATCCCCGGCAGCGCGGAGTGGCGAAGTGCCACATGCCGGCGGAGTAGACTCCGAGTTCATGCGCGTCCTTGCAGGGCCGGCGTGAGAGTCGCGCTGCTCAAGCGCGCGCTCGTCGGGCCGCCGATGCCGCTGGCCCAGGCGCACCACGAACGGTTGCGGAAACGCGTCGCGCTGGCGGTCTTCTCGTCCGATGCGATGTCCTCCGTCGCGTACGCCACCGAGGAGATTCTCCTCGTTCTCGTTCTCTCGGGAACCGTCGCGCTTCACTATTCGGTGCCGATCTCGCTGGCGATCACCGGCCTGCTCGCCATCGTCGCCATCTCCTACCAGCAGACGATCCATGCCTATCCGAGCGGCGGCGGTTCGTATATCGTGGCGCGCGCGAATCTGGGCGCTGTCGCGGGACTGATCGCGGCGGCCGCGCTCCTCGTGGACTACGTGCTGACGGTCTCCGTCTCGGTGGCGGCCGGGGTCGCGGCGGTCACATCGGCGTTTCCCGAGCTCACCCCGTACAGGGTTGCGCTCGGCGTCGCATGCGTCGCCGTCATCGCGCTCGCCAACATTCGCGGCGTGCGCGAATCAGGGCGCATTTTCGCCGTGCCGACGTACTTTTTCCTCGTGACGTTCGGCTTCATGATCCTGGAAGGCTTCTTCCGTCTGGCGACGGGCAGCCTGCCGCGGACTCCGCCGCCCGCGGTGGCTCCCGCCGAAGCGCTCACGTGGTTCCTCGTTCTGCGCGCGTTCTCGTCGGGATGCACGGCCATGACGGGGACGGAGGCGATCTCGAACGGCATCCCCGCCTTCCGCGCGCCGGAATCGAGGAACGCCGCGATCACGCTCGGCTGGATGGCCGTGATCCTGGGCTCGTTCTTCATCGGCCTCACCGTGCTCGCCAATCGGCTCGGCATCGTGCCGATCGCCGACGAGACGGTCGTCTCGCAGATCGCCCGACGGCTGCACGGTACGGGCGTCTTCTATTACGCCGTGCAGGCGGCCACCGCGCTCATCCTTGTCCTTGCGGCCAACACGTCGTTCGCGGACTTTCCTCGCTTGTCGTCGCTGCTCGCTCGCGACCGCTACGTGCCGCGGCAGTTCGCCAACCTCGGCGAGCGGCTCGTGTTCTCGAACGGGATCATGGTTCTCGGCACGATGGCGGCGTTGCTGCTCGTCATCTTCGGTGGTGAGACACACGCGCTGATCCCGCTCTATGCGGTCGGCGTGTTCATCTCGTTCACGCTGTCGCAGTCGGGCATGGTGCGGCACTGGTTGAAGGATCGGGTGCCTGGCTGGCGGCACAAGATCGTCATCAACGGTCTCGGCGCGCTGGCGACGGGGGTCGTTACGCTCGTCATCGCCGCCACCAAGTTCACGCACGGCGCATGGATCGTGGTGCTCGTCATCCCGACACTCGTCGGGACGTTCCTCGCGATGCGCCGTCACTACGACGACGTGGCGGAGCAGCTCTCGCTCGAAGGACTGTCCGGTCCGCCGGATCTGCGCCACACCGTGCTCATCATCGTCGGTGATTTACATCGCGGGGTCGTGCGCGCGGTGCAGTACGCCAAGACGCTCGCGCCGACGGCGGCGGTGCGCGCCGTGTTCGTCGAGACGGATCCGGCCCGCACGGCGAAGCTGGAAGAGAAGTGGGCTCGCTGGGGTCTGGGCGTGCCACTCGTGATCCTGAACTCGCCGTATCGCTCGCTGCTTCGGCCGCTCGTCGAGTATCTCGACGCGCTGCAGGCGCAGGGTGACGATCACATGGTGACGATCGTCATCCCCGAGTTCTTGCCGTCGCGATGGTGGCAGCACATCCTGCACAACCAGACGGCGCTGCTGATCAAGGGGACGCTGCTGTTCCGCAAGAACACCGTCGTCGTGGACGTGCCCTATCTATTGAAGCGCTGAACCGCGACCGCGCCGTTGGGTGGGCGGTCCCGCGACGACATCGCGCCCGCGCCCGCGTGGCTCGCCTCTACGCCGCAACTCGCTCGGACGGGACTCGCTCACGCCCCATCCCCCAAATGGGGTGGCCCGGCGGCCACCCAATCGTCAGCGGCGTCGCTCGTCCCGTCCTGCGCTTCGTGCGGCGATACGGCTCGCCACGATGGGCGCTTGGCCCGATGTCGTCGTGGGCCCACCCCCCAACAGCGAGGTCGCAGCCTCGTCTGTGCCTAGTTCTTGAGGCCGTAGAGGCGGCAGGAGTTGTCGGACAGAATCTTGCGCTTCTGCGCGTCGCTGAGGTCGCCGCGGTCGCGGATCTCGCGCAGCGACTCGGGATACGAATTGTCCCAGTGCGGGAAGTCGGAGGCGTAGACGATCTGATTCTCGCCGACCAGCTTCACCGCCTGCGGCAGCAGCCACTCGTCGGCCTCACAGGAGAAATAGATCTTGCCCGAGCGGACGTACTCGCTCGGCTGTTTCTTGAGGTTCGGCGCTTCGGGCGCGCGCTTGGCGTACTCGTCGTCCATGCGCTCCATCCAGTACGGCGCCCAGCCGCAGCCCGCCTCGAGAAACGCAATGCGGAGATCCGGGAATCGCTCGGGAATGCCCTCGAACACGATCGAGGTGATCTGGCGCATCTGGCCGAACGCGTGCGAGCACGTGTGGGCCTGGATGAACTGCGGGAACAGCTCGACGCCGGCACCGCCCAAGTGCGAGCCGGAGGCGTGGATGCCGACCATGACGTCGAGGCGCTGCGCCATCTCGTAGATCGGCGTGAACCGCGCATCGCCGAGAACGTGATTGCCGTCGGCGGCGAGCATCGCGCCGACCAGGCCGAGCTGACGGACGCTCCGCTCGAGCTCCGCGGCGGCCGCCTCCGGATCCTGGATCGGCAGCAGCGCGACCGCCTGCAGCCGCGGACTGCTCTTGATGAATTCCTCGTGCAGAAACGTGTTGTAGGCGCGGCAGATCGCGACCGCCCACGCACGGTCCTTGAGAAACGACAGGAACAGACCGAGCGTTGGATAGAGCACCGTCGTCTCCATGCCGCCGTCGTCGAGCGCCTTCAGCCACTGCTCCGCGGTGCTGCCGACCTGTCCGAGCGTGCCGAGCAGGCGCCGATCCCACCCATCTTGTGGATAGAGCGGGAAGGTGAGCGGCCGGCGGCGATACGGCTCCTCGAGGTATTTCGCCACCTGCTCGTTGGACTCGGTGACGTGCCCGTCGGCGTCGACGACCGGAATGCTCATGGCCATGTCCGTCTCTCCTACGGCTTTTTGCAAATAACGTTCAGCAGTGCCTGCCGCCGCTCTTCGCGCACGACCTCGAGCGCGCGACGCAGCGCATCGGGCAGTGCCGACGGATCCTCGACCTTTTCCGCCCAGCCACCGGAGGCCTGGCAGATCATCTCGTAGTCGGGCGGCGGATCGAGCTCGGTCAGCGGCATGCCGGTGCGCTTGGCCCAACCATCGGGCGCGTGCGACGTCACCGCGCGCTTGACGGCGTTCCATGCCCGGTTGTTGAAGACGATCCAGAGCACGGGGACGTCGTAGGCGCGCGCGACCCAGTGCGCCGCCGTGGGCGCGCCGAAGATGTAGGCGCCATCGCCCACCGTGCAGATCACCGTGTGGTCCGGCTTCGCGAGCTTCGCGCCGAGCGCCGCACCGACGCCCCAGCCGAGACCTCCCGATGACGGTGAGGCGAAATACGTTCCCGGCGCGCGGAAGCAGCACTGGCTCGCGTCCAGATCGTACTCGTTGACGATGATCGTGCGCTCGTCGAGGACGTCGCCGACGCAGCGCGAGAGCCACGCCATGTCGATCGGCGCGTCGCTCTTCAGCGCGCGCGCCCGCGACTCGGCGGCGGCGCGCCGCTCGCGCCCGGCCGCGGCGATCTTCGCGCGCCGCTCGGCCACGACGCGCGCATCGACGCGCGTCTTCAGCG
>JBKOUQ010000226.1:0-9853 GCA_046723475.1 Candidatus Methylomirabilota bacterium
CCCGTGACCAGCGCGATCTGTCCCTTCAAGAGCTTGTCCATGGTCTCCTCCAGCCCGCCTCCTTGGACACAGCGTACGACTCGGATGGTGCGGGGCGTCGAGTCGGCGCACCGCAGGAAGCGTCGCTCGGGCGGTTCGGCGACGGAGGGCGACTACGATTCGCGCTGGTTGCCGAGCCGCGCGACGAGCAGCGCGCGCAGCCGCGTGGTCATCTCCTCGGGCATCGGGACGTCACCCACGCGGGCGCCGAGCTCACGGGTCTTACGGTATGTCGCGAGGTACGCGCGGCATGGGTCGCACACGGCCAGATGGCGCTCGAGCTCGATGACGACGTCGGGCACCAGCGTGCCGTCGAGATACTCGTCGAGAACGGCGATGAGCTCGCGGCAGATCATGTGCCCGCTCCGAGGTGGCGCGTCAGCTGCTCGCGGAGCGCCATCCGGGCGCGGTGCAGACGTGTCTTCACCGCGGCCACGGTGTCGCCGACAGCCTGCGCGACCTCTTCGTTGGACAGCTCCTCCACGTCTTTCAGCACGAGCACGGCGCGGTAGTGGTCCGGCAGCCGGTCGAGCGCGGCCTCCAGCACGCGGCGCGCCTCGCCGGACAGGAGCGCGGCGTCCGGCGTGCGGGACCAGTCCGCCACGACGAACGCGCGATCGCCGGCGCGATGCCCATCGGGCAGGAACGTCGGCAGCATTTCGTCGAGCGAAGTCTCGAGCTCGCGACGCTTCCCGCGGCGCTTGTTGAGGCTCAGATTGGTCGTGATGCGATAGATCCAGCTGCTCAAGGCCGAGCGCCCCTCGAAGCCCCCGCCCTTGTCGATGATTTGCAGGAACACGTCCTGCACGACCTCCTCGGCGTCGGGCGCGCTGCGCGTGATACCGTACGCGAGGCGATAGACCCGGGCGGAGTGGCGCGCCATGAGCGTCTCGAGCGCGCCGGCGTCGCCGGTGATGACGCGACCGAGCAGCTCGCGATCGTCGGTGCTCACCGTCGCGAGTCTACACCGCGAATCGCGCGCCGCGGTCGTGGTGTCCAATGCTCATGAGGGAGGCAGGCATGTCGCTCAACGGCGAGCTGAAGGCGTTCCGCGAGCGGGCCGAGGCCAAGCGTCCGCCGCACATCGTCGCGACCATGCACCGAGCGGTGGACGAGCTACGCGAGTCGGGCGCGCCGGCACGCGTGCTGAAACCCGGCACGCCGGCGCCGGCGTTCGCGCTGCCGAATGCGGAGGAGCGCATCGTGGAGAGCGCCGCGCTGCTGGCGGGCGGCCCCCTCGTGGTGACCTTCTACCGCGGACGCTGGTGACCGTACTGCAACATAGAGCTGGTAGCTCTACAGCACGTCTTGTCCGAGATCACGGCGCTCGGCGCCAGCCTGGTCGCGATCTCACCCCAGCTGCCCGAGCACAATCGCGAGCTCATCCGGAGCCGCGGACTCGGCTTCGAGATTCTCACGGACCGCGGCAATACCGTGGCCACGCGCTATGGGCTGACGTTCGCGCTGCCGCAATACTTGAGAGAGATCTACGCGACGTTTCCCCTCGACCTGGCGCAGTACAACGGCGACGCGTCGTGGACGCTGCCGATGCCCGCCCGCTTCGTGATCGACCGAGCCGGGATCATCCGCTCTGCCGAGAGCGACCCCGACTATACGACCCGTCCCGAGCCCGATGACACGCTGGCAGCGCTGCGCGCACTGCGCGGCGTGTGAGGAGAACATCCATGGCCGAGGATTTCGAATACGTCTCCAAGACGCGCCTGGTGTACAAGAACGGCGCCCGCCACGCGTATCTCGGCGACGTGCCCGAGCCCGTCGTGTATGGCGTGCAGGGCGCGCTGCGCCAGTACTACGGCGTCCCGGAAGGGCCCCCCGTCGCCTCGACGCTCGACCACATCGTCGCCGGCGTGGCCGGCTGAATGTTCGGCACTCTGCGTGGCGCCCTGGCAGGGCGCAAGATCGCGTTCGATCGCGACAGCTTCACGGCCGCCGTGCAGGGTCGCATCGTCGGCCATGGCAAGACCATCAGAATCCGCTCGATCCACGTGCACTACGACCTCGCCGTGCCTGCCGACGCGCTGGAGGCGACGGAGCGCGCGTTGACCGCGCATCCCGCCGGCTGCCCGGCCCACGAGAGCGTCAAGGGTGCGATCGACGTCACGTGGGACGCGCGGGTGCGCGCGGGCGAGCGAACGGTCGAGCTCCGCGGCTAGCGTTCACGCTTCGTGAGGCTCCCGCCCGCCGCGTCACCCGTTCGACGTGGTTGATCGCGACACGCCGTCAGCGCACCGTCGCGGTCACGTCACGCGGCGGAAGAGACCGTCGTACTCAGTGACGAGGCCGTCGGCGTCGACGACGAGTTCGGCGGTGAAGCCGTCGTCGTCGAGGCTCTCGAAGCGATACCGGCGGTCCGCCAGCCGCGTGTAGGCCTGCCTCCACGCGCGAACATTCAGCTCGGGCGCCGCGATCCATGCGACCGCGAGCACGCGCCGCTCACCGACGGCCATCGACTCGCGGCGAATCGGAAACGTGTTGGTGAACGGAGTCGGCCAGATGTCGATGTCGAGACAGCCCTCGAGCTGCGGAAGCGCGCGCGCCTCGCCGTCGCGCCAGCGCCCCTTGCCATCGCTCGCGAGCGTCAGCGTCCGCGTGCCGTGCTCCGTCGTGACGCCGAGACGCGCCTCGTGCACGCGCCACAACGCGTCCCACCGGAGCTGATAGCCGAGACGAAACGGCCGTTGCTGCTCGTCGACGGCAAGCACGACCCCATCGGCCGCCGTCGCCTCGAGCAGCAGGTGCTCGAACCCGTCTCGACCGACGCGCGCCCACGCCAGCGCGCGCCTCATCCCGCGACGAGCATCTGCTCGTCGAGCACCGCGCGGATTTCGTCGGCGAGCGCAACACGCGCGTCGATCTCGAACATCTGCTCTGTGGCTTCCTGCAGGGTCGCCCCGGCCGCGAGCGCGCTGCGAAACGCGAAGGCGGCCGGACCGAGCGCGCGCAGGGCGACGTCGTCGCCCACGCGCTGCACCTGAAGCTGGACGACGCCGCGGTCGAGATCGACGACGCCGTCGCCGTCCGACTGATTCGCGCGCCAGATCGCGTCGACCGGCCACCGAGAAGCGAGCAGCGTGATCGACGGATCGACCCGCACCGTCAGCCGCGCCACCGCCGCGGCGTCGAGCGCACGCCACGCGTCCGCGCCGAGGGGCTCGGCGTCGGGCGCATGCAGCGCGACGTTCATCGCCCACTCCAGGCGCGCGATGTCGGCGAGCCATGGGAGGTCCGCGCACGCGGGGAACGCGGCGAGATAATCCGGCAGCTGCGCGCCGTACTCGAAGAGGCACGGACCGGCGGGCGGATGCGCACGGATGTAGCCGTCGACCGCCCAGCCGAAGAAGCGTCGATCGACGAGCCGCGTGACGACGGGATACGTCGCCTCGAGCGCGGCCGTGAGGCTCGTGAAGACGTGGTGGCGATAGATCGCGACCCGCGCGGCGGCGCGGATGCCATCGTCGGCGACCTCGCGCGCGACACGAGCATCGTCACCGCGGAGCAGCGCCGCGCGGAAACCCGCCTGCAGCTCACGCAGCGGCGACACTGCCCGTCCTCGCAAGACGACGCTGGGCCTTTGCCGCCTCGTCGAGGAGCACGTCGAGCGGCGGCACGTCGGTGTCCCACTCGATCAGCGTCGGCCGCGCTCCGAAGCGCTGCAGCGCGTGCTCGAACAGCGCCCAGACGGCGGGCGCTACCGGCGAGCCGTGATCGTCGATGAGCACCGTGTGCCCGTCGGCATCGTTCACGGCGTGGCCCGCGAGATGGATCTCTCCAACCGTCGCGGCGTCGAGGGCGTCGAGCCACGCCGTCGCATCGCCGCCCAGGTTCGCGCAGGTGACGTAGACGTTGTTGACATCGCAGAGCACACCGCAGCCCGTACGACTGGCGAGCGCGTTGAGGAATTCCGGCTCGGCGATCGGCGAGCGGTGGAAGCGCAGGTAGCCCGACGGGTTTTCGATCAGCAGCCGGCGGCCCAGGCGATCCTGCGCGCGCCCGACGTTGTCGGCCAGCACATCCAGCGTCTCGTCGGTGTACGGTAGCGGCAGCAGGTGATTGAGGTAGACATCGGCGCTGACGCTCCACGAGAGGTGCTCGGAGACGAGCGCGGGCTCCAGCCGATCGACGAGCCGCACCAGGCGGTCGAGGTGCGCGGCGTCGATGCCCTCCGCGCTACCGAGCGACAGCCCGACCCCGTGCACGGAGAGCGGATAATCCGCGCGAAGCCGCTCGAGCGAGCGTACCGCGGGCCCACCGCCCATGTAGTTTTCGGCGTGCACCTCGAGCCATGGGATCGCGGGGCGCTGCGCCTCGACCTGCTGCACGTGAGGCGAGCGGAGGCCGATCCCGCAGCCGGAGCTCTGCATGACGCCCTATTGGACACCCGATCGCGGCCGCGCGGTGCGCGCGTCGCGAATCAGCGATCCGGCCTGGCAGCGGCTCGGCGCACCGGCCGGCTGACCTGTCGTGTCTTAGAGGCAACAACTCAGCCAGGAGGTCGTGATCATGAAGACGTCGACACTGCTCGTTGCTTCCGCTGTGGCCGCCGCGCTCACCATGCCGTATGCCTCACTTGCCCAGAGTGGCCCGGCCCCGAAGCCCAAGTTCGCCTCCGAGAAGTGCTTTGGTGTCGCCAAGGCCGGCAAGAACGACTGCCAGACCGCGAACTCGTCGTGCGCCGGCACCTCCAAGCGCGACAACCAGGGCGACGCGTGGATTTACATGCCGGCCGGCTCGTGCGACAAGGTCGTCGGCGGCAGCACGCAACCCAAGAAGGCCTGACGGACGAGGCATCGAGCCATGAGCGCCCACGCCATGACGATGACGCCCACGACCGGCGTCCGCACCCCGATCGCCCGAGTCCGCGCCGGGCTCGGCCGGTTTCCGCTTCCGCTGCTGCAGCTGATGTTCCGGCTCGCCGTCGCGACCGTGTTCATCAAGGCCGGGCTCGTGAAGATCGCGTCGTGGGAGACCACCGTGCAGCTGTTCGCGGACGAGTACAGGGTGCCACTGCTGTCACCTGAGCACGCCGCAACGATGGCGGCGACGTTCGAGCTCGGCTGCTCGGCGCTTCTCATTGCCGGTCTCGCCACGCGGCTGGCCACGCTGCCCCTGCTGGGCATGATCGCGGTGATCCAGACGTGCGTCTACCCCAACGCCTACGCGGAACATTTGACGTGGGCGTCACTCCTGCTGTTCCTGCTCACGCGCGGCGCGGGCCCATGGTCGCTGGACCGGGTCCTCGGACTCGAGCCGCCCGCGACGCACGACGCATGATGCAATCCGACGCGAAGCCGACACCGCCGGCGCTGCGCCCATGGCAGCGGCTGGCGGTGCGGCTTGCGCTGGTGTTCGTGCTCGTCACGCTCGCCACCGTCGCCGTCGTCGGCGTGCTCGTGCACCAGCGGCAGAGCCGCGAGGTCGCGGACACCGTCGGCACGCAGCTCCTGAACATCGCGCGCGTGAGCGCGCTCCTCGTCGACCCGACCGCCCATGCCGAGGCCGCGCGCGCGGGCCGGGCGGATACGCGCGCGTACCGCCAGGTCATCAATGCGCTCACCGCAATTCGTCAGGAGACGTTGCTCACGACGCCGATGCGCACACTCGCCGCCTACGATCCGCGCGCGCGCACGGCGCGGCTCGTGGTCACGACGGCCGACGACGAGCACCCCGGCGACGCGATCCCGATCGCCCCCGAGGCTGCGAACGCGGTGGCGTGGACGTTCGAGGACGGCGTCGCGCGCTATACCGGCATCTACGGGGCGCCGGGCCATATGCGAATCAGCGCGTTCGCGCCGATCCTCGACGCGCGCGGCGAGCCGGCGGCGCTGCTGCAGGTCGACTACCCCGTCGACTTTTATCTCGACCGGCGCCGCGAGCTCGACACGACGATCGCCCTCGGCAGCCTGGCCGCCGTCGCGCTCGCCGTGGTCCTGGCCATCGTCTTCGCGCGTCACCTCACGCGCCCGATCGTCGCGCTCACCGGCGCCGCCGGCCGCGTCGCCGCCGGCGATCTCTCGCAGGCGCTCGCCGTGACGTCGCGCGACGAGGTCGGCCATCTCACGCGCGCGTTCAACGCGATGGTCGACGGCCTGCGCCAGCGCGAGATCATTCGCAACGCGTTCGGCCGCTACGTCTCGCCCGAGGTGGCGCGGGCCGTTCTCGACTCGCCCGATGGGCTGGCGCTGGGCGGACGCAAACGCGAGATCACCGTCCTCATGTCCGACCTGCGCGGCTACACGCGCTTTGCCGAGCACGGCGACCCCGCGGGTGTCATGGAAGTGCTCAACGACTACCTGGGACGCATGGCCGACATCGTCATCGCCCACGGCGGCACCATCAACGAGTTCATCGGCGACGCCATCTTCGCCGTCTACGGCGCGCCCGTCGAGCATCCCGACCACGCCGAGCGCGCGGCGGCCACGGCGGTGACCATGCAGCGCGCCATGGACGCGCTGAACGACGCCAACGTCGCGCGCGGGCGGCCGCGATTCGAGATGGGCATCGGCATCAACACCGGCGAGGCCGTCGTCGGCAACATCGGCTCGGAGCAGCGCACGAAATACGCAGTCGTCGGCGCGGCCGTGAATCTCGCCGGGCGCGTGGAGGGCTGCACGGTCGGCGGCCAGATCCTCATCACGGAATCGACGCTGCGCTATCTCGGCGCGCTCGCGGATGTCGCGCCGCCGATGCACGTCGAGCTGAAGGGCCTCGACGCGCCGGTCGCGCTGTACGAGCTGCGCGGCCTCGGCGGCCGCTGGGCTCAGCGGCGTGACGTGGCGGCCGCCGCCGCCCGCGACGTCTCGCTGCCGCTCGTCGGCTGGATCGTCGATGGCAAGCAGGTGCGCAGCGAATCGTTCACCGGTCGCGTGCGGCGTGTCGCCGGCCGCGAGCTCGAGGCCGAGCTCGCCACGCCGCTGGCGCCGCTCACCAACGTGCGGCTCCGACTCACGTGGCCGGACCTCGGCCGGCTCTCCGGCGATCTCTGGGGCAAGGTCACGATCGAGAGCGCCGGACGCGCGCGGATCGTCGTCACGTCGATCGATCCCGCCGACGCCGCCGTGCTCGACGCCATGGGCGTGCTCGACGCATCCGCGGAGGTCTCATGAGCCATCCCACGCGCATCCTGATCCTCGGCGGCGGCTTCGGCGGTGTCTATGCCGCGCTCACGCTCGAAAAGCTCCTCGCCGCCGAGATCCGGCGCGGCGACGTCGAGCTCGGGCTCGTGAGCCGCGAGAACTACATCGTGTTTCAGCCGATGCTGCCCGAGGTGATCTCCGGCTCCATCGGCATCACCGACACGATCACGCCGATCCGCCGACTGTGTCCGAACACCAACCTGTACACGCGCACGGTGGAGTCGATCGATCTCGACCATCGCGGCGTGGCGTCCACGGCGGGCTTCGGCAGCCGACAGCACCACCTGCACTACGACCATCTCGTCATCGCGCTCGGCAACGTCACGTCGTTTGTCGGGCAGCCGGGCCTCGCGGAGTATGCGCTGCCGTTCAAGTATCTCGGGGACGCCCTGACGCTGCGCAACCGCGTCATCCACACGCTCGAAGAAGCCGACATCGAGCAGGATGCCGACGTACGTCGCGCGCTGCTGACGTTCGTGGTCGCCGGCGGCGGCTTCTCCGGCGTCGAGGCGGTGGCCGAGCTCAACGACTTCGTGCGCGCGGCGGCGAAGAGCTTCCGCAACGTGCACCCGGAAGAAATCCGCGTCGTCTTGCTGCATGCGGGGTCGCTCATCCTGCCCGAGCTGCCCGCGTCACTCGCGCAGTTCGCGCAGCGGCTGCTCATGCGCCGCGGAGTCGAGATCCGTCTGCAGACGCGCCTCGCGGGTGCGACCGCGGACGCCGCGCTGCTCGTCGGGGGCGATCGCATCCCGACGCGCACGCTGGTGAGCACGGTGCCCTCGGGACCGAACCCGCTCGTGGCGATGCTGCCGCTCAAGATGGAGCGCGGCCGCATCGTCGTCGACGCCGGCCTCGAGGTGCCTGATCACCAGGGAGTGTGGGCGGTCGGGGACTGCGCGGCGGTGCGCGACGCCAAGAGCGGCGAGCTGTGCCCGCCCACGGCGCAGCACGCCACGCGGCAGGCCACACACGTCGCGCGCAACATCGCCGCGGCGCTGCGCGGCGAGCCGAAGCGCGCGTTCGCCTTCACCGCGCTCGGCAAAATGGGCTCGCTCGGGCGGCGCTCCGCCGTCGCCGAAATCTTCGGCCTCAAGCTGTCCGGCTTTCTCGCGTGGTGGCTCTGGCGAACGATCTATCTGATGAAGCTGCCGGGCCTCGATCGCAAGATCCGTGTCGCCACCGACTGGACGCTGGACCTGCTCCTGCCGCCGGACATCGTGCAGCTCAAGACGGATCGCGGCATCGGCGTGCGGCGCGAATACTTCGAGCCCGGCCAGATCGTGTTCCGCGAAGGCGATCGCGGTGACTGGCTGTACGTCGTGACCGAGGGCGAGGTCGAGGTGCTCAAGGCGGACGGCGCGGGCGCGGCCACGCCGCTGCGACGGCTCGGTCCGGGCGACTGCTTCGGCGAGATTGCGCTCGTGAGCGACCGCCCGCGGAGCGCCACCGTGCGCGCGATCTGCGCGACGAACGTGCTCGCCGTCGACCGGGAGGCGTTCCAGGCGCTGTTCGCGACACTGCCGCCGCTGCGGGGCTTCTTCGAGTCGCTCATCGAGAGCCGCCGATGATCCTGACGTGCCGTGAGGCGATCGCGCGGATGTCCGCGTATCTCGACCGCGAGCTCGGGCCCGTGGACGTCGTGCGGCTCGCCATCCATCTCGCGGGGTGCGCGCCGTGTCGGGCGTATCTGCGAACGCTGCGACGCACGATTCAGGTCGCGGGGCGCGCGGCGCACGTCGAGATGCCCGAGGAGATGAAGCAGCGGCTGCGCGCGTTCCTCAGCGAGCGGCGGCCAGCGAGCGGGCCGTGACTCTGAGCGCGATCTCGACCGCGCGGAGCATCAGCGGCAGATCCATGCTGGGCTGATCGAGCCCCGACGCCGCGACCATCGCCGCCGACTGCGGCAGGTGGATGAAACCCGCGGGCGTGGCCTCTCCGCGGCGCTCCAGCAGGTGGCGCGTCGTGTACATCGTCTGGTTGCAGAGATACGTGCCCGCGGTGTTCGACAGATAGGCGGGCACGCCGTCCGCGATGAGCTCACGCAACATTTCGCCGAGCGGCAGCGTGCTGAAATACGCCGCGGGTCCGCCCGGGACGCACGGCTCACCGGCCGCGCGATACCCGACGTTGTCGGCGATCTCGAAGTCCATGACGTTGACCGCGACGCGCTCGAGCGCCACGCGCGCGCGCGCACCGGCCAGGCCCACCTGCACGATCGCGCGCGGTCCCGTCTCGTCGACGAGCCGCTCGACCGCGCGGGCCGCCTCCGCGTGGTGCACCGGCAGCACGACGCCGCGCACGACCTCCGCGCCGAACGCGCGTCCATCGAGCGCCTTCGCCACCTCGCCCGACGGATTGGTCGCAAACATCCCGAACGGCTCGAACCCCGTCAGCAGGATCACGCGCTGCCTCCATGGGAGAGCTCGCGCGCGAGCGCCCGCGCCACGCCGCCCCAGTCGCGTCCCTCGACGTCGATCGCCACGTGGCTGCGTTCGGCGACCGGCGCCGCGTGGACGCGCAGCACGCCGCCGACGGCGAGGCGCGCCTCGAGCGTGCCGCCCTCGAGATCCAGGCGCGCGACGCTGGCGCCGAGGCCGCGCAGCACGAGCGAGCTCTGCAGCAGCACGTCGGCCGGTGCGGCGTCGACCTCGAAGGGGCGC
>JBKOUQ010000147.1:0-91167 GCA_046723475.1 Candidatus Methylomirabilota bacterium
GCCCGCGGCTGCGCGCGTGACCGGCGGCGCCGCGTACTGAGGGCTCGCTAGCGTCCCGCGCGCGCCGTCGTCGGCGCGCCCGCCTCGACCGCGTGGCCGTTCGGCGTCGCCGCACACCCCTCACTTCCGGTGCGATGGACCGACAGATCGGTGATCGTCGGAGCCGTCCCGCACAGCGGACACTGTGGATCTCGCCGCAATCGCACCTCGCGGAAGCGCATGCCGAGCGCGTCGTAGGTGAGCAGACGACCCACCAGCGGCTCTCCGATCCCGAGGACAAGCTTGACAGTCTCGGTCGCCTGTACCAGCCCGATCACTCCTGGGAGCACGCCCAGGACACCCGCCTCGCTTCAGCTGGGTACGAGCCCCGCCGGAGGCGGCGACGGATACAGACACCGATAGCAGGGACCTTCGTTGGGCGCGAAGACGGTCGCCATGCCCTCGAACTGAAAGATCGAGCCGTGCACATTGGTCTTCCCCGCCAGGTAACAAGCATCGTTGACGAGGTAGCGCGTCTCGAAGTTGTCCGAGCCGTCGACCACGAGGTCGTAATCGCGAATGACGTCCATCACGTTGTCGACGGTGATGCGCATGGGCAGCGTGATCACGTTGACGTCGGGATTGAGCGCCTTGAGCGTGCGGGTGCCCGACTCGACCTTGGGCTTTCCGACGTCCGCCGTGGTGTGCAGCACCTGGCGTTGCAGGTTCGTGATGTCGACCACGTCGCCGTCCATCAACCCGAGCGTGCCGACGCCCGCGGCGGCGAGGTACAGCGCGGTCGGCGAGCCGAGCCCACCGGCACCGATGAGGAGCACGCGGCTTCGCAGCAGCTTGCGTTGCCCTTTCTCACCGACCTGTGGCAGCAGGAAGTGACGACTGTACCGCTGAATCTGGTCGGGCGTCATCGCGAGGTCTTTGACGACGGGCAATCCGCTCTGCGCCCACTTCTGATAGCCCCCGCCGAGATTGATCACGTTCTCGTACCCGAGCTCCTTCAGCTGCTTGGCGGCGAGAACGGACCGGAGACCGGTCTGACAGTAGAGGACGATCGGCGTCTTGGGGTCGCTCACCGCGCCGCCGACCCGGAACTCGAGGAAGCCGCGGCTGATGTTGCTGGCCGCCTCGATATGGCCATCGCGATATTCGTCGGGATCGCGCACATCGATGACGACGGGCGGCGTCGCCGACTTGAGGCGCCGCTGAAGCTCTTCGGGCCCTTCTTCGGGCACCACCTGCCGGGCCTCGGCGAGCATTTCCCTCAATGTTTTCATGGGCGTGATGTTACCTCTATTTACCCTGGGACGCCTGCTATACTCGCAGGGATTCATGACGTCTCCCGCGATGAAAGGCATCATCCTGGCCGGAGGTTCCGGCACCCGCCTCTATCCCGTGACGCTCGGACTGAGCAAGCAGCTCGTGCCGATATACAACAAGCCGATGGTGTACTACCCGCTGTCGACGCTGATGCTCGCGGGCATCCGCAAGGTGCTGCTGATCTCCACGCCGCAGGATCAGGACGGCTTTCGCCGGCTGCTCGGCGACGGCGCTCACCTCGGCCTCAGCGTCGACTATGCGGTGCAGCCGAGCCCCGACGGGCTCGCGCAGGCGTTCATCATCGGCCGCGAGTTCATCGGCGATGGGCGGGTGGCGCTCGCGCTCGGCGACAACGTCTTCTACGGCCACGGCTTCCCGGAGTCGATCCAGCGCGCGGCGGCGCGCGGTCGCGGCGCCACCGTGTTCGCGTACTGGGTGCGTGATCCTCAACGGTACGGCGTCGTGGAGTTCGACGATGCCGGCCGAGCGGTCGGTCTCGAGGAGAAGCCGCTCAAGCCGCGCTCGTCGTGGGCCGTCACCGGGCTGTACTTCTACGACAACCGCGTCGTGGACGTGGCCGCCTCGCTGAAGCCGTCGGCACGCGGGGAGCTGGAGATCACCGACGTGAATCTCGCGTATCTCGAGACTGGCGAGCTGCACGTCGAGCGCCTGGGACGCGGCATCGCCTGGCTCGATACGGGCACGCACGAGGCGCTGCTACAGGCCTCGAGCTTCATCCAGACGCTCGAGGAGCGGCAAGGGCTTATGGTCGCGTGCGTGGAGGAGATTGCGTTCCGCATGGGCTACATCAGCGCGGCCGACGTGCTGCGACTGGCGGCGCCGATGCGCAACAATTCCTACGGCGACTACCTGCGCCGCATCGTCGACGACGTGTAGCATGTGCCGCGGCGCCGTGCGGCTTCCGTAGCCATGGAATTTTCGCCCGACGCCAAGCGCGCGTTCCACGTGCAGGCGTACGGTGGCGCTGCGCGCATCGAGGGCGTCCGCGTCGTCGAGCTCGTCCGACACGCCGACGACGGCGGCGCCATGACGGAGCTCGCACGCCTCACCGACGGCCGCGTGGCCGGACTCACCGATTTCGTCGCGCGTCAGGTCAACTACAGCGAGATGGCGCCGGGCACGATCAAGGCGTTTCACCTGCACAGCCGACAGACCGACGTCTGGTTCGTCCCGCCGTCGGATCGAATGCTCGTCGTGCTGCTCGACGTCCGCGGCGGTTCCGCGACGGAGGGCGTACGCCAGCGCCTGGTCCTCGGCCACGGGGCCTCGCGGCTGGTCGTCATTCCGCCCGGCGTCGCCCATGGCGTGCGCAACATCGGCGAGACGCCCGGGCGCATCCTCTATTTCACCGACACGCACTTTTCCCCCGAGCCCGCGACCTGCGACGAGGGGCGCCTGCCGTGGGACTTCGCCGGTCGCGACGTGTGGGAGATCACCCGGGGCTGAGATGAAGCTTTTGGTGACCGGCGGCGCAGGGTTCATCGGCAGCAACTTCGTGCGCCACGTGCTGCGTGAGCATCCCGACGATCGCGTGGTGAATCTCGACAAGCTGACCTACGCGGGCAATCCCGCGAACCTCGCCGACGTCGAGCGCGACCCGCGGTACACGTTCGCCCAGGGAGACGTCTGCGACGGCGCGGTCGTGCGCGAGCTGCTGGCGGGCGTCGATGCCGTCGTCAACTTCGCCGCGGAATCGCACGTCGACCGCTCGCTGGTCGAGCCCGACGCCTTCTTGCGCACGGACGTGTTCGGCGTGTTCACGCTGCTCGAAGCCGTGCGCGAGCTGCGTATTCCGCGCTTCCTGCACATCAGCACCGACGAGGTGTACGGCAGCGTTTCGGAAGGGTCGTCGACCGAGGTGGCCCCGCTGCGGCCCAGCAATCCGTATTCGGCGTCCAAGGCCGCCGGCGATCTCCTCGCGCTGTCGTACGCGCGCACGCACGGCGTGCCGGTCGTCATCACGCGCTCGTCGAACAATTTCGGCCCCTACCAATATCCGGAGAAGGTCGTTCCCTTGTTCATCACGAACGCGCTCGATGACGAAGCGCTGCCGCTCTACGGCGACGGGCGCAACGTTCGCGACTGGCTCTACGTCCTCGACAACTGTGCGGCGATCGATCTCGTCCTGCGCCGCGGGCGCGACGGTGAGGTCTACAACATCGGCGGCGGCCACGAGGTCGAGAACATCGTGCTCACGCGCGAGATCCTCCGGCTGACCGGCAAGCCGGAGACGCTCATCCGGCGCGTGACCGATCGTCCCGGCCACGATCGTCGCTACTCGGTGGATTCGACGAAGGTCGGCGGCCTCGGCTGGGTGCCGCGCCACCCGTTCGCCACCGCGCTGGAAAGCACCGTGCGATGGTATCGCGAGCACGAGGACTGGTGGCGGCCGCTGAAGTCTGGCGAGTTTCGGTCGTGGTACGAGCGTCAATACGTGAACCGCTGACGTCGGAGTCTGTATGCGTCGACCATTGCGCTCCGTTCTTCTCTGCGCGCTCGCTCTCGCCGCGCTGACGCTGCCCGCGATGGCCGTCCCTCGCCCACCGCTGCCTCGCCTGGCACCCAGCGCCGTCTCGCCCCTGCCATCGTACGTGCGGCACATCGAGCCCGCGATTGCCGGGCTGCGCGTGAAGGCCCGCCCGGATGCACCGTCCTCGCAGCGGCTCGGTGCGCGGCGCGTCGGCACGGCGGTCATCTTCGACACGCGCGGGTACGCGGTGACCGTGTCGTACCTGGTGCTCGACGTCGAAAGCATGGAGGTCCAGCTCCGCGACGGTCGGCTGGTGTCGGCACACGTCGTCGCGCTCGATCTCGAGTCGGGCCTTGCCGTCGTGCGGCTCGACGGTCCAGGCCCCTGGCCCGTGGCCAACCTCGGTGATTCGCGGGACATCACGCGTGGCGCGCGCACCGGCACGGTGGCGATGGACGAGGACGACGAGCTCGTCCACACGTCGAGCATGATCGAGGGCGTGCGTCGGTTCTCCGCCTCGTGGGAGTACATGCTCGACCGCGCGTTCATCGTCGCGCCAGCGATCGCGTCGTGGGGCGGCAGCGCGCTCGTCGACGATCGCGGCCGCCTCGTCGGTATCGTCTCGCTGCGTCTGGGTGATGCGCCGCACGTGAATCTCGCGATTCCCATCGACACGTTTGTCGCCGTGAAGGACGAGCTGATCGCCGCCGGGCGGGTGACGAGCCGGCCCCCGAGGCCGTGGCTCGGCCTGCACACGACGGCGGCTGCCGAGGGTGTCGTGGTCGAGGGCTTCAGCGACGGCGGCCCGGCGCGCGCCGCAGGCTTCCGTCGCGGTGATCGTATCGTCGGCGTGGACGGCGTGCCCATCGTGACGCAGGAGCAGTTCTACGAGCGCCTGTGGCGACGCCAGGCGGGCGACACGATCGCCGTCGCCGTCCGCCGCGGCGGCGCCCGGCACGTCATCGCGGTGCGGTCAATGGACCGCTACGCGCTGTACCCGACGCCCTCGCGCTGATCGCGGTACCCTGCCAGGCATGAAGGGCGCTGCCGACACGTACGAAGGCCGCGGACTCATCGCGGATCCGATCCATCGCTACATCCTGTACACGCGGCCGGGCGGGATTCCAGGGGAAGCCACCGAGCAGGACATCATCGACACGCCGTGGGCCCAGCGGCTACGACGCATTCCGCAGCTGCAATCGGCGCGCTGGGTCTTTCCGGCCGCCGAGCACTCTCGCTTTCAGCACTCACTGGGCGCCATGCACCTCTCGGGTCGGCTCGCGCTGCAGCTGTATCCCTCGCTGCGCGCGGTGTTCGGCGCGGAGGCACCCTCCGCCGCGCTGCTGGAGGAGCTGCTCCGGATGGCGGGGCTGCTGCACGACATCGGCCACGGCCCGTTCGGCCACTTCTTCGATGACAACTTCCTGCACGAATACGGCCTGACGCACGAGCTGGTCGGGCAGCGAATCATCCGCGAGGAGCTGGGCGACGTGTTGCGCGCGCTGCGCCGCAGCCCGAGCTCCCCCTTCAACGCGGACGAGTCGATCGATCCCGAATGGATCTGCTATCTCATGGGGAAGTCGTATACCGAGCCGCTGCCGCATCACCCGAAGTGGCTGAAGTTCCTCAAGCCGCTGCTGTCGGGCGTGTTCACGGCGGACAACATGGACTACGTGCTGCGCGACGCATACATGTGCGGCGTCGCGGTCGGCCCCATCGACATCGAGCGCATCATCTATTACTCGTTCTTCTCCGAGAAGGGCCTCACGCTCGACCGCGGTGGGCTGCAGGCGTTCATCATGTTCCTGAACGCGCGCTTCTACATGTACACGAACGTCTACTACCACCGGACGACGCGCGGGATCGACTTGCATCTCAAAGAGATCTTCAACGAGACGATGCAGATCGCGTTCGGCTTCGATCTGCGCCAGGACCTGCACCCGTATCTGCACCTGACGGAGTGGACGCTGCTCGAGGAGGTCGGTCGCTGGCACGATACCCCGGACGTCGACGCGCGGGCGAAGGACAAGAAGCGGCTGGGCGCCGAGTGGCGGCACATCCTCGACCGAAAACTGAAGTGGCGCATGGCCGGCGAGGAAGTGCTCGATCAGTTCGAAGTGCGAAAGGGGCACAGTTTTCTCGACCCCAACGAAGTCGAGCGACGGGTCAAGGCGTTCTTGCCGCCCACGTTGCGGGAGTTCGACTTCCGAATCGACATGGCGCAGCAGGACCCGCGCCCGCTGAACCCGCTCGCGATGGGTGATCGCCAGATCTACGTGTACGACTCGTTCACCAAGCGCGTCTCGCAGGAGCCGCTGACCGAGCTGCTGAAATACCTGCCCGGCAAGGTGGCGCAGTGTCGCATCTTCGCCATGACCCACGAGCACGACGCCGAGCTGGCGGTCGCACTCAAGCGCGCGCTGAACGAGGAGCCGGCCGCGATCGTCACGAACGTCTGACGAGCGGTCATGCCGACGCCCGACGTCCTGACTCCTGCGGAGATCGCCGACGCGCTCGACGCCGCCATGGCGACACTCCGCGCCGAGCTCGGCGCGCTGCCCGATCGTGTCCTCAGGTGGCATCCCCGCGCGGGCGAGTGGTGCGCCAAGGACGTCGTCGGACACCTGATCGAGGCCGAGCGTCGCGGCTTCGCCGGGCGCATTCGCCTCATTCTCGAGCGCGAGCGGCCGGCGCTACAGACGTGGGACCAGAACGAGATTGCGCGCGCGCGTCGCGATTGCGCCAGGCCGATGTCCGAACTGCTCGACGAGCTGACCGCGCTGCGGCGCGACAGCGCGTCCCTCGTCCGCGGGCTGCGCAACGCCCACCTCGACCGCGGCGGCGATCATCCCGACGTCGGCGCTCTCCGCGTGCGGGAGCTGCTCCAGGAGTGGGTGCATCACGACCGTAATCACATCCGGCAGGCGATGGCGAACGTGCAGGCGTACGTGTGGCCGGCCATGGGGAACAGTCAGAAGTTCTCGCGCGCCGCCGACTGACGTCGCGCACGGCTCGCGCGCCGCCGACTGACGTCGCGCCGCCGCGGGCCGCTCAGACGACCCGATAGCGCGTCGGGTCCGCGACGCCGGCCGCCTCGAAGCCCTTTCGTCGCAGCGTGCACGCGTCGCAGCGTCCGCATGCCGTGTCGTCGGTCGCCGGATCGTAGCAGGACAGCGTCAGCGCATAGTCGACACCGAGCGACTGTCCCATCGTGATGATGTCGCCCTTGGACAGATGGATCAGCGGCGTGTGGATCTTGAGTTTCTGCCCCTGCACCGCGGCCTTCGTGGCGAGGTTGGCCATCCGCTCATAGGCGCCGATGTACTCGGGCCGGCAATCGGGATAGCCGGAGTAGTCGATTTCGGACACGCCGATGAAGATGTCCTGCGCGCCGACCACCTCGGCCCACGCCAGCGCGTACGAGAGAAAGATGGTGTTCCGCGCGGGAACGTACGTGACGGGAATCCCCTTGCCGATGTCGGCCACCACGCGGTCTTTCGGCACCGCGATGTCCGCCGTGAGCGCCGAGCCGCCGAATGCGCGGAGATCGATCGTGACGACTTCGTGGCGCGCGGCGCCGAGCGCCCGCGCCACACGCCGCGCCGCTTCGACCTCGGCCTCGTGGCGCTGGCCGTAACGAAACGTGAGCGCGTACGTCTCGAATCCGCGTTGCCGCGCCACGGCCAGCGTGGTCGTCGAGTCGACGCCGCCGCTCAGGAGCACCACCGTCCGCTTCATCATCGCCAGTGTATTATCGAACGCCATGACCTGGCGATTCGTCACGTGCGCGGCGGTGTTCGTCACGTGCCTGCTCGCGGCGAACACGATTGCGGCGAAGCTCATCGTCGTGGGCGGCGTCACGCTGACCGCGGGCATCGTGATCTTCCCGATCTCGTACGTGCTCGGCGACGTGCTGACCGAGGTGTGGGGCTACGCGGCCGCTCGGCGTGTGATCTGGCTCGGCTTCGGGTGCAACGCGCTGATGGTCGCCGCGATCTGGCTCGGCGGCGAGCTGCCCGCGGCGCCCTTCTGGAAAGGCGACACCGCGTACGCCGAGATTCTCGGTCAGACGCCGCGGATCGTCGCGGCATCGTTCGTGGCGTACCTCATCGGCGAGTTCGCCAACTCCTACGTGCTCGCCAAGCTCAAGCTGGCCACGCGTGGGCGCTGGCTGTGGACGCGGACGATCGGCTCGACGGTTGTCGGTCAGGCGCTCGACACCAGCGTCTTCGTCACGCTCGCCTTCGCGGGCACGGTCCCCGCCGGTGTGCTGACGCAGATCGTCGCCGGGCAGTGGGCCGTCAAGGTGCTCTACGAGGCGGGCGCCACGCCGCTCACGTACGTCGCGGTGAGGTGGCTCAAGGCACGTGAGGGCGTGGACGCATACGACTACGACACCGATTTCAATCCCGTGCGGCTCTGACGAGGTCACCCATGGAGAAGTTCCGCGGCGTCGACTACTACGGTCTCGAAGCACTCCTGTCCGAGGACGAGCGGATGGTTCGCGACGCCGTTCGCGACTGGGTGGAGGCAGAATTCCTGCCGGTGATCGCCGAGCACCACCGCGCCGGCACGTTTCCCGTGAAGCTGATCCCGAACCTCGGCGAGCTCGGTGTCTTCGGCGCCACGCTGAAGGGTTACGGCTGTGCCGGACTCAGCAACGTCGCCTACGGGCTCATCATGCAGGAGCTCGAGCGCGGAGACTCCGGGCTGCGCTCCTGCGCGTCGGTACAGAGCGGCCTCGTCATGTACCCGATCTACGCCTATGGCAGCGAGGCGCAGAAGGACGCGTGGCTGCCGCGCCTGGCCACGGGCGAGACCGTCGGGTGCTTCGGCCTCACGGAGCCGGACCACGGCTCGGATCCGGGCGCGATGAAGACGCGCGCCGTACGCAAAGGCGACGCGTGGGTCCTCAACGGCACGAAGCTGTGGATCACGAACGGCTCGATCGCGGACGTCGCCGTCGTGTGGGCCAAGACCGAGGACGGCGAGATTCACGGGTTCCTCGTGGAGAAAGGCACACCCGGCTTCTCGACGCTCGACATCCACGGCAAGTTTTCGATGCGGGCCTCGATCACGTCCGAGCTGGCCTTTCAGGACTGTCGTATCCCGCTCGACAACATCTTGCCGAACGTCAAAGGCCTGCGCGGGCCGCTCGGCTGTCTGAGTCAGGCGCGCTACGGTATCGCGTGGGGCGCGGTGGGCGCGCTCATGGCGTGTTACGACTGGGCGCTGCAGTACGCGCAGCAGCGCGTGCAGTTCGGCAAGCCGATCGGCTCCTTCCAGCTCGTCCAGCAGAAGCTCGTCTGGATGCTCAACGAGATCACGAAGGCGCAGCTGTTGGTGCTGCAGCTCGGTCGGCTCAAGGACGCGGGCAAGGTCCGCCCGCAGCAGATCTCGCTCGCGAAGATGAACAACGTCCAGGTCGCGCTCGACGGTGCGCGGATGGCGCGCGACATCCTGGGCGCGGCGGGCATCGTCGACGAGCATCCGATCATTCGTCACATGCTGAACCTCGAAACGGTGAACACCTATGAGGGAACGCACGACATCCACACGCTGATCGTGGGTCGCGACGTGACGGGACTGGACGCGTTCGGCGCCGCGTGACCGAGGGCCGCGACGGCTGAGCCGGCGCGGCTCCGCTGGGGCCGGGGAAGTCGGAGGGGGGCGGTGCCCCCCTCATCCGAAGGGCGGGGGCCATATCGGGGTCCCGATGTCGCGCATGTGATGACCGAGGGCCGCGACGACTGAGCCGGCGCGGCTCCGAGCGCTGGGGGGTATGGGGGGCCATATCGGGGCCCCCCATCTAACTAGATCAGCTCGTCGCCGCTCTTCGCCGCGATCTCGCGCACGACCGCGTTGATCTTGCTGACGGCCGCCGCGATGCGCTCGGCGGCCTCGCTCGTGGCGTTGCTCGGGGCCTTCATCTCGAGCAGCTGCGCGCTCGCCATGATGACGGCGAGCGGGTTGTTGATGCGGTCGCCGAGAAACTCGCCGAGCTCCTTCAGGAGCGCGAGCTGCGCGGCCTCGACCTTGCGGTCGGTGCGCTCGGCGAGCGTGTGCCGCTCCTGATCTAGCTGTGACAGCACCGAGTCGAGCGCGCGCTTGCTCTCCGCGACGAGGTCGCGCATGTCGTCCTTGCCGGCACCGTTCAGCGAATCGAGCACGACCTGGTGGTATCGCCGGGCAAAGTCCACGTCGTTCAGCAGCCGGCCGAGCGTGGCGTCGTACTGCGCGCGCACGTGGCGCTCGACGAGCTTCTCGAGCTGTGCCGCCATTTGCTGTGGGGTGAAGTCCTTGGCGTCCAGATACGCGGTCGCGCCGACGTCGCGGCCGAGGTCGCGCGCGGGACCGCCGATGAATACGCTGCTGTAGAAGATGAACGGCACGTGCTCCCAGCGGCTGTCGCGTCGGAGCGCGCGGCACAGCTGAAAGCCGTCCATCTTCGGCATCCGGACGTCGGACACGACGGCGTCAACGGTCTCGCGCTCGAGCGTCGCCAGGGCGGCTTCGCCGTCGGCGGCGGTGAGCACCTCGTGCCCCGCATGCCCGAAGATGGCCGTCAGCATCCGACGGTGAGGTGAGGAGTCGTCCACGACGAGGATACGCATCCCCGCTGTTCAGACTACTCGCTTCGCAGGGTAGGGTCCAGCAAGTCGCGCAGCCAGTCGCCGCTGCGACTCACGACGAGCGAGGTGAGCAGCAGGAGGCATCCGGGGAAGATCGAGATCCACCACGCCGAGTCGAGGTACTCGCGGCCCTCCTGAATCATGCCGCCCCACGACGGCGTCGGGGGCTGGATGCCGAGCCCCAGAAACGACAACGTCGCCTCCAGCACGATGGCGCGCGCGAGCTGCAGGGTGGCGATCACGACCAGGGTGGACAGCACGTTCGGCACGATGTGGCGGCCGATGATGCGCGGCAGCGCGCCGCCCAGCGCCTGGATCGCATGGACGAACTCGCGCGCCTTCACGATCAGCACCTGCGAGCGCAGCACGCGCGCGTAGTCGACCCATCCCGAGAGCCCGATCACGATGACGAGCGTGGGGAAGCTCGGGCCGAGCACGCCGATGATGCCGATGGCGAGCAGGATGAATGGAAACGCCAGCTGGGCGTCGGCGACGGTCATGATGACGGTATCCGTCCAGCCGCCCCGATAGCCGGCGATGATGCCGAGCGCGCCGCCGACCGCGCTGCCGACGACCACCGCGGCGAACCCGATGATCAACGACACGCGGGCACCGTAGATCGTCCGCGACAGAACATCGCGGCCGAGATGGTCCGTCCCGAAGGGGTGGGCGCGACCGTCGGCCCCGTCGAGCGTGGGGGCGGCGAGCCGCACGCGGAGCGACTGGCGCACCGGATCATGGGGCGCGAGCCATGGCGCCGCGGCCGCCATCACGGCCAGCATGACGACAAACGTGGCGCCGGCGGCGACGAGCCGCTTCGTGCGACGCGCGACACGACCGCCGCGCGTCGCGTCGGTGGGCAGCGTCTCAGCGGGGACGGGTACGGGGATCGAGGACGCCATACGCCAGCTCGATGGTGAAGTTGATGACGATGAAGACCAGCGCCGATAGGAACACCACGCACTGCACGATCGGGTAATCGCGGTTGTAGATCGAGTGAACGGCCAGCCGCCCGAGACCCGGCCAGGCGAACACGGTCTCGGTCACGACCGAGGCGCCGAGCAGCGTGCCGAGCTGCAGGCCGGTGATCGTGAGCACGACGATCGACGCGTTGCGGAAGGCATGCTTGGCGACCACCCGCCACTCGCGGAGTCCCTTGGCGCGCGCCGTCCGCACGTAGTCCTGCCCCAATACTTCGAGCAGCGCGGAGCGTGTCAAGCGCGCGATCGACGCCATCGAAAACGCTCCGAGCGTGAGCGCAGGCAGGACGAGGTTCGTCCAGTCGCCGCGGCCGGACGTCGGGAAGAGGCCGGCCTTGAGCGAGAGCAGCAGGATGAACAGGATGCCGAGAAAGAATGTCGGCGCCGACTGACCGACCAGCGCCACCGCCATGGCGGCGTGGTCGACGAGCGTGTTGCGCCGCACCGCCGACAGCACGCCGACCGGGATCGCCACCACGACGGCCATCGCAAACGCGGTGAGACCAAGCTCGATGGTGGCCGGCAGGTATCCGAGCGCCACCCGCATCGCGGGCTCGCGAAAGTGGATCGAGCGTCCGAAGTCACCGTGTGCGACGTGGCCGAGGAACACCGCGTATTGCACGGGCAACGGCCGATCCGTGCCGAGCTCCTTCGCCACCCGCTCGTACTCGCTGCGCGGGGCGTCGGGCGGCAGGAGCAGCGGCACAGGATCGCCGGACAGGCGCATGACGACGAACACGACCGTCGACACGAGCCAGACGGCGATCAGCGCGCGAAGGAGGCGAGCGGCGAGAAACGCGACAACGGCACGCATGGATTGAGCCGGCCGGAGCCTCAGGCCCCGGCCGGCCGGCTCCTAGGCGCGGCGGAACTTGAACGCGAAGCGTCGGATCTCGAGCGCCTGGTTCGGATTCGGCGTCCACTCCACGTACTTCTGGATGCCGTAGTCCTCATAGGGCTGGATGATCGGAATCCAGGGCAGATGCTCGAGGAAGATCTGCGTCATCTCCTTGTAGGCCTGCCCGCGGAACTTCTGGTCGACGGAGAACCGCGCCGCATCACCGAGCTCGTCGAAGCGCGGGTGGCGCCAGTAATCCTGCGGGCCGCCGGGACCGATCAGTCGCCACACCATACCGTCGGGATCGCTGAGCGTGGACGTCGGGTCAGACCACCATAGCCCCTTGAACGTCCGGTCGCGGTTCTTCTGCGCACGCACGGAGTATTCGAGGACCTCGACCTTGGCGTTGACCCCGATGTCGCGCCACATCGCCACGATCGCCTCCGACATCGGCTTGTCGTTGGCCGTGTAGCCGACGGTCGTCTCGATGACGATCTCCTCATTCTTGTAGCCGGACTTCTTCAGACGATCGCGTGCTGCGCTGGCGTCGTACTTCAGCGGCGGGAGCGAGGCATCGAAGTGGTTGTCGCCTTTCGCGATCATGCCGCTCGGAACGATGCCGCGGCCGCGCCACAGCTCCTTGACGATGAGCGGCCGATCGATCGCGAGCGAGAGCGCCTGCTTGACGAGCGGATTGTCGAGCGGCGGCACCTTGCTGTTCACCGCGAGGACGTACAGACCGGCGTAGAGCGCGCCCGCCACGCGAGTCGAGGCGTTGCCCATGACCCGCTCTTCGTGATCCGGCGGCAGCTGCGTGATGATGTCGACCTCGCCCTTGAGCAGCGAGGCCACGCGCGGGGCCGTTTCCGGGATCGAGCGCATGACGAAGCGGTCGAAATCCGTCTTGCCGCCGAAATAGTCGAGGTTGGCGGCGAGCACGAGGCGATCGTCCTTCGTCCACGACACGAAACGCAGCGGGCCCGTGCCGACGGGCTTGGCGTTGAATTCCTCACCCCCGACGGCCTCCACGTACTTCTTGGGCACGATCTGGCCGCCGTAGAACGCCACGCGGGCATCGAGCAGCGGGTCCGGCTTCTTCGTCGTGAACACCACCGTGTAGGGATCGGGCGCGTCGACGCGCTCGACGGTGGTGAACACGGTGCTGACGCGCGTGTTGACCTTCGGATCCCACGTGCGCTCGAAGCTGTATTTCACGTCCGCCGACGTGAACGGATCACCGTTGTGGAACTTCACCCCCTGGCGCAGCTTGAACGTCCACGTCGTCGGGTTCGTGAGCTTCCACGACGTCGCGAGCGACGGGTAGAGCTTGCCGTCGGGGTGGCGCGACACGAGGTTGTCGAAGATGTTGAACGAGATCCGAATGTCGTTCGACGACGTGCTGAAGTGCGGATCGAATTTCGAGATGTCGCCGCCCTGGGCGACGATGAGCTCACGCTTGTTCGTGGTCTGCGCGGCGGCTGGGCCGGGCAGCGCGGCGGAGGCGCCGGCGACGCCGGCGGCCTTCAACAGCTCGCGACGGGTGAGACCGCTCATGAGACACCTCCCCGAGAAGTGCTGCTATTTGCGGGCACTCCGGTGCGGCTGTCAAGCGCACCCCCACGGCATGACTCCGCGGCGAGATCGGTACTCCGGCGACGCCGATGCGCTATGGCCGCGAGCGGCTCACCGCACGTCCGTTGCCGCCCCGAATACGACTACCGCGTCTGGCCGATCGACGACCGCGGGCGCTCGACGTAGAGCTCGATCTCGTGCCCGTCGGGATCGCGCACGCAGAAGCCTTGCGCGTATTCGCCGAACGGCTCGAGCCCCTGCGCGACGATGTCACGACGCGCGGCGGCCAAATCGTCCAGCGTCTCACCGACCTCGAACGCGACGTGGTACAGGCCGGGCACGCCTTTCGGTTGCGCGCCCGCGCCGGGCGCGCGCGCGAGCTCGCACGAGAGATCGTGATGCCGAGCTCCGGCGGAGAAGAAGACGATGCGGCCGTCTTTGGCGGTGCCCGTTTCTGCCAGACCGAGGACGTCGCGATAGAAACGCCGGGTTGCGGCGAGGTCGCGGACGAACAACGATACGTGGCCAAGCGCGCGGATTTTCATCGGCCAAGCGCGCGGATTTTCATCGGGCGTGATGTCACCGTCGCGGCCGTAGTGTACCATTGCACGGTCATGGCTGATTCAGAGCCGGCGGCCCTCGCGACGGCGGCCGCACCCCCGTTCGCGACGACCGTAGAGCGTGTGCGACCGCGCGTCGGGCTCATCGGCCTTCTCGCTCTCGGACACTTCGTGGTCGACCTCACGCAAGGGGCGCTGCCCGCGGTGTTGCCGTTCCTCAAGGAGCGACACGGTCTGAGCTACGCCGAGACGGGCAGCATCGTGCTCGCGGCCAATGTCACCTCATCGATCATCCAGCCGCTGTTCGGGTATCTCGCGGACCGGACCGTGCGCCGCTGGATCCTGCCGACGTCGATCGTCGTTGCGGGCGCGGGCATGGCGCTCACGGGCTTCGCGCCCGATTACGCGAGCCTCGTGCTGCTCGTCGTGCTGATGGGGCTCGGCGTGGCGGCGTGGCATCCAGAAGGCTATCGCACGGCGACCGGCGTGGCCGGCGAGCGCAAGGCCACGGCGCTGTCGTATTTCTCGCTCGGCGGTAACGTCGGCATCGCGGTCGGGCCGCTGTTCGTCACGTTTCTGCTTGCGACGTGGTCACTACGCGGCACGCTCGGGCTCGTGGCACCGCCGCTGCTCATCGCGATGGTCATGCTCGCGGCGCTGCCCGCGTTCGGACGCCCGACCGCGGTGCCGGCGACGACGCGGCTTGGTCGCGGCCAGACCATGCCCGGCGCGATGGCGCTCCTGATCGTCGTCGTCATGATTCGCGCGTGGGCGACGCTCGGCTTCACCACGTTCGTGCCGCTCTACTACGTGAACCATTTGCACGCCGACCCGCGCATCGTCGGGCCGCTGCTGTTCGTGTTCCTCGGCGCGGGCGCGCTCGCGACGGTGCTGGCCGGTCCGCTCGCCGACCGCTGGGGCGCGCGCACGTTCATGCAGTGGGTGTTCCTCGGCGCCGTGCCGTTCGGATTGCTGTTTCTCGTCACGCGCGGCGCGCTCGCCTTCGTCATGCTCGGTATTTTCGGCGGCGTGCTGACGGCGAGCTTCACCGTGTCGGTCGTGCTCGCGCAGGCGTACCTTCCGCGCCACGCCGGCATGGCCTCCGGGCTGATCGTCGGCTTCGCGATCGGCACGGGTGGTCTCGGTGTCGCGGTGCTCGGCTGGGTCGCGGATCGCTACGGTCTGCCGATTGCGCTGGCGATCAGCGCGCTCACTCCGCTGCCCGGCTTTGCCGTCGCGCGCTTGCTGCCGCCTCCGCGGACTCCATGACCTCGCTGCCACTCCAGGACGGTGAGCAGGTCTTGCTCATCGATCAACGCGGCAAGCGTCATCTCATATTTCTCCGGAAGTCGGAGACATTTCACTCCGACCGCGGGTGGATCTCGCACGACACGATCATCGGCCAGCCCGACGGCTCGTGGGTCCGCTCGTCCATGGGGCTGCGATATGTCGCGCTGCGCCCGACTCTCGCCGAATTCGTGCTCGAAATGCCGCGCGGGGCGCAGGTCATCTATCCCAAGGACCTGGCGATGATCCTGTTCTGGGCGGACGTGTATCCGGGCTGTCGCGTGCTCGAGGCCGGCACGGGCTCCGGCGCACTGACGCTCGCGCTCCTGCGTGCGGTGGGCCCCGAGGGCCGGGTCATCACGTTCGAGCAGCGCGACGAATTCGCGCGGCGCGCGCTCGCCAACATCCACATGCGCTGCGGCGAGGTGACGAACCTCACGATGCGGCTCGGTCCCGTCGAGGATGGTCTCGCGGACGAGGAGCCCGTGGACCGCGTCCTGCTGGATCTGCCCGAGCCGTGGCGGCTCACGCAGGCGGTCGCGCGCGTGCTGCGGCCGGGCGGGATCCTATTGTCCTACGTGCCCACGATCATCCAGTCGCACCAGACGGCGGAGGCGCTCAACCGCGAGCGCGAGTGGGCGCTCGTCGAGACGTTCGAGACGCTGTACCGGCCCTGGAACATCGAGGGCACATCCGTGCGGCCGTTCCACCGCATGGTGGCCCACACGGGATTCATCACGGTGGCGCGCCGCGTGGTGCCCGAGGACGGCGCCCCCGCGCCCCGTCTCGCGGCCTCCGACCGCGACGAGTAGCCGGCGGGAGGAGGCTCGATGATCACGGTGATGCGGCGGTATCGGAAGGCCCTGCAGATCGGTCTGCTCGGCGTCATCGCGGCCTTCGTGCTGACCTCGGTGTACGTCGGCTCGATGTCCGGTGGCGCACGAGCCCGCGGTGACGCCGTGGCGACGGTGAATGGCGAAGTGATTCCGATCGAGCGCTACCAGCGGCGCTACCAGGCCTATCTCGACGCGTACTCGCGCGTGTACCGTGACCGGTTCTCACCCGCGCTCGCCGAGCAGCTCGGGCTGCCGCAACAGACCGTCAACGATCTCGTGCAAGAGGCCGTCGTCGTCCAGCGCGCGCGTGCCGAGGGCCTCGAGGTGAGCGACGAGGAGCTCAACGCGCAGATCCAGGCCGTCCGCGAGTTTTCCGACGGCGGCCGCTTTTCGCTCGCGCGCTATCAGGAGTTTCTGCGCCGGCGCGGGACGACGGCGTCGGCATTCGAGAACGACGTGCGCCGCGAGCTCACGCGCATGAAGGTGGAAACGTCGGTCAAGGCCGGCATCAAGGTGTCGGACTCCGAGCTCGAGCGCGCGTTCGCGCTGCGCCACGAGGAGGTCCGCGCGGCGTGGGCGCTGGTGGAGACGGCGCCCCTCATGACCTCCGCCTCCGCGACGGATGACGAGCTCGCCACGTACCTCAAGGACCATCCGAGCGAGTTCCAGCTGCCCGAGCGTCGCCGTGTGCAGTACGTCACGCTGGCGCCGAAGGACTTTCGTCCCCAGGTATCGGACGCCGACGTCGAGAAGTACTACACCGAGCACGTCGGCGAGTTCGAGACGCCGCCGCAGGTGCACGCGGCGCACGTGCTCGTCGCCGTGCCGCAGACGGGCGGCAGCGAGGGCGAGGACCGAGCGCGCGACAAGATCGCGGACGTCATCCGGCGCGCGAAGGCCGGCGAAGACTTCGGCAAGCTCGCGAACGAGATCTCCGAGGACCCCGGCACCAAGGCCAAAGGCGGCGATCTCGGCTGGATTTCGAAGGGGCAGATGGTTCCCGACTTCGAGCGCGCGGCGTTCGCGCTTGGTCGGGGACAGATCTCGCCCGAGCCGGTGCGCACGCCGTTCGGATTCCACGCGATCAAGGTCGTCGACACGCGAGCGGCGTCGAAGAAACCGCTCAAAGAAGTGGCGGCACAGATTCGTGATCGGCTCGCCGCCGAAGCCGCCGACCGCGCCGCGCGCGCCAAGGCGGACGAAATCAAGGTGCCACTGCAGGCGGCGAAAGACTTCGTGGCGGAAGCCAAGCGCCTCGGTCTCGGTCCCGTCGAGACGACGATGTCGAAGATGGAGCGCCCGGCAATGCTCGGCGGTCCGGATCCAGTCGAGGACAGCGCGTTCAGCCTCGCCATCGGCGGCGTGTCGACGCCGATCAAGACACCGGCGGGATGGGTCGTGCTCAAATCGCTCGAGGCCTTGCCGGCCGGTGTCCCGCCGCTCGCCGAGATCCGCGACAAAGTCACGACCGCGGTGAAACGGCAGAAGGCGGAGGCGACGGCGCTCGAGCGTGCGACGAAGCTCGCCGCCGATGCTCGCGGTGGCGATCTCGGCGCAGCGGCCAAGACGGCAGGCGCGCAGACGGGCGAGACGGCGAAATTCTCGCGGACGAAGCCGGCCGAGCGCCTGCCGGGCGACGTGCAACTTGCGGCGCTGCAGGCCGCGCCCGGCGCGATCGCGGGGCCCGTGAAATCGCCGCAGGGCTACTACATCGTCAAGGTCGTCGAGCGCATCGCGCCGAACATGACGGAGCTCGCGACCGAGCGGGACAAGCTCTCGCGCGAGGTTTTGGCGCAGAAGCAGAGTCAGGCGTGGGAGGCGTGGGTCGCGCACGCGCGCAGCGGCGCGAAGATCGAGCTGCAGGCGCCCCCCACCAGACGCTCCTGATGGCCGTGCTAAGGTGAGCGCATGAACCTGCAGCGCACCCCGATGACGCGTACGGGGTTCGAGCGACTGCGCGATGAGCTCGACCGCCTGAAGCGCGTCGAGCGCCCCTCGATCATCAAGGCCATCGCGGAGGCGCGCGCGCACGGCGATCTGTCCGAGAACGCCGAGTATCACGCGGCGCGCGAGAAGCAGTCGTTCATCGAGGGCCGCATCAACGAGCTCGAGGGCAAGGTGAACGGCGCCGAGGTGATCGAGCCGCCGCGGGGCGGCGATCGCGTCACGTTCGCGTCCACCGTGCGCCTCGAGGACGAGGCGGGCAAGGAGATCCGCTACTGGATCGTCGGCTCCGACGAGGCGGATCCCCCGAAGGGACGCATCTCCATCCTTTCGCCGCTCGCGCGCACGCTGATCGGCAAGCGTGTCGGCGACAACGTCGTCGCCCAGCTGCCCGCCGGGAAGAAGACGTTCGACATTCTCGAAGTCAACTTTTCCTGGACGGAGTAGTCGCCGGGACTAGCGAAGGGCGTCGCGCAGCTCGCGCGTGAGCACCTCGACCGTGCCGCGCGTGCCGCCGGCGAGCTTCAGCTTCCACTCGCCCTCGGTCTCGAACCGCCGGTCGCGCAGCCGCTCGCCCCATGGCTTGATGGCTTCGCGAATGCCGTGGAGATCGAACGGCTCGCGCTTGAGCTCTTTGGCGCGCGCCATGACGTCCGGCGCAGCCCGGATGAACGCGCGCAGCGCCGCGCCCGTCTTGATCGAGTACTTGCGGCCGGCCCACGCGGACGGAAAGGTCGTGGAGAGCGCTTTCATGTAGTTCAGGAAGAAGCGCTTCGCGTGCTGCCGCAGCTCCTGGATGCGCGCACCGCCGCCGAGCTTCTCGACCGTTTCGAGCAGGTCGACGATCTCCTCGGCCAGCGGCGCCTGACTGACGCGGCCCCGCCCGGTGCCGAGCATCTTGATCTCACCGTGCAGCGGCGACGTGTCGTCTTCGTTGAGCGAGCGGATGACGTCGTGCGCGAGCGCCTGATTCGGATCCGGATAGAGCTTGCGGCCGGCCAGACTGATGATGTGCGAGGGGTTCAGCCGCGTGTGCTTGGCATTGATCGTCACGAAGAGCTCGACGATCTGCCGCGCGTCGAGCGAGTCGAACAGCACCGCGGGCACCTCGATGCCCATCGCGTCGCCCGTCTGACTGAGCGAGTGCAGCGCGAGCAGCCGGTGCTGCCCGTCGAGCACGCGCAGCACGCCGTGCTCCTCGGGAATCTGCAGCAGGCCGAGGTCGTGGTGGCCGGCGATCGGCGTGAACGTGAAGCGCTTCTCCGAGGTGATGATGACGGCGCCGGGAATGGCCGGCAGCGTCGCCGCGTCCTTGCACTCGCGGTAGTAGGCGGCGAGCTCGTCGATCTTGCGCCGGATGATCGGACGCTGGTACGCGTTCTCGCTCTCGCTGATGCGCTTTTCGAGCAGGTCCCAGTTCACGCGCGACCGCGTGACGGCGGGCTTTCGTGCCTTGCCGCGGGCATCGTCGTCCGTCTCCGCGGTGTAGCCGAGGACCTCGAACTTGACGAGACGATCGATGTCCTTCGCCGAGAGGCCGGCCTGGTAGAACTCGACGCCGAACTGCTTGACGCGGCGTGCGGGGACGGTGATCATCGCCGCGACACTCTAACTGATCGGCAAACCCCTGTCAACAGAGGCGTTTTCGGCTTGGACGGACCTTACTTCGCCGGCGCTGGCAGCCCGAACGTCTCCGCCGCGATCGTGGCGATATGGCGGCCGATGGCGAGCGACGCCGTTGCGGCCGGCGAGGGCGCGTTGAGGACGTGGACCGCGTCCGCGCTCTGGACGATGCGGAAGTCGTCCACCAGTGCGCCGTCGGGCGTGACCGCCTGCGCGCGCACGCCGGCGCCGCCGGGCCGGATGTCGTCCGGCTGGAGTCCCGGGACCAGCCGCTGCAGCGCCCGCACGAAGCCGCGCTTCGAGACCGAGCGGTACATCTCGTAGGCACCGGTGCGCCAGTACTTGCGAGCCATCGCCCGAAAGCCGGAGAAGCCGAGCGTGGCCAAGAGCTCCGCGGGCCGCACGCGGCCCCAGGTGTAGCCTTCGCGCGCCAGTGCCAACACCGCGTTCGGACCCGCTTCGACGTCGCCGTGAATCGTGCGCGTGAAGTGCACGCCGAGGAACGGAAACTCGGGGTCCGGGACCGGGTAGATGAGGCCGCGGACCAGCTCGCGCCGCTCGGGGCGCAGCATGTAGTACTCGCCGCGGAACGGCACGATCTGCACGTCGATCTCAGCACCGGCCAGCCGCGCCACGCGATCGGAGTAGAGCCCTGCGCAGTTCACGAGGTGTCGCGCGGTCACGACGCGGCCGGCGTCGGTGGCCAGCCGCACCTCGCCGCCGGATCGCACGATCGACCCGACGCGGAACCCACGCTCGATCGCGACCCCGGACCGCGTGAGCTCGGCGGCAAGTGTCTCGGCGACCCGCCGGTAATCGACGATCGCGGTCTGCGGCGAGTGAACCGCGCCCACGGCACGCGCGTGCGGCTCGAGCTCGCGCAGCCGTCCGGCGTCGATCATCGCCACGCCCGGCACGCCGTTCGCGACGCCGCGCTCGTACAGCGTCTTGAGCCGGGGCAGCTCCTCGTCCGACGTCGCGACGATCACCTTGCCACACGTGTCGACCGCGATGCCGTTCGTCGCGCAGTACGCCTTCATGAGGCGCGCGCCCTCCACGCACAGACGCGCCTTGTAAGAGCCCGGCTTGTAGTAGATGCCGGAGTGGATGACGCCGCTGTTGTGTCCCGTCTGGTGCTGCGCGATGTCGGCTTCTTTCTCGAGGATGACGAGGCGGGTGCCCGGCGCGCGCTCGAGAATCGCGCGGGCTGTCGCCAACCCGACGATGCCGGCGCCGATGATCGCGATGTCATGAGTCACGGGCGGCTATTGTATGGCATCTGCGCTCAGCGGAGCGCGGTGATCAGATAAACGCCGCCGACGATGAGCAGCGTCCCCAGGACGATGCGCCGATTCAGAATGTCCATGCCGCGCAGGAGCAGCGGCGACAGCGCGAGCACGAAGACCGGGGACACGCTCGCCAGTGGCGCGACCACGCTGACCGTGCCGACGCTCAGCGCCTCGAACAGAAAGAACACGCCGACGTTTTCGGCGACACCGGCCAAGACGAAGTACACGAGGCTGCGTCCGCGACACAGCATGAGCGCGCCTTGCCGCGACGCCACCAGAAATGCGGTGTACGCGACGAGTCCCGCCGTCACGTTGACCGCGAAGCCGAAGACGGGAGTCATGCCGCTGAGCCCGATCTTCCTCAAGATCGCGACCGTGCCGAAGCAGAGCGCCGACGCCAGCGGCAGCAGCAGAGCGACGAAACGAATGCCGGTGCGGCGTCCGCCGAGCGACAGCAGCGTCGTGCCCCCGACGATCACGAGCGTGCCGATCACGACGGGCGCCGTGACCCGCTCGCCCAGCACGATGATGGCCAGAGCTGACGCCATGAGCGGGCTCAGGTTGATGAGCGCCGCGCTCATCGACGCGCCGACGGTCTCGACGCTGAGATAGCGGAGCACGCGGCCGGCGAAGGTGCCGATGACGCCCGCAACCGCAAAGTACGCGATCCCGGCAACGCTCGGCTGGCCGACGCCGCCGCCGAGCAACACGGCAATCCACACGCATACGGCGCCGACGGCCATGTTGACCCACGCGCCGGTGTACGGTCCGTAGCGGCCGAGGCCGCGCGAGATCAGGATGATGGCGAAAGCCGAGCAGAGTGCGCTCACGAGCGCGAGCGCCGCTGGCGAAGTCACCACGCGCTCAGGCGCGCAGCGGTGGCGTCGGGGCGGCGTCGCTCATGGACGGCGGGAATGGTACCATCCGCCACCGCGGAGGTCGCGGCGGATGGCGGGGAAATTTTTCGAGGAGCTGGAAGTCGGTGTCGTGCTCACGCACCAGCCGGGGCGCACCATCACGGAAGCCGACAACGTCTTTTTCACGTGTCTCACCATGAACCCGCAGCCGCTGCACCTGGACTTCCACGCCGCGGGCAAGGCCGAGTTCGGCAAGCCGCTGGTCAACAGCCTGCTCACGCTCGGCATCGCGGTCGGTCTCTCCGTCGGCGAGACGACGCTTGGCACGACCGTCGGCAACCTCGGCTTCGAGCGCGTGGAATTTCCCAAGCCGGTCTTTCACGGCGACACGATCTACGCGGAAACCGAGATCGTCGACAAGCGCGAATCGAAATCGCGCCCGCAGTGGGGCATCGTGACCTTCGAGCACCGCGCGAAGAACCAGCACGGCGACATCGTCATGCGCGCGCGCCGCAACGCGATGATGCGCAAGCGCCCGGCCTGATGCCGCGTCGCTCGCTGCATTTCGTCCCGGGCGGCCAGCAGCGGATGCTCGAGCGCGCGCTGACGCTGCCCGCGGACGGGCTCATCCTCGATCTCGAAGATGCCGTGCCTCCCGACCTCAAGGCCGCCACGCGCCCGATCGTGCGCGAGTGGCTCGGGCGCGACTTCGGCGGCCGCGAGCGCTGGGTGCGCATGAATCCGATCGCCACGGGACTCGGCCGCGACGACCTCGCGGAGACGATCGCCGCGCGGCCCACCGGGTACCTCGTGCCCAAGCCGCGGCACGCCGGTGACGTGCGCGAGATCGCGCACGTGCTGGACGGGCTCGAGCATCGCCACGGCATTCCGCACGGCAGCACGCGGCTGCTGCCGATCGCCACCGAGACGCCCGAGGGGCTGCTCAACATCCGCGAGGTCGCGACCGCGTCGCCGCGCACGGTCGCGATCTCCTGGGGCATCGAGGACCTCGGTGCCGCCATGGGATTACCCCGCGTGCGCGACGCGCACGGCAAGTACCTCGACATTCCGCGCTACGCGCGCACGATGTGTGCGATCGCCGCTTCCGCGGCCGGCGTCGACGCCCTCGACACGGTGTATACGGACATCGCGGATCTCGACGGGCTGCGGCGCGAGTGTGACGACGGCGTGGCGATGGGATTCGCCGGCAAGCTGTCGATCCACCCGAGTCAGATCGCGGTCATCAATGACGTGTTCACGCCGTCCAAGGAGGCGGTGGCGGAGGCGCGCGAGCTCGTGGCCGCCTTCGCCGAGCACGCGGCCCGCGGCGCCTATGCGTTCCGCTTCAAGGGGCAGATGGTCGACGCGCCGCATCTGTCGCGCGCGCGGAAACTCATCGAGCGGGCCGGCGGCTGACCACGCCGATGCGCGCCATGGTGCTGCACGGCCAGGCGCCGATCGAGCATGAGCCGCTGCGCGCCGAGGACCGCGCGCTTCCCACTCCGGCCGCCGACGAGCTGCTGATTCGCGTGCGTGCCTGCGGCGTGTGCCGCACCGATCTGCATCTCATCGAGGGCGATCTGCTGCCGCATCGCGCGCCGATCGTGCCGGGCCACCAGGTGGTCGGCGTCGTGGAAACGGCGCCGAGCGGCGCCGCGTTCGCCGTGGGAGATCGCGTCGGCGTCGCATGGCTGCGCGGGACGTGCCTGCGCTGCGAGTACTGTACGTCGGGACGAGAGAATCTTTGTCGCGAGGCGCGCTTCACGGGATGGGACGCCGACGGCGGCTACGCGCAGTACGCGGCCGTGCCCGCCGCGTTCGCGTACGCGATTCCGGGCGCGTTCACCGACGTCGAGGCGGCCCCGCTGCTGTGCGCCGGGATCATCGGCTTTCGCGCGCTCGAGCGCGCCGAGATGCCGCCGCGCGGCCGGCTCGGCCTCTGGGGCTTCGGGTCTTCCGCCCACGTCACGCTGCAGATCGCACGCGCGCGTGGCGCACGCGTGTACGTGTTCACGCGCGAGGGATCCCATCGCAAGCTCGCCGAAGATCTCGGCGCCGTCTGGACCGGCGACGTCGACGATGCGCCGCCCGAGCCGCTCGACTCGGCGATCGTCTTCGCGCCGGTTGGCGCGCTGGTGCCGGTGGCGCTCGAGCGGCTCGGGCGCGGCGGCACGCTCGCGCTGGCCGGCATCTACATGACGCCGACGCCGCCGCTCGACTACACCCGCCACCTGTTCTACGAGCGTCAGGTTCGGTCGGTGACCGCGAACACGCGAACGGACGGTGTGCGCCTGCTGGCCGAAGCCGCGCGCATTCCCGTGCGGCTCGCGACCACCACGTTTCCGCTCGACGACGCCAATCGCGCGCTGCAGGCGCTCAAGCAGGGCGAGTTCGCCGGCTCGGGCGTTCTGGTATCATGACGCACCCATCGCAACGAGGCGATCCATGAGTGATCAGAACGATCTTCTCCAGCGCGCGGCGCGTGTGCTTCCCGGCGGCCTGCTCGGCAGTCATCGCTCGGGCCCCGGCCTCGAGTTCGTGGTTCGGCAGGGACGGGGCGCGTATCTCTACGACGTCACCGGGCGCCGCTATCTCGACTACCTGCTCGGATCCGGCCCCATGCTGCTCGGCCACGCGCATCCGGCGGTGGTGGAGGCGGTGCAGCGACAGATGGAGCGCGGCACGTCGTACTTCGTGGTGAACGAGCCCGCCATCCGGCTGGCCGAGGAGATCGTGGCCGCGGTGCCGTGCGCGGAGCAGGTCCGCTACACCTCGAGCGGCAGCGAGGCGACGTTCTTCGCGCTCCGCGTCGCGCGCGCGTTCCGCAAGCGCGACAAGATCATGAAATTCGAAGGCGGCTTTCACGGCACGCACGATTACGTGCTGATGAGCGTGTCGCCGCGCTCACCCAAGGCTTTTCCGGCGGCGTCACCCGACTCGGCCGGAATCCCGCCCGCGATCGACGGCGAAGTGCTGGTGGCGCCCTACAACGATCTCGCGACCACCGAGGCGCTGATCGACGCGCACCACGACGAGCTCGCCGCCGTCATCGTCGAGCCCTACCAGCGGACGATTCCTCCCGCGCCCGGCTTCCTCGAAGGTTTGCGGCGAGCGACGCAGCGGCACGGCGTGGTGCTCGTGTTCGACGAGATCGTCACGGGATTTCGCTTCGCGTACGGCGGCGCCCAGGAGTTCTACGGCGTCGTGCCCGATCTCGCCGCGTTCGGCAAGGTCGTGGCGGGCGGCTTTCCGCTCGCGTGTATCGCGGGGCCGGCGACGATCATGCGCCACTTCGATGCCGCGCTCGAGGGCACGCCGGACTACGTCTGGCAGGCCGGGACGTTCAACGGCAACGCCATCGCCGCGGCCGCCGGGCTCGCCACGCTCGGTGAGCTGCGCAAGCCCGGCACCTACGAGCGTCTGTTCGCCACCGGCGCGCGCCTGAAGGCCGGCCTGCAGGCCGCCGTCACCAAGCACGGCGTCGCTGCGCAGGTGAGCGGCGAGCCGCCGGTGTTCGACGTGTTCTTTACCGATCGCCCGCTCGTGGATTACCGCGCCACGCTCACCGCGGATCGCGCGAGGCTCACGCGCTTCAACCAGGAGCTGCTGCGCCGCGGTCTGGTGAAGGCCGTGAACAAAATCTACGTCTCGCTCGCCCACTCCGACGCCGACGTCAGTGAGACGATCGGCATCTTCGACGAGGTGCTCGCCGCGCTCGCGCGCGGCTGACCTCGACCCCACGGAGGCCCGCATGGACCTCAGTCGACGTGATCTCATCGTTGCTGGCGCCACACTGGCCGCGTCCGCGCTGACCCCGCGCTCGGCGCGCGCGCAGACGCCGCGGCGTGGCGGCACGCTCAGCCTTCGCCTCTGGGATCCGCCGCACTGGGACCTCGACGGCACGATCTCGTACAAGACCCACATCGCGCAGACGTTCACGCACAGCCGCCTCGTGAAGCACAAGGCGGGGCCCGGCGTGGCACCGGGGACGCTCGCGATCGAAGGCGATCTGGCGGAGTCGTGGACGCAGCCGAACGAGACGACGTACGTGTTCAAGCTGCGACGCGGCGTCCGCTGGCACAACAAGCCTCCGGTGAATGGCCGCGAGCTAACGGCCGAGGACGTGCGCTATACCGTCGAGCGCTTTCTCACCGTCAAAGGCAACGCGAACGCCTACATGCTGCGCTCGGTGGACAAGGTCGAGCCACTCGACAAATACACCGTGAAGTTCACGCTCAAGGAGCCGTTTGCGTGGTTTCTCGACATGCTCGCGAACCCCATGGCCCTGGCGATCGTCGCGAAAGAAGTCGTGGACAAGTACGGTGACCTCAAGCCGTGGGAGTCGGTGATCGGGACCGGACCGTGGATGCTCGACAGCTACCGCCCGAACATCGGCTACACCTACGTTCGTAATCCTGCCTACTTCGTCGCGGGCCAACCCTACATCGACCGCATCGAAGTGACCATCGATGAGGACAATGCCTCTCGCACGGCCTCGTTCCTCGCCGGCAAGTACGATCTTGGCTGGGAGCTTCCCGGTGGGATCAATCGCTCGGATTGGGTCCAGCTGCGCGACACACTCAAGATCAAGCGACCGAATTTGCGGGTCGTCGAATTTCCCGGCAACGTGGGCAACCACATCTCGATGCGCGTCGACCAGAAGCCGTTCAACGACGTGCGCGTGCGCCAGGCGATGTCGATGGCGCTCGACCGCAAGACGCTGGTCGACACGCTGTACGAGGGCGCGGGTGTGGCGAACCCGCCCGGCGTGCCGCTGGCGCTGAAGGACTGGTCGCTGCCGGTGGACCAGCTCGGCGAAGGCGCCAAGAACTTCGCGTATGACCCGAAGGAAGCCAAGCGGCTCCTGAGCGCCGCTGGGTATCCGAACGGCTTTCCGGCGACGATCTGCTGGACGACGTACGGCAGCCCGGTCGTCGTCGACCACGCGCAGCTCATCGTGAAATACCTCAAGGACGTCGGCATCGACGCCAAGCTCGACACCAAGGAGTACGGTGCGTACATTTCAACGTGCTTCTACGGCAAATTCGATTCGCTGGCGTTCGGGCCCCAGACGCCGTTCCTCGACGGCGACAATTACCTGTTCGGCTATTACTATCCCGGCGAGATGAAGAATCAGAGCCACGTCAACGACCCCGTGGTGGCCGACATGCTCGTGCGCCAACGGCGGACGTTCGACGTCGCGAAGCGCCGCGAGCTGATTCACGACACTCAGCGTTATCTGGCGAAGCAGGTGTACTACACGACGTCGGTCGGGACGATGTACACGACGCTGTCGGACGGCGCGCTGAAAAACTATGGCCCGAACCTCGGCTACGACTACGGCGGTCGGCTGGTGGCCGCCTGGCTGGATCGCTGAGGCGCCGCGAGGCGACCCCCGCGTGTTGAGGCGGTATCTCGCCCGGCGGCTCGTCGTCGCGATCCCCTCGCTGCTGATCGCGAGCGCGATCGTGTTCGCGCTACCGCGACTCATTCCCGGCGACGCCGTGCAGCTCATGCTCGCCGAGACGTCGTACGCGAAGGATATCGACGAGCTGCGCGCGAAGCTCGGGCTGGACCGGCCGTTTTACGTGCAGTATGTCGACTGGCTCGGACGCGCCGTCCGCGGCGATCTCGGCGAGTCGCTGTGGACGCGACGCCCGGTGCTGCAGGAGCTCGCACAGCGGCTGCCCGTCACCGGCGAGCTCGCCGCATACGCCACCGTCGTCGCGCTGCTCATCTCGTTGCCGATTGGGGTGCTGGCCGCCGCGCGTCAGGACAGTCTCGCCGACTACGTCGTCCGGAGCCTTGCCATCCTCGGGTTGTCGGTCCCGGCGTTCTGGCTGGCCACGTTGCTGATCGTGCTCCCGGCGATCTGGTGGGGCTGGCGGCCGCTCACGGGGTATGTGGAGTTCCGCGCCGATCCGGTCGCCCACGTCACGCAGCTGCTGCTGCCCGCGGCGATCCTCGGTATCGCGACGGCCGCGGCGCTCATGCGTCTGACCCGCGGCATGCTGCTCGAGGTGCTGCGCCAGGACTACGTGCGCACGGCGTGGGCCAAAGGCCTGGCCGAGCGCGCCGTCGTCGTCAAGCACGGGCTGCGCAACGCCGTCATCCCGGTCGTCACGCTGCTCGGCACGCAGCTGCCGCAGATCTTCGGCGGCACCGTCGTGATCGAGACGATCTTCGGGTTGCCGGGCGTCAGTCGGTTTCTGTTCGACGCGATCAACCAGCGCGACTACCCGGTGATCCAGGGCGTGAATCTGCTGGTCGTCTCCACGGTCGTCGTCGTCAACCTGGCGGTGGACACGCTGTATGCGGTCCTCGACCCGCGGATTCGGTATTGAGCGCAACACGGTCGGCCGCGCTCGAGCTCAACGGCGCGACGCCGGCCGGCGCACGTCCGCGGACGGCCGTCGTCCGTGGGACGCGGGCGGTGGCGCTCTTCGTCCGGCGCAAGCCGCTCGGCGCGATCGGCGCCGTGATCGTGGTCGCGATGCTGGTAATGGCGCTGTTCGCCGAGCAGATCGCGCCGTACCGGTACGACGAGACCGTTCGCGGCGCGCGGATGAAGCCGCCGAGCGCCGCCCACTGGCTCGGCACCGACAACCTCAGCCGCGACATGTGGAGTCGCATCGTGTACGGCGCGCGCGTCTCCATCACCGTGGGCTTTGGGACGATCGCGCTCGCCATCTCGGTCGCCACCGCGGTCGGCGTGCTCAGCGCGTACTTCGGCGGCCTGTGGGACCTCGGGGTGCAGCGCGTGGTCGACGCGTGGCTGTCCTTTCCCTATCTCGTCATCATCCTCTCGGTGATGGCGGTGCTCGGGCCGGGACGGCTCAATCTGATCGTGTCGGTGGCGATCATTCTGGCGGCGACGAACTCGCGCGTCATCCGGGGCACGACGCTGACCGTGATGCAGAGCCAGTTCGTCGAAGCCGCACGCGCGATGGGATGCGGTCACGCGCGGATCATCGTGCGCCACCTGCTGCCGAACATCACCGCGACGATCATCATCCTGGCGACGATCGGGCTCGGCGCCGTCATCCTGGCCGAGTCCGCGCTGTCGTTTCTCGGCTTCGGCGTTCCACCGCCGTATCCGTCATGGGGCGCGATGCTGTCGGGCTCCGGGCGCACGTACATGCTGCGCGCGCCGTGGATGGCCGTCTGGCCCGGCGTCGCGATTTCGCTCGCGGTGTTCGGCTTCAACATGCTGGGCGATGCGCTGCGCGACGTGCTCGATCCACGGCTGCGCGGCGGACGCTGAGTCGGTTGACGGAGGACGCTGACCCGCTTGACGGCGACGCGCAAGCGGAGTAGACCGGAGCTACGGCGACGGGGAAGTTCTTCGTTGCCGTCGAGGGCAACTCCAATCCAGGAGGTGTGGATGGAGAACGCTCCACCGGACTCGCAGGTCGCGTCGCGCTCCGCCTGCTAGCGGCGACGCGCGGCGCCCAGACCCTCGGTAGTCGACACGCTCCGGCGCACGTCGGAGCGCACGGCAACATGCCGTGCAGGAAACAAGGGGAGTACCGCGGGCGGCATTGCCCGCCCGCGGCCCCCGCACCCACCCTAGTTTTGACCTTCGATTCTAGTTTTGACCTTCGATTCTGACCCGCGCGAGCGCGGATTGGAGCAGCCCCGAATACCAGTCGCGGGTCTCGATCACGAGCGCGACGGCCATGCCGCGGAGGACGGTGAACGTGTGAACGATCTGTCCCTCAGGTCCGTTGTCCGAGGGCTGTGGGTCGTTCATGCTTGTGTCGGGGTGCAACGGCAGTGCCACGCGTAGATGTCCGAAATCACGTGAGCACCGATACGCGAACAGCATCTCGCGACGCAATCTCCTGCACGAAGGTCGGAAGCCAACTGTGCTTTCGGTCACGCCGCGCGCACAGCAGCGCAGCGACCGCAGCGCTTGCGGTCGAGCTCGACCCGATTGCGCAGCGGTCCCTGACAGGCAGTGCAGCGAGCGTCACGGAGCTGGACGTGATGTGCGCGGCAGGCGCCGGTGGATTCCTTCTCGGCGTGACGAGTGCAGCCGTCCCAAACACATTTTCCGAACGTCATTCAGGTCCTCCCTGCGCCGAAGCGCGCGAAAATGTCGCGGCGACAGTGCAAGCGATGTGCCCGGAGACGTCGTTCGACGCTGCCGCACGTTGGCGTGCGGGTGGGCGCGTCGGCAGAGAACTTTCTTTCCCACTTCGGAGCCAGAGTGACGACTGATTTGTTCCTCGCATCGGCGGGAATCGACGCGCTCGTACTCGAACGCGCGGTGCCGCCGAGCTGCTGGCGCGGCGTCGAGCCAGCGCCGATGGGGATGCGCGACGGCGGCGACACGCTGCTGACGTTTCCGACGTGGACGCCGCGGCGTGCCGCTGTGCACATTCTGCCGTCGTTCGCGCCCCTGACCGACGCGCCGGTCGCATTTCGGTTCGAGCTCGCGGTGCGCGCGGATGGCGAGTGGTCGCCGTGGGTTACCACGGCGACGATCGGTGATGCACAGTTCGGGTCGTTGCCGTCTGCGGCGCCCGCCTTGGCGTGTGACGTCGATGTATTTCGTACCGCACGGCCGGTCGATGCGGTTCGGCTTCGCGTACGCGTTCGCGCCGCCGTGAGCGCGCCGTGGCTGGTCGCGTTGTCGGCGGCAGACGAGGGGCCGGGCGATGGGCTGGCCACCGCCGGGGTGGCGGTGCCGCTCGCCGTCCCGTCGCTCAGCCAGATGCAAGCCGATGCGACGCTCGGCGCGCGCATTTGCTCGCCGACCAGCGTGGCGATGGTGCTGGGCTACTGGGGCCGCCGCGTGACGCCGACGGCGCTGGCTGCGGAGACGTTCCATCCGGCGCTCGACATCTACGGCGTGTGGCCCGCCGCGGTGCGTGCCGCCGCCGCGCGCGGCGTGGCCGGGTATCTGCTCCGTTTTCCAGACTGGGCTGCTGTGCGCTGGTGTCTGTCCCAGGGGATTCCGATCGTCGCGTCGGTGCGCTATGCGGCGGGGGACCTCACCGGCGCCGCGGTCGCCGCCACACCGGGACATCTGCTCGTGCTCACCGGCCTCGAAGACGATGCGGTGCTTGCGAACGATCCCGCCGCTGCCACCGACAGTGCCGTTCCGCGCCGCTATCGCGCCGACGAATTCGGCCGCGTCTGGCTCGCGCGTGGTGGCGTCGGCTACGTCCTGTTCGACCCGGCTCGGCTCTAGCTCGCGGCTCTCGCATCGGGTACGGCGAGCCGCGACGCGCTCCGCCAGTTGGGCGGCGCGGGCTAGAGGTGCGTGAGGCGCTCTTGAGGCGGCGGTGTTTCGCGGCGCAGACGACGGCGGATGAGCTCGGCCGCGATGTGGCGCCCACCGAGGCCGAAGGCGAGCGCGAGCGTGAGCACGAGTCCGCCGAACGTGATCCCGAAGGCGACGAGCACCATCTCCTTGCCGATGCCCAGGTGCGTGAGCGCCGTCGCTACGGTGAACAGCACGACGGCCCAGTGCGCGACGCGCGACAGCAGCCGCGCCTCGGGCAGCCGCGCGTTCACCGCCGCGATGAGAATCGTGCGGCTCATGAAGTTCGCGAGCAGCCAGCCCGCGACGAGAATCAGCGATGCCGCGAAGAGCGGCGGCAAGAAGGCGAGAAGGAGTCCCGTGACGCTGTAGCCGCCGGGCGCCGCGACAGCGTCGACGCCGGAGCTGGCGAAAATCAAGAAGATCGCCCAGAAGCCGAGCATGCCGAGCACACCGGAAGGCGGTCGCTGCACGCCGGAGCGGCGAAGCGACGCGGCGATGCCCCAGCGCTCCATCACGCGGTCGAAGCCGAACGCGCACGCGCCGCGCTCGAGCACGACCTTGGCGACCCACCCGAGCCCGAGACCGAAACCGAGCAACACGACGAGGACGAAGAGCCCGGGCAGGATGGCCGCGAGTCGTTCGCGCGTTGCGACGAGAGCGGACCAGACTCCGTCACCCCAGCGATCGCGCATGGACGGTTACCACTGAAAGCCTACACCCTGTACAATGCGGCGCAATGCGAACGCCCTGGCTCAGCGTGGCGCTGGCCGCCTTGGCGATCACGGCGCTCAGTGCCTGTGCCGTCGAGAAACAGTGGATGAAGGTTGGGGAGCCGTACACGACGGCGGAGTTTCGACGCGACTACGCCGAGTGCTCCAAGAAGACCGGCGAGCTGGACGAAGATTGCTTGCGCGCGCGCGGGTGGGTCGATGTCAAGCCGACGAAAGCCGATCGGGCTGCGGACGCCCCGCCGTCACCGTCGTCCCAGAACCCCCGCTATCGAAGGTGAGCTGACATGCGCTTCGGACTTTTCACGGGAATGGGAAACACGACGTGGCAGGCGGTGCTCGAGCTGTGGCGGCATGGGGCCGCCGGTGGCTGGGACGCCGCGTGCGTGACCGACCACTTCATGCCGAACACGCCGGACCGTGTCGGCGACACGATGGAATGCTGGACGACACTCGCCGCGCTCGCGGCGCTCGTGCCGAAGATGCGGGTCGGCACCATCGTCTCCGGCAACACGTATCGTCACCCGGCGGTGCTCGCGAAAATGGCGGCGCAGGTCGACATCATCGCGGGCGGCCGTCTCATTTGCGGCATCGGCGCGGCGTGGCAGCAGAACGAGCACGAGGCGTACGGCATTCCGTTCTACACCGTGGCGGAGCGCCTCGCGCGGCTGGACGAGGCGTGTCAGGTGCTGAAGGCCCTCTGGACGCAGGAGCGCTCGACGTTCAAGGGGCGGTACTACCAGCTGTCGGACGCGCCGCTCGCGCCCAAGCCCGTGCAGCGTCCGCATCCGGAGCTCATGATCGGCGGCGGCGGCGAGAAGGTGACGCTGAAGCTCGCCGCGCGTCACGCCGACCACTGGAACGTCTGGGGCGGCCCCGAGACCCTCGCGCGCAAAGGCGCCATCCTCGACGAGCACTGTCGCGCCGCCGGGCGCGATCCGCGGCGTATCGTACGGTCGGCGAACATGGCGCTGGCCATCACCGAAGACCGCGCCGAGATCGATCGGCTGCGCACCGGGCTGAGCCGACGGTTCGGCATGCCCGAGGCGCTTGCCAACGACACCGCGCTCGTCGGCTCCGCGTCGGAGATTCGCGACAAGCTCGGCCGGCTCGCGGATGCCGGGGTCGGCATGGTGTGGATCCCAACGATGTTCTTGCCGAAGGACCCGCGCCCGCTGCTCGACCGCTTCATGCAGGAGGTCGCGCCGCAGCTGCGGTGAGCGGCCGTCGGCGCCCTCCTTCACGGCCTGCCGTCGAGCGCGCGCCGCAGCTGATCGAGGTGGTTGTCGTCGTGCCACGCCATCAGCGTGAGGAACGCGTCGACGCTCACCTTGCCGCGTGTGGCGTGCGTGCCGGCGCGCTCCCACTCCGGCGGCCCGAGCGTTCTCAGGAATGCGAGCGTCTCCTCGCGACGCTTTCGGAACGCGCGCACGGCCTCGGCCGCGTCGTTGCGAACGTATTGCCGCTCGTCGGCCCACCGATCGGGATCGGGCGGGGCGAGCGGCGGGTTGTCGATCGCGATGATCGTCGCGAATCGGAGCATGAAAAATTCCTCGGTGTCGCGCAGATGGCAGATCACTTCCTTCGCGGCCCAGCTCTTCGCATCGGGCCGCCTGGCCAGCGCGGCATCGCTCTGACCGCCGATCGCCGCCACGAGCTCGTCGGCGGTCCGCTCCAGGCGCTTCAGACGCTGCTCGCGTGGCTGCTTGGCGTATTCCTCCATCGTCGGCATCCCGGTCCTCCTCAGATCCGTGACGAGCTGATGGAACAAGCTCGACTCGCGCTTGTAGAACCCTTCGGTATGGTACGAATCGTCCAGGCCCAGCACCGTGTAGTCCAGGTGGTGGCCGACCTCGTGTAGCAGGGTGCGCAGGTACGTACGGAACGCGACCACGCGCTTCTGCTTCGCGGTCCGCATCCAGAGCTGGATCTTCGGGCGCTTCCCACGCTCGGCCGTGTACAGGCCGTGCAGCTCACCCCAGCGCGCGTGCGGGCGCGCCGCCAGCACCTCGACGCGGACCGGCGGCGCGCCGAGGACCTCCATCAGGCCCCGGATGATCCGATCGCTCGCCGCCTGCGTGGCGGCGCGATCGTCGGCGAGCAGCGCGGACTCGAGCGCGTCGATCGCGGCGGCGAAGCGCGCCGCCTCGGGAAGACGCAGTTCCGTCATGGCATCGCTGCGCCGATAGACCGCCTGCTGGGCGCGCGACAGCCGCGCGTAATACGAGAAGGGCATCGAGCTGAATCTTACTTGCCGGTCCAGCGGGGCGCGCGCTTCTCCAAAAACGCCTTGGCGCCCTCGACGCGATCCTCCGTGGTCCGCAGCAGCGTCGAGAGATCGCCCTCCAGGCGCAGCCCGTCCGCCAGCGACAGCTCGAGCCCCTTCACGACCGCTTCCTTTGCGTAGCGCAGCGCCACCGGCGCCTTCGCGGCCATCGTGCGCGCGAGCTCGGTCGCGGCCTTGAGCGCCTCGCCGGTCGGGACGACGCGCTCGACGAGCCCGATGCGCAACGCCTCGTCCGCGGGGATGCGCGCGCCCGTGAGGATCATCTCCAACGCCTTGCCGCGGCCTACCAGGCGTGGCAGGCGCTGCGTGCCCCCGCCGCCGGGAATGATCGCGAGATCGATCTCGGTGAGACCGAGCTGGGCGCCGGCGGCCGCGACGCGGATGTCGCACGCGAGGGCCAGCTCGAGCCCGCCGCCGAACGCAAAGCCATTGATGGCGGCGATGATCGGCTGCCAGCAGCGGTCCATCGCCTGGCGGAAGTCGACGCGGCGCCGCTGCTCGCGGAACTGAACCGGCACGAGCGGAGCCACGAACTCCCGGATGTCCGCCCCCGCCGAGAACGCGCGCTCGCCGGCCCCGGTCACGACGACGGCCTTGACGTCGTCGTCGGTGGCCAGGCCTTCGAAGCAGCGCGTGAGCTCGCGCCGCATGGCGTCGTTCATCGCGTTGTGCACGTCGGGGCGGCGCATCGTGATCGTCGCGACGGCGTGGTCGACGTCGTACCGGATGGCTTCGTAGGGTGCGCTCACACGCGGCTCCTGTCCGTCAAGTCGTCAGCGGATGATCTTGCGCGCCCGCAGATCGGCGCGCGCCTGCTCGTCGTAGCCGGCCGCGCGCAGCACGTCGTCCGTGTGCTGGCCGAGCGTCGGCGAGGCGCCGACGTCGCGCGTGGGCGTCGCGGAAAACAACAACGACGAGCCGGGCAACGTGAGACGGCCGACGTCGGGGTGATCGTACTCCCGCGCGAGGCCGTGATGTCGCGTGAGGGGATGGCGGCGAAAGTCGTCGATCGAGTGCACGGGACCGGCGGGAATGTCCGCCTGTCGCAGCACCTCGAGCCACGCATCGCGCGGCCGCGAGCGGAAGCGCGCCTCGAGGATCGGCAGCAACACCTCGCGGTTGTCGAGCCGCAGCATCCAGGACGCGAAGCGCGGATCGTGCGCGAGGTCGTCCAGGCCGAGCGCCTGGCAGAGCTTGACCCAGAACGATTGGTTGCCGCACGCGAGGAAGAGCCATTCGCCGTCGCCCGCTTGATAGAGCCGGTACGTCGGATTGTCGCGAAACACGGATTGCTTGCCAGGGTAATCGACGAAGTTGCCCGCCTGGAGCGCGGTCACCGCGTGGAGCAACGACGTCTCGACCTTCTGCCCGACGCCGGTGCGCTCGCGCACGAACAGCGCCGCCAGCACCGCTTGCGCGGTGAGGGCGGCCGCGTAGTAATCGACGAGCGCGACGCGGATATACTGCGGCGGGCCGCCGAAGCCCTGCAGCGCCATGAGCCCTGCGAGCCCCTGCAGCAGCGGATCGAATCCGGGACGATCCGCGTACGGACCGGTCGAGCCGAAGGCGGTCGTCGAGCAGTAGATCAGCCGCGGATTCAGCGCACGGAGCGCCGCGTCGCCGACGCCGAGCCGATCGGCGACACCGGGGCGCATGTTCTCCATCACCACGTCGGCGGAGTGTGCGAGACGCTCGACGACCCCGCGTCCCTCGGCATTCTTCAGATTGAGCGCGATCGACCGCTTGCCGCGGTTCCACGCGAAGAAGCCGGGCAGCTCGCGGAACGAGTCGCCTTCGAGCGACTCGACCTTCACGACGTCGGCGCCGAGGTCGGCCAGCATGGTCGCCGCGTACGAGCCCGCAATGTAGCTCGTGAGATCGATGACGCGCACGCCATCCAGCGGCGGCCGGGCATCGGCCATCGGCGCTCAGCGCGCCACGCGGCGCACGATCAGCTCGCGGTGGTACTCGGCGTCGCCGTACAGCGGCTCCAGCGCCTTGGCGCGCTTGAAGTACAGATGCAGGTCGTACTCCCACGTGAAGCCGATGCCGCCGTGCACCTGGATGGCCTCGCCGCACACCTTGCGCGACGCCTCGTTGATGTACGACTTGGCCACAGACGCGGCCAGCGCGGCGTCCTCGGCGCCGCTGTCGAGCGCCCACGCGGCGTAGTACGTCGCCGAGTGCGAGTTCTCGACCTCGAGCAGCATCTCGGCGCACTTGTGGCGGATGGCCTGAAACGAGCCGATCGGCTGGCCGAACTGCTCGCGCACCTTCGCATAGTGCACCGCCATGTCGAGGCAGCGCCGCGCGGCGCCGAGCATCTCCGCGGCAGCGCCGACGGCGCCGCGCAGGAGCAGGAACGTCAGCGCTTCGGCCGGCAGCCGCGCCTCGGCGGCGACCGTCGCTTCCGCGAGGGTGATCTGGGCAAGCCTCATACCGGGATCCATGCCGGTGAGCGGCACGATCGACACACCCGGCGCGGACGTTTCGACCACGTACACCGCGAGCGTCCCGCCGGTGCGCGCCGGGACGAGGACGACGTCGGCGACGTGACCCCACGGGACGAACTGCTTGACGCCGGTCAGCGCGACCTTGCCGCCGCGCTCCTCGGCGCGCGTCTCGACCGCTTCGGGGCGGAAATCGAGCGCGCGCTCCATCAACGCGACCGTCGCCCTCGCGCGACCGCCCGCGATGGCGGCGAGCCACCGACTCTTCTGCGCCGGGCCTGCGAAGCGGTCGATCGCCATGGCGGCGAGCACGGTCGGCAGATACGGCGACGGGCACGCGGCGCGACCGAGCTCTTCTTGCAGAATCGCCGTCTCGACGAGACCGAGCGCGCTGCCTCCGACGTCCTCCGGCAGGGCCAGGCCGAGCCAGCCGAGCTGCGCGATCTCCTTCCAGAGTGCCTCGCTCTCACCACGCGGATCGTCCCAGAGCGTGCGCACGTGGGCCGGCTTGCTGTGCTCGTCGAGAAATGCGCGAGCCGAATTGCGAAGCAGCTGCTGATCGGGACTGAACGAAAAGTCCACGCTCGCCTCCTACGCCTTCGACACGCGGTCGGCGCGGATCTCTTTGGGCAGCCCGAGCACGCGCTCACCGATGACGTTCTTCTGAATCTCGGAGGAGCCCGAGTAGATCGTCCCCGCGCGTGCCCACAGGAACGCGTACGCCCAGCTCGAGCGCACGCCCGACGACGAGTCGACGTCGAGCGTCGTCTCCTCGAGGCCGCCGTCGATGATCTGTCCGTAGGGTCCGAGGATCTCGAGCGCGAGCTCGTAGTAGCGCTTCTCGAACTCGCTGTACGACAGCTTCGTGATCGACGACGCCGCGCCCGGAGAGTCGCCTTTCTGCAGCGCCGACAGCACGCGGAGCGCCGCGTAGCGCTGGACTTCCATCTCCGCGTAGACGCGGCCGAGCTTGCTGCGCACGACGGGATCCTCGAGCAGCGGCTTGCCGCCGCGCGAGAGCATCATCGCTGCCTCGACGAGCCGTTCGAAGGCCGACGCGTAGCGGGTGACGCGCGCCATCGAATTGCCCCCCCGCTCGAAACCCAGCGTGGTCTGCGCGATCTCCCAGCCCTGTCCGAGCCGGCCGATGAGGTCGCGCCGCTCGGCGCGCGCGTTGGTCATGAAGACCTCGTTGAACTCCGAGCTGCCGGTGATCTGCTTCAGCGGCCGCACCTCGACACCGGGCTGGCGCATGTTGAACAGAAGGCACGAGATGCCCTTGTGCTTGGGCACGCTCGGATCCGTGCGCGCCAGCAGGATGCCGAAGTCCGCGATGTGGCCGCCGCTCGTCCAAATCTTCTGGCCGTTGACGACGAAGTGATCGCCCTTGTCCTCGGCCCGTGTGCGCAGGCTCGCCAGGTCGGACCCGGAGTTGGGCTCCGAGTAGAGCTGGCACCACATCTCCTCGGCCGTGAGGATCTTCCGGAGATACCGCTCTTTCTGCTCTGGTGTGCCGTGCACGATGATCGTCGGCCCGATGAAGCCGACGCCGAGGCCGTTGATCGGCGCGGGCGCGTTGGCGCGCGCCATCTCGTCCGCGACGATCGCCTGCTGCATCGGCGTCGCGCCGCGGCCGCCGTACTCTTTGGGCCAGCCCAGGCCCACGTAGCCGGCCTCGTACATCGTGCGATGCCACGCGCGTCGCTGCTCGAGGGTCGTCAGCTCGGTGCGCGGCGTGTTCGCGGCGAACCACGCGCGCGTTTGATCACGAAACGCGCGATCGTCGGGCGAGAGTGTCAGATCCATCGCAGGCCTCCAGGCGAATGGACGTTTCTAGCACGCACGATGCGGCGAGGCAAACCGGCGGCGACGTATCGATCAGGCGGGCGGCGGCAGCCTATAGATCGCGGTGTGCAGGACGTGCGCGACGGGGCGCGGCGCGTCGCCGGCCACGATGATGAGATCGAGCTCGACGAACTCGCGGCCCTTTTTCTCGAACAGCGAGCGCACGCGGCCGCGCGTGGCGAGGCGCTCACCCACGCGCGCGCCGCCGAGGTGACGGACGGCGCTGCCGACGTGGATCCACGGGCCCATCTTCACGTTACGGTCGACGGCGCGATTGCCCTGCTCGAGCAGGAACCCGGGATGCACCCACCCGTCGCGTCCGCGGTAGAGCGACAGCGGCTCGCTGACCTTGGCCACATACGCCTCGGCCGCGGCGTCATCGTAGTGGGCGCGAGGCGTCCCCACGGTCGTGATGGATGCCCAGTGCTCGCGCGTGGCGTCGGGGCGCGGCTCGGGCAGTGGCGCCTCGCCGTACGTCGCGACGTTCACGGGCGTGGGGCTCCCGGCAGGAATCGTCGCGGTCAGCGTCGCGCACTCCGGCGTCGTGGCCGTGCCCGCGGTCACGCTCACGTTGATGGTCTTGGCATCACGCGCCACGACCGTGCCGCGCACGGTCACCTCTTCCCCCGCGAGCACCGGCTTCACGAACCGCACGCTCGCCGTGCCGCGCGCCAACCAGGCGGCGCCGAACGCCGCGGCGAGCGGCTCCGTCATGTAGGCATAGATCGTCACGCCGGGTACGAGGGCGCCGGGGAACCCGTAACGCCGCGCGGTCTCGTCGTCGTGGATCTTGTTCTCACGGGTGGAAGTGTTCTTCGCGATCACGCGATATAGAGGAAGGGTTTCGGGCACGGCGTTGAGTATAATCCCTGCGGCATGCGCGGAGCGCTGATCGCCCTGGTCGTCGTCGCCATCGTCGTGGTCGGGTTCGTCATGTGGGCGGTGAGCATCCAGAACCAGCTCGTCCGCCTCGAGCAGGACGTCAACGAGAAGTGGGCGCAGGTCCAGAACGTCTACCAGCGCCGCGCCGACCTGATTCCCAACCTCGTCGAGACCGTGAAGGGCTTCGCCGCGCAGGAACGGACGGTCCTGACCGAAGTGACTCAGGCGCGCGCGAGCGCGACCAGCATCAGGCTCACGCCCGAGGCCTTGAACGATCCCCAGGCCATGGCCAAGTTCCAGGCGGCGCAGAACCAGCTGTCCGGCGCGCTGAGTCGGCTCCTCGTGACCGTCGAGCGATATCCGGAGCTGAAGTCGAACCAGAACTTTTTGACGCTGCAGAGCCAGCTCGAGGGCACGGAGAACCGGATCACCATCGAGCGTCAGCGTTACAACACCGCGGTGCGTGAGTACAACACCCGGCTGCGAATCTTTCCCGGAAGCCTCGTGGCCGGGATGATGGGCTTCAAGCCCAAGGCGTTCTTCGAGGCGGCGCCGGGCAGCGAGACGGCGCCCAAAGTGAAGTTCTAGGCTGCTTCTCGGCGTCGCGCTCCTCCTCGCCCTCACCCTTCCGCCGCCGCCCACCGCGCGTGTCAACGATTACGCCGGCGTGCTGTCCGCGTCGGACCGAACACGCCTGGAGGACAAGCTCGCCGCGCGCGAGCGCACGACCGGCGCGCAGATGGTCATCGCGATCTTCCCCTCCCTCGAAGGCGAAAGCCTCGAAGACGTATCGATCCGGCTCGCCGAGCAGTGGAAAGTCGGCCACAAGGGCGTCGACAACGGCGTCATCCTCCTCGTGTTCCTCAAGGACCGGAAGCTGCGCATCGAGGTCGGCTATGGTCTCGAGCCCGTCATCACCGATGCGGTGTCGGCGGGGATCATCCGCGACGTCATCGCGCCGCGCTTCCGGGAAGGCCGCTACGCCGCGGGACTCGAAGCCGCGGTGGACGAGATCTTCGCGCGCATCGGCGGCGGTCCGGCGCCCCCTCGTGCGCGGGGCCCGGCGATGCCGAAGCCCGTCGCCAACGCGACGCTGCTGCTCATGCTGCTGATCTTCGGCGTGTTCATTGTGGCGATCGGCAGCGCGATCCGCTCGTCGCTGCGTCGCGGTTACACGGTGGACCGCGGCGGCTGGCGCTCGCATCCGCCGATCTACTGGGGCGGTGGTCCCTGGATCGGCGGCGGCGGTGGGGGCGGCGGCGGGGGGGATAGTGGGGGCGGCTTCTCGGGTGGCGGCGGCAGCTTCGGCGGTGGTGGCGCAAGCGGGGACTGGTGATGCTCGGACGGCATCCGCGGTGGGCAAAACGCGTGTTCACGGAGGCCGACCTCGAAGCGGTCACGGCGGCCGTGCGCGAGGCGGAGCACCGCACCGCGGCCGAGATCCGCGTGCACGTCGAGCGCCGTGTCGCGCACGGACTCCGCCGGCGGACCCACGACCCCATGCAGCGCGCGCGAGAGGTCTTCGCCGCGCTCGAGATGCATCGGACGACGCACCGTGCAGGCGTGCTCGTGTACCTCGCGGTCGAGGACCGCAAGCTCGCGATCGTCGGCGACGACGGCATTCACGCGCGGGTGGGTGACGAGTACTGGACGGGCGTCCGCGATCGCATGATCGAGCGGCTTCGTACGGGGGCGGTGACCGGCGCGTTGGTGGGTGCTGTCGACGAGGTCGGCTCGACCTTGGCCCAGTATTTTCCGCGCCGCCCCGGTGATATCGACGAACTGTCGGACGACGTGAGCCTCGGCCGCTAGGGAGCTGGCAGAAGATCGTGACGCTGACCGCGGAAGTCGCGCGTTCAGCGGCATATCGGCTGCAGGTAACAACGATGGGGCATCGCGCCGGAATGTAAGGGTTGCAGCCGGGGGAGTTGCGCATGAGGACGCTCAGTATCACGGCCGTGATCGGAGTCTGTGCCGCGCTCATGCCTGTCGTCGCACCAGCCACGGTGCTCGCGCAATCCGCCAGTCCGGAGACCGAGATGCAGCAGGAGATGCGTCACCGCCGCGTCATCGTACGGCCCGCCGTTCCGCCGGAGCAGGTCGAGCGCGACGCCGAGCACGCCGCGGCGGAGATCCAGCGGCAACGCGACGACGCTGCCGCGCGTGAGCTGACACGTCCAACGCAGCGTGCCCCCCAGGTCGATCAGGACCTCAAGGGCGGCATCCAGACCCGCAATCTGAACAACGCCGTCCGCCGCTAGTCGCGCGACCGTGCGGCCCTGGGCCCGGCCCCGGCGCGGGGAATCGTGCTAGGCTGCCAATCCCGATGACGCGCGACGAAATTCCGACCCCCGCGCTGCTGCTCGACATGGACCGCTTCGAGCGCAATCTCGAGCGCATGGCCAAGCACGTACGCGCCGCCGGTAAGTCGCTGCGGCCGCACGCCAAGACGCACCGGTGCCCGGAGATCGCGCATCGTCAGATCGCGGCGGGCGCGCTCGGTGTCGCGTGCGCGAAGCTCGGCGAGGCCGAGGTGATGGCGCGCCACGGCATCCGCGGTTTCCTCATCACCACCGAGGTCGTCGCGCCCAGTGCCGTGCGCCGGCTGACGCGCCTGGTGGCCGAGGCGCCGGACACGATGGTCGTCGTCGACAACGCCGACAACGTCGACACGCTCGCGCGCGCCGCGGCGGACGATGGCGTGACGCTCAACGTCCTGATCGACGTCGACGTCGGCGGTCGCCGCACGGGCGCGCAGCCGGGCGAGCCGGCCCTTGCGCTGGCTCGCCAGGTGGCCCACCGCGGTGCGCTCCGGCTACGCGGCCTGCAGGGTTACGCCGGTCACTGTGCCCACGTGATGGGGTGGGCAGCGCGTCGCGAGGCGTCGCTCGCCGCCATGGCGCCGCTGATGGATACGCGCGCGCGGCTCGAGGCGGATGGCTTGCCGGTGGAGATCGTCGCGGGCGGCTCGACGGGGACGTGGGACATCGACGTCGAGCTGACGGGGCTCACCGAGCTGCAGAGCGGGTCCTACTGCGTGATGGACGTCGACTACCGTCGGATCGGCGACCGAAGCGGTGACTCACTGACGGCGTTCGAGATGGCGCTCACCGTGGCGACGACCGTGGTCAGTGTGCCGACGCGTGATCGTGCGATGGTCGACGGCGGACTGAAGGCGTTTTCCACGGACAAGCCGTTTCCGCCGGAGGCCGTCGAGCGGCCCGGCGTCGAGTACGGCTTCGCGGGCGACGAGCACGGGCGGCTGACGGTCATCGATCCATCGCGCGCGCCGAAGCTCGGCGAGCGCATCGAGTTCTTCCCGCCACACTGCGATCCGACGTTCAACCTCTACGACCGTCTCTGGTGTGTGCGCGGGCCGCGCGTCGAGGCGGTCTGGGACATCGCCGCGCGCGGTCGCTCGGACTGAGCACCGGGCAGCCGCGCCCGGTCATCTCAACGCCATGCGCTGGGTGATCGCGCTGGCCGGCGGTCTGTGGATCGTGATCATCGCGTGGGACACGTTCGAAGCCGTCGTGCTGCCTCGGCGGGCCACGCGCCGCTTCCGCACGACGCGGCTGTTCTTCCGCACGACCTGGTGGGCGTGGTCGGCTGTCGCGCGGCGGATACGTCCGGGCGGTCGACGCGAAGCGTGCCTGTCCTACTACGGCCCGCTGTCGCTCTTGCTGCTGTTTGCCGTCTGGGCCGCGAGCTTCATCGCGGCGTTCGCGATGGTGCAATTTGGGCTCGGCACGCGGCTCTCCGTCGAAGGCGGCGGCACATTCGCTCAGCACATCTACATGAGCGGGGAAACGTTCTTCACGCTCGGCCTCGGCGACATCACGCCCGTGTCTCCGCTGGGCCGCGCTCTCATGGTCGTCGAGGCGGGCATGGGCTTCGGATTTCTCGCGCTGGTGATCGGCTACGTGCCGATCCTCTACCAGTCGTTCTCTCGTCGTGAGGTCGAGATCACGCGGCTCGACGCGCGCGCGGGCTCGCCGCCGAGCGCCGAGGAGCTGCTGCGCGGACACGGTGACGACCTGGGCCAGCTCGCCGAGCTGCTGCGCGAGTGGGAGCGCTGGAGCGCGGACGTGCTGGAGTCGCATCTGTCGTATCCGGTGCTCTCGTACTACCGCTCGCAGCACGACAACCAGTCGTGGCTCGCGGCGCTGACGACGGTTCTCGATGCGAGCGCGCTCGTGAGCATCGGCGTCGAGGGCGCGTGCCAGCGACAAGCGCGCCTGACGTTTGCCATGGCGCGCCACACCGTCGCGGACATCGCGCAAGTGCTCGGGCGTCCGCCGATCGCCGACGTGGATCGACTTCCCGGCGACGAGCTGGCGCGCCTGCGCGCCTCGCTGAGCGCCGCCGGCGTCACACTGAACACCGGCGCGGGCGCCGACGACAAGCTCGCGGAGCTGCGTACGATGTACGAGCCGTACGTCGCGGCGCTCTCGCGGCATCTGCTCATGCCGCTGCCGCCGTGGCGGACGGGCGGGCGCGCGCGCGAGAACTGGCGGATCACGGCCTGGGGGCAGACGAGCGCGTCCCCCGAGGATCTGCATCCCGAGGACCGCGACTGATGGAGCGGCGCCGCCTGGGACGGACGGACATGGAGGTCAGCGCGCTCGGGTTCGGCGGCTCGGAGATCGGCTACGAAGGTGTCGGTCAGGGCGTGGCCACGCGGCTGCTCACCGCCGCGCTCGACGCCGGGTTGAACGTCATCGACACCGCCGAATGCTACGCCGACAGCGAGGCGCTCATCGGGCGCGCCGTGAGCGATCGCCGACGCGAGTTCCATCTGTTCACGAAAGTCGGACACGCGGCCGGCTGGGGTCGCGACGACTGGCGGCCCGCCGCGATCCTCAAGTCGATCGAGCGCAGTGTCGAGCGGCTACGCACCGACGCGGTCGACCTCGTCCAGCTGCACTCCTGCTCGGAGGGCGTGCTGCGTCGCGGCGACGCGATCACCGCGCTCGAGACGGCGCGGGCGCGCGGGCTCACGCGTTACATCGGCTACAGCGGCGACGGCGGCGCCGCCCGCTATGCGGTGGAGACCGGAAGGTTCGACACCCTGCAGATCTCGGTGAGCGTCGCCGACCAGGAGGCGATCGACGCGGTGTTACCAGCGGCGCGAGAGCTCGGCATGGGTGTGATCGCCAAGCGGCCGGTGGCGAACGTGGCGTGGCGGACTCGATCACGCCCTCCGGCGAGTGCCTATCACCGCGTGTACTGGGATCGATTGCGCGCGCTCGACTATGCGTTTCTCGCGCAGCCGCTCGAGGACGCCGTCGCCACCGCGCTGCGCTTCACGCTCGGGGTGCCGGGCATCCATACCGCGATCGTCGGCACCACGAAGCCTGCGCGCTGGCGGCAAAACGCCGAGCGCGTGGCCGCGGGCCCGCTGCCGCACGCCGAGTTCGAGGCGATCCGCGTCCGCTGGCGCGAGCGCGCGGGTCGCGACTGGCACGGACAGACCTAGACAGCGTGGGCGGGTGCTATGGGTCAGGGCGACTCCGGCGGCACGGCGCCCGGCGCGCGCCCCCGGAGCGAGGCGAGCATCTCGCGCGCACGTGGCACATCGCTCATCGTCCAGCGCGGGTGGTCAGTCGGCGCCGTTTCGCCCATCACGGCCTGCAGCTCGCGCGTGGCCTCCGACCATCTGCGCTCCGTCACGTAGAGTCGCGCGAGCTCCACGCGCCCGCCGGTGTGGTGCGGATCGAGCTCGAGCGCCCGAACAAGGAGCGCCTCGGCCTTCGCACGATCGCCGCCCATGAGCCTCGGCAGCCCGGCGGCGAGGCCGCCGGCGAGGATCAGACCATCGACACTCGACGCGTTGAGCCGCAGCACGGTCTCCGATTCATGCCGGATGGTCGTGACGAGACCAAGCGCGCGGCTGACGCCGGCAATCTCTGCCAGGCGACCGCTGTTGAAGGCGAGCAGCAGGTGGGCGCGCTCGTTTCCAGGCGCGGCGGCGACCACTCGCTGCGCGGCGCGCGCGCCGTGCTCGTATGCGGACACGCGCTCGGCGTCCGAGCGCGCGCGGAAGTCGCCGGTGAGGAACCAGGCGCCGGACAGCTCGACGAGCGCATCGGTCGTCGGATTGCGGGCCACCTCGGCTTCCAGCAGCGCGCGGGCCCGGTCGATGCGTGCCGGATCCTCGTGCCACGCGGCGAGTAGCGCACGCGCGCTGTCGAGATCGGGCTGCGCGGCGGCGGTGCCGGCCAGCGCGGCGAGCACCAGCAGCGTCGGTGCCACCCACCCGCGCCTTGCGGCCGCCATCACGGCGGCGGTCGGGGCGCCGTCGACGCGTGTGCGGCTCACGTCGTCGGGCGATACGCGATCAGATAGCGGTGTTCGCCCTCGAGCACGGTTTCGCCGCGCTGATTGTCGAGCGTGACGCGCAAGGTCAGCAGACCGGCGGAGCGCTTGCGCTCCAGCGCGATGACTTCGTGACGCGGCTTGAGCGTGTCGCCGACGAACACCGCGTGGCGGAAGCGTGTCGTCTGCTCGAGGAACGCCACGATCGAGCTCTCGATCACGGCAGCGAGCGTGGAGGCGCCGACTGCGGTCATCGACGTGAGCAGCAAGCCGTGGGCGAGGCGTCGTCCGTAACGCGTGCCCTTCGCATACTCGTCGTCGTAATGGATCGGGTGCGCGTCGCCGGTCATGCCGGCGAAGAACATGAAATGGGCGTCGGTCAGCGTCTTCGACGGGCTCTCGAACCGGTCGCCGATCGTGAAGTCCTCGAACCAGCGCTGAGCCGTCACCACAGCCGCCAGAACAGCTCGTACAGCTCGGCCGCGGTCTCTGCGGCGAACATCGCCGGCCGGGCGCGCGCGGCGAACGGCAGGCCGTCGGAGTACCACGCGAGGTGCTTCTTGAGCTGGACGAGCGCCGGGCGCTCGGGGAAATGTTCTTCGATGAGCGCGCAGTGCCGCCGGATCACGGCCTCGCGCTCCGGCCGCGACACGTCCACACCCCGGAAGATCCACGGTCGTCCGAGCGCGCCGCGGCCGATCATCACGGCCGCGCAGCCGGTGGTCGCCATCATCGCGCGCGCGTCGTCAACCGACCGCACGTCGCCGTTGCCGGTCACCGGCACGCGCACGGCTCGCACCACATCGGCGATGATGTCCCACGGCGCGCGGCCCGTATACTGCTGCGACCGCGTGCGCGGGTGCACGGTGACGGCATCGACGCCCTCGCTCTCCGCGAGTCGCGCGATCTCCGGCGCGTTCACGGTCCGCTCGTCCCAGCCGCCGCGGATCTTGATGCTCAAGCTGCCCGCCACCGCCTTGCGGAGGGTGCGAACGATCACCGCGGCGCGCAGCGGATCGCGCATCAGCGCGGCGCCCTGGCCCTTGGCGACGATCTTGGCCACCGGGCAGCCCATGTTGAGATCGATCCCGTCCGCTCCCGCGGCCTCGAGCCGCCGCGCCGCCTCGGCGAGGACGTCCGGGTCCTCGCCGAGCAGCTGCATCACGAGGGGGCGCTCGGCGGGCAGGTACGACGTCAGCGCGATCGTGCGCGCGTTGTCGCGGACGAGCGCGCGGGCATCGATCTCCTCGCTGGTCGAGAGGCCGGCGCCGCACTCGCGTGCGACGAGCCGGAACGGCGCGTTCGTCACGCCGGCCATGGGAGCGAGACGCAGGTCGAGCGCGATCACCCCGTCATTCTATCGTGCACGTCGCCTCCGACTGTGCACGTCAGCGCCGCGCGGCCAGCACCGCGACCGGGAAGCCGTAGTGAAGCTGCTCGCCCACGCGCCGCGTCTGGATCCCGAGCGCGTCGTCGGCCAGCGAGGCGCGGAACAGCGCGCGGATCTTGTCGGCATCGCCCGGATTCGGGAACGATCGGGCGAGCAGGCCTTCCAGCTCTCCTTCGAGCCGATAGAACGTCTGGCGCGGCTCGCCCAGGCCGACCTTGGAGAACAGCGCCAGGTGCTCGGCGGCGGGCAGCGCGCGCGTGTGCGAGGGATCGCGGAGCCGTTCCATCGCGTTGAACGCGTCCGCCTTGTCGGGCGCGGGGGCGCTGTCGATGACCATGACGGTGCCGCCCGGCGCGCACACGCGGCGCATCTCGGCAAGCACCGCGCCCGGGTCGAGGAGGTGGTGGAACGCGAAACGCGACACCACGACGGTGAACGCGCCGTCGGCGAACGGCAGCGGAAGCACGTCGCCGTGGTGCCACGTGAGGTTCGTGAGCCCCTGTTCCTTCTGCAGCTGCCGCGCGCGGTCGAGCATCGCCGGCGTGAGGTCGATGCCGGTCACGTGTCGGGCGACCTTGGCGAACGCGCAGGCAAGGATGCCGGGGCCGGACGCCACGTCGAGCACGGTATCGTCGGGCCCGCAGCCGCTGAACTCGATCACCATGCGGAGCGCCGCCTCGTCGCGGATCGACGGCGCGGTCGCGAACGGCACGGCCTGTCGCGTGAACTGATCCAGAATCGCGTCACGATGCGTTTCGCTCATGTCATCCTCTTGTAGACCCGGCCGCCCTTCATGATCACGCGCAGGTTGTCCTGCACCTGGAACACCCGGAGATTCTTCAGCGGATTACCCTGCACGACGATCAGGTCGGCGTATTTGTTCGGCTCGACGCTGCCGATGCGGTCCTGCATGCGGAACAGCTCCGCGTTGACCTTGGTCGCCGAGAGCAGCACCTCCATCGGCGTCATGACCTGGCCCTTCAGCTCGAACTCCACCGCACGCTGAGTCATCATGTCGCCGAGCAGGTCGGATCCCGAGCCGATCTTACAGCCGGCTTTATATGCGTAGGTGAGCCCCTGCAGCGACTGCTGGCGCGCCATGTCGATCTTGGCGACCTGGTGGTCGCCGATGCCGTAGCGCTTGCCCTCGCGATAGATCGCCTCGTACGTCACCATCGTCGGCACGAGGAACGCATCCGCCTCCTTGATGGCGCGCGCGGCGGCCTCGCGGATCAGGTTGCCATGCTCGATGGAGCGGACGCCGGCTTCGATCGCGCGCCGCACCGCAGAGTCCGAGTACGCGTGGCTCAGCACGTACTTGCCGACGGCCTGCGCTTCCTCGACCGCCGCCCGCATCTCGGCCACGGTGAACTGCGTCGTGTCGAGCTCGTCGGAGGGCGACATCGCGCCGCCCGACGCCATGATCTTGATCTGGTCGACGTCGCGGCGGATGTTCTCGCGCGCGGCCCGGCGCACCTCGTCGGGGCCGTCGGCGATGAAGCCCACCATGCCGACGCAGCAGTCGATCGGGTCGGTCCACTCGGACCGCCGCCGCTTGTCGCCGTGCCCGCCCGTCTGCGAAATGTAGCGGCCGGAGACGAGCAGCCGCGGGCCGGGGAAGTGGCCCTCCTCGAGCGCCATGCGAAAGCCGTAGTCCGCGCCCCCCGCGTCCCGCACGGTGGTGAAGCCCTGCATCAGGCATTCTTCCGCGCGCTTCATCGCTCGCGCGGCGATGTACGACGGCGGGTAGAAGCGGTGCTGATCGGTGATGTTCTCGGTGACGGCGCAGATGTGCACATGCGCGTCGGTCAGGCCGGGCATCAGCGTCGCGCCGGCGCAGTCGATGGTCGTCATCGGCCCCGGGAGCGGGCCGGGGCCGCCTTTGGCGCGCACGTCCTTGATGCGGTCGTCCTCGACGACGACGGTCGCGCCCTCGGTCGGGTCCGCCCCGGTGCAATCGATCAGAAACGCGTTGGTGAAAACCGTCAGCGACATGTGTGGCTCCGTCCGCTTACCGCGGTGTGATCTTCGCCTCGTACATCCAGACTTTTTCGTCGGCACGCGGCGTCCACTCCACCGACTGCGCCACGCCGTAGAGGTCATGTTGCTGCCAGAGGAAGACCCACGGCGCCTCGTCGTGGACCAGCTTCTGCAGCTCCGCGTAGGCCGCGGCGCGGGCCTTGGCGTCGACGATGGTGACGGCTTTCGCGATCTTGTCGTCGAGAACCTTGTTGTTGCCGTACGACGAGTACGTCGCGTCCGCCTTGAACAGCGGCTCGATGGTGCCCTGGCCGTGGAGCGCGGGACCCCAGCCGAGGAAGAACATGTCCCCGGTGTTGCGGTTCTTGATCTTGTCCAGATGGGTGCCCCACTCGTTGACGACCACGTTGGTGTGGATGCCGAGTCGCTGCAGCTGCGCCGCGATCGCCAGCGACACGTCCTTGTCGAGCGGATAGCGCCCGGACGGCGTGTCGAGCGTCAGGTTCAGCGACTTCGGATCGACGCCCGCCTCCTTGAACAGCGCCTGCGCGCGCGCGGGATCGTACTTGTAGCAGTCCACCGGCGAGAAATCGACGTTGGTCGGGGCCAGCGGCCCGCACATCTTCGTCGCATGGCCGCGCAGCACCTGGGTGATGAGCTCGTCCACGTTGACGGCATGGTTCATCGCACGGCGCACGCGCACGTCCTGCATCGGGCCGGGCTTGAGATTCACCAGCGCCAGATAGTTGATGCGCGACGACACTGTCGAGCGCACCTTCGCCCGTCCTGACCGCTCGACGGCCTCGATCGTGTGCGGCGGCACGTCCTTCATGATGTCGATCTCGCCCGACAGCAGCGCCGCCATGCGGGCGCTGAACTCGGGGATGAACCGGAACGTGACGCGGCTGACGTCCGCCGGTCCCTGCCAGTAATCGGAGTTGCGCTCGAGCACCAGGCGCTCGTCGCGGCGCCACTCGACGAACTTGAACGGCCCGGTGCCGATCGGCTTCTCCGCGAGCTTCTGCGGGCCCTGCTCGCGCAGCGCCTTGGCCGGCATGATCAACAGATCCGTGAGCGAAGCGTGATCGATCACGCTCGGGTACGGCTTGTCGGTGATCAGTCGCACCGTGTACGGGTCGACGATCTGCACCTCTTTGAGCGGCTTCCAGTACGCGGGCGTGGCGTAGTGGCTCTTGTTCGCCGGGTCGAGCATGTAATCGAACGTCGCCTTGACCGACTGCGCGTCGAACGGCTCGCCGTTGTGGAACTTGACGCCCTTGCGTAGCGCGAACTCCCAGGTGGTGTCGTTGATGATTTTCCACGAGGTCGCGAGCATGGGCTTGGGCTTGAGCGTCTTGGCGTCGCGGTCGAGCAGTCGGTCGTAGATGTGCTCGAGCATGTTGTTGGTCGTCCAGTCCACGATCGTCACCCCGAGCATCGTGCGCGGCTCGGCGCCGAGGCCGACGACGACTTCCTTGGTCTTCGTTCGATCCTGGGCCGCGGCCGGCAGCACGGCCGCGACGACGGCGACGACGGTGACGAGCATGATGCCCACGGCCGACCCCTGACGACGCATAGCAGCCTCCTGACCGTCGCGGCCTGTCCGGCCCGCACGACGGAGGTCAGAGTGTACCAACTGACATGGGGGGCCCCGATGTGGCCCGCCCCCACGGTCCCTACACGCGGAGCTTCGGGTCCAGCGAGTCCCGCAGCCAGTCGCCGACGAGATTCACGCCGAGCGCGGTAAGCGCAAGCGCCGCGCCGGGAAACGCGGCAAGCCACCATGCGACGTACAGGAAGTCACGGCTCTCACTCAGCATGCTGCCCCACGCGGGCGTCGGAGGCTGGACGCCAAACCCGAGAAACGAGATGGCGGCCTCGGCCACCACGAACTGCGAGAACTGCAGGCTTGCGACCACGATGATCGACGGCGCGACGTTCGGCAGCACGTGACGCAACAGCAGCCGCAGCTGCCCGACGCCGAGTGCCGCCGCGGCCTGGACGTATTCCCGCTCCTTGACGGAGAGTACCTCGCTACGCACGACGCGCGCGTACACGACCCAGCCCGCCGCCGACAGGCTCACGATGATGTTGCGAAGGCCGAGACCGACGATCGCGTTGATCGTCAGCGCCAGCAGGATGAACGGAAACGACAGCTGCACGTCGGCCAGCCGCATGATGACCGTGGAGGGCCAGCGCTCGACGAAGCCGGCGACGAGACCGAGCGCGCCGCCGACGAGCGCGGTGACGAGCACCGTGCACACCCCGATGAACAGCGCCACGCGCGCGCCGAACAGCACGCGCGCGAGCAGGTCGCGACCGAGCTGATCCGTGCCGAACGGGTGACCTGGCGAGCCCGGCGGCTTGAGGCCGCTGGTGAAGTCGGTGGCGAAGGGATCGGCGGGTGCCAGCCACGGCGCCGCGAGGGCCACGACAATGACGCCGAGGGTCAGTATCAGGCCGAGGAATTTTTTCATGATCGCTGTCGCACGCGGGGGTCGAGCCAGCCGTAGGCGAGGTCCACGACGAGATTTGCCAGCGTGTACACGATCGACGTGAACCACACCGCGGCCATGACGACGGGAAAGTCGCGGTTGAGCAGCGCCTGCACGGTGAGCCGGCCGAGACCGGGCCACGCAAAAATCGTCTCGGTGATCACGGCGCCGCCGAGCAGCTGTCCCGCCTCGAGGCCCGCGAGCGTGACGATCGGGATCGCCGAATTTCGGAGTGCGTGCTTGGCGACCACACGCGGCTCGGCCAGACCCTTGGCGCGCGCCGTCAGGACGTAATCCTCGCCGAGCGCCTCCAGCAGCGCGGAGCGGGTCAACCGCGCAACGCGCGCGGCATAGAACGCGGCGAGCACGATCGAGGGCATGACGAGATGCGAGAGACCGCCGATTCCTCCGGTGGGCAGCCAGCGGAGCTGCACGGCGAAGAGGTACATCAGCATCAGGCCGAGCCAGAAACCGGGGGTGGCTTGGCCGAGCACGGTGAGGACCGTGCCGACGTGGTCGATCGCACTGTCGCGTCGCACGGCCGTAACGATGCCGAGCGGCACGGCGATCGCGAGCGTCAATACGATTGCCGTGCCGGCCAGAAGCAGCGTCGCCGGAAGCCGCTCCAGCACGAGACCGAACGCGTCGCGCCTGTAGCGCAGCGACTCGCCGAAGTCGCCTCGGACCGCGCCCTTCACGAACCGCCCGTACTGCACGATGAGCGGGTCGTTGAAGCCGAGGCGCTGCCGATATTCGTTGACGTCCTTTGCCTGGATGTCCATCGGCATGAACAACAGCACGGGATCGCCGGACAGGCGAACCATGAGGAAGACGGCCGTGAGCGAGAGAAACACCACCAGCACCGTCTGAGCCAGCCGTGTCGCGATGAAGGCGCGCATTCAGTGTTCCTCGTCCGCGATGAAGGCGCGCATTCAGTGTTCCTCGTAGCGCCCATGCAGACGAACGGGTCGCCGCCGGGTGCGATAGCGGAGATTGAGCATCTCCACGAAGAGCGAGAACGCCATGGCGACGTAGATGTACGCCTTCGAGATGTGCTGGCCCATGCCGTCGGCGACGAGCACCACTCCGATGAGGAGCAGGAACGCCAGCGCCAGGATCTTGACGCTCGGGTGGCGCTCGACAAAGCCGGCGATGGCGCCCATCGAGACGAGCATGACGAGCATCGCGATGACCATGGCGGTCACCATCACGGCCAGCTCATTCGCCATGCCGACGGCGGTGATCACGGAGTCGAGCGAGAACACGATGTCGAGCACGAGAACCTGGACGAGGACGCCCGCGAAGTGGCCGCGGCCACCTGCCGCGTGCCCGACGTGGTCGACCTCGAGCTTGTCGTAGATCTCCCAGGTGGCCTTCGCAATGAGGAAGAGCCCGCCGCCGATGAGGATGAGATCGCGTCCCGTGAGCGGGTGCCCGAGCACCACGAACAGCGGCCGCGTCAGACCCATCATCCACGAGATCGTGAACAGCAGGCCGATCCGGATGGCGAGTGCCAGCATGAGGCCCACCCGCCGCGCCGAGGCCTGCTGAGACGACGGCAGCCGACCGGTGATGATCGCGATGAAGACGACGTTGTCGATGCCGAGGACGATCTCGAGCGCGGACAGCGTGACGAGCGCCACGAGGCCGTCGGCGGTCAGGAGCACGTTCATCGTCGGCGCATACTACCGCAGCGTCTGTCCGTATACTGGTCAGCCGTGCGCCGAGCCTGGCTCCTCATCGTGCTCCTCGTCGCAGCCACATCTGCGGCGGCGGCGCGCGGTCCCGACGACCTCGTCGCCGACGTGCGCCGCGCCACCGCGCGCTACCTCGACATCGCGAATGCCCGAGCCGACGGCTATCTGCAGGCGAGCGGCATGGAGCGGCAGCACGGCTACCATTTCGTGCAGCCCGCCGCCCAGGCGCGGGCGCTCGCCACCGGCACGCTCGATCTCACGGCGCCGCCGGTGTTGCTGTACGTCGAGCGCGACGGCGCGTGGCAGCTCGTTGGCGTGGAATACGCGCTGCCGTCGACGCCGAAGGACGATTCGCTACCCGGCGCCGTCTGGCATCAGCACGAGGCGTCGTGCCACTATCGCGACTTCCGTGAGATCGCGGCTCCGAGCGCGCGCGCGTGTCCCGCGCGACACCCGGCGAGCGGTGAGATCTTCGTCGCATGGCATCCGTCGCTCGCCGTCGCGCACGTGTGGGCATGGTATCCGAATCCGGGCGGCGTGTTTGCCGAGACGAACCCGTGGCTCGCGCCCTACGGCGGTCTTGCCGCACCGGATCACCACGCCCGCAACCCGGCCGAGACCTTCTACTCGGAGTTCACCCACCGCATCGCCGGCCTCATCTTGTTGACGCTCGCCGCGCTGACGGTCTGGGAAGCCTGGCGGCCGCGTCGATTTCCCTGGAACGCGATTTCCGCGCCACTCTGGGTGGCGTTCGGCGTCTACCTCATCCCGAGCAGCGATCCCGAGTCGTGGCCGTATGGGCCGCAGCGGTTCGTGGAGATCTTCCACGATCCGCTCGTGCTCCAGCACAAGCTACTGGCATTGCTGCCCATAGCGATCGGTGTCATCACCGCGCTGCGCGCGGCCGGTGTGCTGCCGGGTCGCCGGCTGGCACGCGTGCTGGCCGTGCTGGCCTTGGCGGGCGGTGCCACGCTGTTCTTCCATTTCCACGACGGGCGTGTGCACTTCGACTCGATCTATCTGCAGCACGCGGTGATGGGCTCCACGGCGGTCGGGGTCGGCGTGGCGCTGCTCATCGGCACGCGAACGGGCGGCGTCCGGCCGTGGCTGACGTGGGCGTGGCCCGCGTTCCTGACCGCGATGGCGACGGTGCTGTTGTTCTACCGCGAGGGTTGAGGGGCTTAATCGCCTAACAGGCGTAGGCCTGGTCGGGAGTCCAGACGGGCTCGTAGTAGCCCGAGGAGTACGGTCGGACCTCGTAGTGGCTGTCGGTCCAGGTGCCGTCGGCGGCCCACGAGCCCGCTACCCAGACCCGCTCGGTCGTCGCGTACGGCACCCAGCGGTAGGCCCAGTAGCCGGGGCTGACGCACTCGGTCGGCTCAGTGGCGACCGTCTGTGTATAGATGATGGGCTGCTGCACGACGACGACCTGGGTCGCAGGCGGCGCGGCGACGACGGCGATCGCGTGGCGATGATGCCGACCGTCGGGCGCGGGCAGCACGGTCGACGGAAGCGGCGCGCTCACGGAGCGCGATGGCGCGAAGGGCTGGGTCGTGACCGGAAACACCGAGGTCGGCGGCACGATGTTGCTCACGGCGGGGGGCGCCACGGCGACGCGGGAGCTGATGGTGGACGGTAAGAGCGTCGTCGATCGGTCGCCGGCCGCCCAGGCGGGCGGTGCGAACAGCAACATCGCGATCGCGACGAGCGTGCCGTAACCAAGTCTCACGCTCAGTTCGACCCCGCCCATCTCGCGCGTATTCAGCCTCACGAGCGAATTCTACTCCGCACCACCTCCCACATCAGTTCGGCCCAGCGTGCGTACCCGATATCCGAGGGATGATAGCCGTCGGCGGCCATGAGCTCGGGTCTCACCGGAACCTCGCGGCGGCTCGCGTCGTAGAGGTCCACGAGCCGCGCACCGTGGCGGCTCGCCGCGCGCGCCAGGGCCACGTTGAAGTCGACCGAGCGCCGCCCGACCTCGTCCCGCTCAGGCTGGTCTCGAAAACGTGGTGTGACCGCGAGGTCCGGGAGGAGATTCACGACGATCACGGCGTGCGTTTCCGCCGCCAGCCCGGCGAGAATCGCGTCCACATTCGTGCCGTAGTCCGCAACCGCGACCTGTTCGGTGATGTCGTTGGGACCGACGGAGAGCGTCACGAGGTCGGGGTTGAGTGCGAGGGCGCGCGGAAGCTGACGCTCGCGCACGTCGCGCGACGTGGCGCCGCCGACGCCGAGGTTGACGACGCGCGCGTGGCGGTACACGCCGCGAAGCCGCGTCTGAAGACGACTGACGTAGTTGAGCTCGGGACGGCTCGCGCCGATCCCCTCGACGGTGCTGTCGCCAAGAGCGACGTAGACAAGCTCCGCGTCGTGATCCGCGGGCAGCATCCGTGCCGCGGCGCCGCGCGTACCCGAGCAAGCGGCGAGCAGCGCGAGCGCCAGCGCGCTCGCCACCGCTCGGCTCACCAGCCTGCGGCCGCCTCGATCGTGCTCCGGTACCACGGGGCGTCCGGGAACGTGATCGGCCGCACGGCGGGCAGCGTCACGCCGGCCTTGCGATAGGCGTCCACATACGCGCGCGCCGTGCGTGCGTCGCCGATGCCGCCGAGCATTTCCGCGAGCGACTCCGGCACCTCGCCTCTTCGATCGAACGCGGCGACACCATCGCCGAGGCCGGCCGCCTGCATCATCGCGCGATAGAACGGCTGCTCGACGTAGCGCTTGAGCTCGCCACGGAACGCGGTCATGGCCGCGCGCCGATCGTCGCTCACCGCGAGCGGCACGGCCGCCACGATCTCGAAGCCTGCCAGCGATTTGCCCGCGCGCTGCCGGCCGCGCTCGAGCGCGGGCACGGCGACGTCACGGACATAGGCCGGCGGGCACAGCCACAGCACGACGCCGTCGGCGATTTCTCCGGCCAGCTCGAGCATCTTGACCGACAGCGCGGCGAGGTAGATGGGCGGCGCCGCCGGCCGCGTCGGCAGGGCGAGCGACCAGCGGACACGATAGTGCCGTCCCTCGAATTCCGCGCCTGAGCCGAGCGCCGCGCGAAGAACGGCGACGTACTCGCGCATCACGGCCAGCGGCTCGACGAGCCGAAGACCGAGCATCGCCTCCATCGCGCTCTTGTGGCTGACGCCGATGCCCAGCCGGAAACGACCGGCGCTGACCTCGTTGAGCGTGCTGGCCGCCTGCGCCATCGTGATGGGATGCCGCGGGTAGATCGGCACGACGCCGTTGCCGAGCCCGATGCGCGTGGTCGCCGCGGCGTAGGCCGTGAGGACCACGAACGAGTCGCGGCCGAGTCCGTGAGTGACCCAGATGCTGTCGTATCCGAGACGCTCGGCCGTGCGCGCGAGGACGATCGCGCTGTGGAGGTCGGCGCCCGGAATCAGGTACGCGGCGAGCGGTATAGGCTGACCTCCATCGCGTCGTCGTCGAACTCGTACTCGCGGCTCGTGTAATCCGTCGAATTCCGGACGTGATCCAGATACGGCTTCACTTCCTTGCGGAACACGCCGGTGTTGTCCGCGATCACGACGGCGCCGGCCACGAGCTTGGGCTGAAGCGAGCGCAGGTAGTCGAGATAGTCCTCTTTCGCCGCGTCGATGAAGACGAAGTCGAAGCGCCCCGTCAAGAGCGGCAGCAGGCGCAGCGCGTCGCCCTGGATGACCCGTACCTTGCGACCGAGGCCCGCCTCCTCGGCGTTGTGCTTCGTCATGCGCGCGAGATACTCGCTGGTCTCCAGACACGTGAGTCGGCCGCGAGGAGGCAGCGATCCCGCGATGAGGATCGCGGAGTAGCCGAGCAGCGAGCCGATCTCCACCGCGCGCGTCGGACGATGCCGGTCGATCAGGCGGCGGATCACGCGCCCCTTGGCGCGGCCGACGTTCGGGATGTGCCAGAGCCGCGTCGTGCGGTCCATCAACGCGAGCATCCGCGCGGCTTTTTTGGTCACGCGGCGCCTTTGGACAATCGCGCGGCGACCGGGTCGGGCAGCGGATACTTCCGCGTCGACGGGCCCGCCTTGACGATCTGACCGGGCAGCGCGCGGCCGATGATCTCCTGCACGCGGCGACTGACGCCCACGAGGCGATCGAGATCGATCCCGGTCTGCACACCCATCGCGTGCAGGCAGTGCACGAGGTCCTCGGTGCAGACGTTGCCGGAGGCGCCGGGTGCGAACGGACAGCCGCCGAGCCCGCCGATCGAGGCGTCGAAGTTCGTGACGCCGTGCTCCATGGCGGCGAGAATGTTCGGAATCGCCATCGCGCGCGTGTCGTGCGTGTGCAGCGTCCACTCGATCCCGGGGAAGCGAGGCATGAGGTACTCGAGCACACCTCCGACCTGCCGCGGGTTCGCCATGCCCGTCGTGTCCGCGAGACCGATGGCGCGCGCGCCCATGTCGATGAGGCGACCGACGATGCGCTCGAGCTGCGTCACCGGCACGTCACCCTCGAACGGACAGCCGAAGGACGTCGAGATGCCGCAGCCGACGGCGAGCTTCGCGCGCGCGGCGACCTGCAGTACCGCCCCGAGCCTGTCGAGCGACTCGGCGATCGTCATGTTGACGTTCGCGAGATTGTGGCTTTCGCTCGCGGACAGCACCGTGTGGATCGCGTCCACCCCCGCGTCGATCGCGCGCAGTGCGCCTTTCTCGTTTGGGACGAGCGCCGCGTAGCGCGTGCCGGGTCGGCGCGTGATGCGCGCCATGACCTCTTCGGCGTCGCGCAGCTGCGGCACCGCCTTGGGATGCACGAACGACGTCGCTTCAATGCGCGGCAGCCCGGCGGCCGAGAGCAGGTTCACGACGTCGATCTTCTCGTCGGTCGGAATGAACTCGGGCTCGATCTGAAAGCCGTCCCGCGTTCCCACCTCGCAGATCGTCACGCGCTCGGGCAGCCGCATGCCGGAACCTCCTCGTCGCAGATGGCCAAAACTGTACCACGCCGAAATCGAACGGCTCGGCGGTGCCCCGGCATGTTCGATCGGGACCGCGGCTATCTCGGGCGCCGGCCGAAGATGCCGAGCCCGCGCACGGTCATGACGACTTCATCGCGCTGGTTCAGCACCTCCGTGAACGTACGCACGATCCCGCGGTCGGGCTTGCTCCGTGACGGCACCACGTCGATGACGGTGAACCGCGCGCGCAGCGCGTCGCCGGGTCGCACGGGCGCGAGCCAGCGGATCTCATCGCAGCCGGGCGAGCCGAGCGAGGCCGTGTCGGACAGGAAGCTGTCCCACATGAGTCGCATCATGATGCCGATGGTCTGCCAGCCGCTCGCGATGAGGCCGCCGAACACCGAGTGCCTCGCTGCGTCTTCGTCGACGTGGAACGGCTGCGGATCGTACTGACGCGCGAAGGTGACGATCTCGTCCTTCGTCAGCGTCCGCGCCGGCGACTCACGCACCTGTCCCGGCGTGAAGTCCTCGAGATAGAGCGGCACGCGCGCGCTCAGTAGGAGCGCGGCATGCCGAGGACGTGCTCGCCGATGTAGGCCATCACGAGGTTTTGATTCACCGGCGCCGTCTTGTACAGGCGCGCCTCGCGGAACTTACGCTCGACGTCGTATTCCTCGGCGTACCCGTAGCCGCCGTGGCAGTCGATACACGCGTTGCCGGCCTCCCATGCCGCCTCCGCAGCGAGGAACTTCGCCATGTTCGCCTCGGCGCCGCATGGCTCGCCGGCGTCGAACAACGCGGCCGCCTTGTCGCGCATCAGGGCCGCGGCGGCGACGCTCATGTAGGCGCGCGCGATCGGGAACTGCACGCCCTGGTTGGCGCCGATCGGCTTGCCGAAGATCACGCGCCCACTCGAGTACGCGACGGCCTTGTCCGTGAACCACCGGCCGTCGCCGATCGACTCGGAAGCGACGAGAATACGCTCGGCGTTCATGCCGGACAGGATGTACGAGAAGCCCTTGCCCTCCTCGCCCACGAGGCAGTCGGCCGGGATCTCCATGTCGTCGAAGAAGAGCGCGTTCGTCGAGTGGTTCATCATCATGCGCAGCGGCCGGATCTCGAGCCCTTTGATGCCACGAATATCGATGAGGAACACGCTGAGCCCGTTGGTGCGGCGCTCGACCTGGTCCGCCGGTGTCGTGCGCGCGAGCAAGAGCATCAAGTCGGATTGCAGCGCGCGCGAGATGAAGATCTTCCGGCCGTTGATCACGTAGCGGTCGCCCTTGCGCACCGCCGTCGTCTTCAGCTGGGTCGTGTCGGAGCCCGCGTCGGGCTCGGTGACACCGAACGCCTGCAGGCGCAGCTCGCCCGTCGCGATCTTCGGCAGGTAGCGCTGCTTCTGCGCCTCGCTGCCGTGGCGCAGCACGGTGCCCATGATGTACATCTGCGCGTGCACCGCCGAAGCACTGCCGCCGTTGGCGTGAATCGTCTCGAGAATCAGCGCGCCATCCCGGATCGGCAACCCCGCGCCGCCGAATTCTTGAGGGATCAGCGCGCCGAGGTAGCCGGTCTCGGTCAGCTCGCGCACGAACTTTTCGGGGTACTCGCGTCGGGCGTCGAGCTCGCGCCAGTACTCGCCGGGGTAGCGGCGGCAGATCTCGGTGACCCCTTTCTCCAGGTCGCGCTGCTCGTCCGTGAGGCGGAGCGGTATCGTCGCCATCGTGTTCCCCTAACGGCCCTTGAACTCCGGTTTGCGCTTCTCGTTGAACGCCCGCACGCCCTCGAGTCGGTCCTCGGTGACCACAGTCGCGTTGTACGCCTCGATGGCGAGGATCATCGCGGTGTCGAGGTCGGTCTCGCTGCCGTAGGCGATCGCCTTCTTCGCCTGTCGGACGGCGATCGGGCCGTTGCGCGCGATCGTCGTCGCGATCTCCAGCGCCTTGGCCTTCGCCTGACCGGCGGGCACCAGGTGATTGACGAGCCCCGCCGCCTTCGCCTCGTCGGCCTTGATGCGCCGGCCCGTGAAGATCAGCTCCTTGGCAAGCGGCACGCCGACGATGCGCGGCAACAGCTGCGTGCCGCCGATACCCGGAAAGATGCCGAGCGTGGTCTCCGGTACGCCGAACACGGCGGTCTCGCTCGCCACGATGAAGTCCGAAAGAATGGTGAGCTCGCAGCCGCCCGCGAGTGCCCAGCCCTCGACCGCGGCGATCACCGGAATCGGACAGCGAAGCACGCGCATCGCGCCCTGCTCGAAGATCACGTGCTGCGCGCGCCACGCCTCATCGCTCATGCCGTTGCGCTCTTTGAGGTCCCCGCCCGCGCAGAACGCGCGGTCGCCCGCGCCGGTCAGGATCACCGCGCGCGCGTCGGGATCGCGCGCGAGCGCGTCGAAGCAGGCGAGGATGTCCTCGCCCATCGCGGTGTTCATCGCGTTCTGCTGCTCGGGGCGATTGAGGGTCACCGTGACGACGTGGCCGTTGGCGGAGCGATCGACGAGCAGGTGGCGATACATGGGCGCTTATTGTAGCGGGGACCGCGAGTGCGTCATTGCACGACGCGCTGGCTCTGGAGATTCCGGACGTCGTCGAGCGTGTAGCCGAGCCACGTGAGCACGTCCGCGGAGTCCTCGCCGAGCAGCGGCGGCACGCGGCGCACGCCCGGACGTTGACCGTCCCAGCGCAGCGGCAGCCCGATCGTCCGGTAGTCACGCAGCCGTGGGTGCGGCGCCGACATGACCAAGCCGCCGGCGGCGGTCTGCGGCTCCTCGAGCACGCGATCGATGGTGAGGATTGGCGAGGCCGGGACGCCGGCGCCGCGCATGCGGTCAACGACCTCCGCCGTCTTCAGCGGCCGCGTCAGCGCGGCGACCGATTGCGCGAGCGCCTCACGATGGCGCACGCGCGACGGGTTGTCGACGAAGCGCGGATCGGAGGCGAGCGCGTCGGCGCCGAGTGCGTCGGCGAGCCGCCGGAACAGCGCGTCCGAGCCGGCCGCGATCATCACGTAGCCGTCGGCCGTGGGGAACGCCTGGTACGGTGCGATCATCGCCGTGCCCGAGCCTTGCGGCTGCGGCACCGCGCCGTCGCCGAAGTAGCCCGCGATGTGGTACGAGACCCACGTCAACGCCGTCTCGAAGAGGGCCGTCGTCACCTCCACCGCCCGCCCCGTCCGATCGCGCTCACGGAGCGCGGCGACGATGCCGAGCGCGGCCCACATGCCGGTGCCCATGTCGACGAGCGAGGTGCCGACGCGCGCGGGCTCCTGGCCCGGATGTCCGTTGACTGACATGAGCCCGGCGTATGCCTGCATCAGGGGATCGTAGCCGGGCAGCGAGGCGAGCGGTCCCTCGGTGCCGAACGCGGTGATCGAGCAGTACACGAGCCGGGGATTCAGCGCCGTCGCGCCGGCGAAATCGAGTCCGAGCTCGCCGATGACGCCGGCGCGCAGGCTTTGCACGAACACATCCGCGCGCCGGATGAGACGCTTGAGAATCTCGATGCCCCCCTCGGCCTTGAGGTCCAGCGCGAGGCTCTTCTTGTTGCGATTGAGCGCGACGAACACGGCGCTCTCTCGCGACCAGAACGGCGGGCCCCACGCGCGCGCATCATCGCCGCGTCCGGGACGCTCGATCTTGATGACGTCGGCGCCCATGTCGCCGAGCGTCTGGGTGCAGAAGGGGCCGGCGACGTTCTGTGTGAGGTCGGCGACGACGATCCCGTCCAGAGGCAGAGCCACGGACGGCAGTGTAACAGCGGCGTCCGAGCGCGGCGAGCCGCGCCGCTCAGCGGTGGTATCGCGTCTCGAACAGGAGCGCGCCGCCAGGACTCGCATACGGTCCGTGGCGCATGCCCGGCGGACGGCACGCGTACATGCCCTCCGAAAACGTTCGGCCGAGCCCGAGGTCATCGAGACTGCCCTGGACGATGAGCACCTCTTCCCAGAAATCGTGCGCGATGGTCTCCGTCGTGCGGACGCCCGGGGCAAATCGCAACAGCCGCGTCACGTCGCCCGTGGCCGGATCGCGGCTGAGCACTTTCTGCTCGATCCCGGGACCGCCCGCGCCCGCCGCAGCAGAGCCGGCCACCGCTTCCCAGGGCAGATGATCAGGGCGGAAAAACTCGAGCTCGGGCTTCGGCATGCCGGTCAGCGTCGAGCTGGTGACGCCAGCAACGATTCAACGAGCACGTGCGCAGCCGGCGATTCCCACGGCACGGTCCCGATCGCGCGGCCGACCAGCCGGCCCTCGCGATCGATGAAGTACACCGTTGGCGGGCCCCAGACCCCGTAGATCCTGCCCGCCGTGTCGCCGCTCGTGTCGAGCAGCACCGGCGCGGTGTAGCGGCGTTCGGCGACGGTTTTTCGAACGAGGTCAGTATCCTCGCGGAACGTGACCAATCGGACTTCGAGCCCGCGATCGTGATACGCCCGGTAGAGGGCGTCGACGGAAGGCAACGCCTTCCGACAATCCGGTCACCACGTCGCCCAGAAGTAGAGGATGACGACATTGCCGCGCAGCGCCTCGAGTGTCTGCGTCTTGCCGTCGAGATCGGGCAACGATAAGGCGGGCGCCGGCTTGGGTGGCTCGTACGGCAGAATCTGCAGCGTCTCCCAGTCGGGCGCGGGCGTCGCCGCCGCCGTGAGCACGAGCACGGCGACGAGCGCCACGAGCGACCGGCTCATTTTGCCCCCGAGGCCTTGAGCGCTTGCAGCACCTCGTCGGGATTCAAGAGCTCGAGCGGGTTCTGCATGACTTTCGCATAGCGGACGACGCCCTCGCGATCGATGACGAAGTACGCGCGCTTGGCGTACCGGTAGATCGGGCTCGCTTCGTTCATCTCCATCGCCCCGTACGCCGGTAGCATCGTGCGCCGAAAGTCCGAGAGCAGGAGGTGCTTCGTGCCGTTCTGCTTGCTGAATGCCTCGAGCGTTGCCGCGTGATCGGCACTGACGCCCACGACCTGGGCGCCTGCGGCTTCGAACTGCGGCCGGGCCGCGTCGAAGTCCGCAATCTCCTTCGCTCAGGTCGAGGTGAACGCCTGGATGAAGGTGTAGACGACGACCGGACCCTTCGCGGTCAGGTCGGACAGCTTTACGGGCGGGGTGTTACGGTCGGCGGACTTTGGCAGCGTGAAGTCGGGGGCTTTCTCACCGACGGCCAGCGCGTGGGCCGCGCCGGCCATGATCAGCACCCCCAGCACGCCCAACAAGACCGCCGCGCACACATGACGTCGTGGTGTCATCGGAGGGCTCCTCCTCGGCACAGAGGATCGCATACGCCACAAACCGCCCTCGTGCGGCCGCGGTTCCCGCTTATTTGCGCCCGGTGAGCTCGGCGCGCACGACGGCCGCGCCCGCGGCCAGCCCCGTGAGCTTCTGGTTGCACATGTAGCGCGGGGACCAGCCGAAGCCACAGTCGGGGTTGAGCGTCAGCTTTTCGGCGGGACACACCTTGAGCACGCGGCGGATGCGGTTCGCGACGGAGTCCGCGGTTTCTTCCTGGAAGCCCTTCACGTCGATGACGCCGGCGCCCAGCTCGCGGCCGTCGCCGTACTTTTGCCAGAGCTCGAGCTCGGAGAGCTCGCGACTCGCGAACTCGAGCACGAACTGGTCTGCGCGCGCCTTGAGGACACCCGGAAAGTATGGCTCGTACGAACGCGAGAAGCGTGAGCGTCCGAAGCGATTCCCGAAGCAGATGTGGAAGCCTAGCTTGGCGCGCACGCCGTCGGTGGCGAGGTTGAACAGCCGCGCCATCTCTTCGCCCGACACGTTGCCGCGCGCGGGCTCGTCGAGCTGGATCAGCTGTGCGCCGGCGGCGACAAGGCCCTTCAGCTCGGCGTTGATGACCTCCGCGAAGCGCTCGGCGACGTCCACCACGCTCTTGTACGCGCTGCCTGGATGGATCCGCGAGCCGAACGTGAGCGGGCCCGCGCACGTGGCCTTCAGCGCGCGGTGCGTGTGGGCGCGCAGGAACTCGAAGTCGCGCACGAGTCCGAACCCCGTCGACGGCACCTCGATGCGCCCGACCGCCTCGTAGCGCTGCTGCTGGTCGTAGCCCCACGGGCCGGCCTTCCGGCGCACGGGCAGCGGCGCGATGTTCTTGATGATGCGGTAGTACGTGTCCACGTAGCCGTCCGTGCGTCGGGCCTCGCCGTCGGTAATGATGTCGATGCCCGCCGTTTCCATGTCGCGGATGGCGGTGTGCACGGCATCGTCGAACATCTCGTCCATGTCGCCGGGGCCCATCTCGCCGGCCTCCCAGGCTTTGACAGCGGTGAACCACCAGCCGGGCTTGCCATGAGATCCGACCACCGATGTGGGCAACAAGGGCACTTGGGTCATGCGCGAGATCATAAGCCCTGCCCGACGATGCGCGCCAGGTCGGGTCGGCCGCGGAGATCCTCGGGCGGCGCTGCGAACACGATCTCGCCGCGCTCGATCACGTAGAGCCGCGTGGTGTACGCGGGCACGTGATGGATGTTCGATTCGGCCAGAACGATGGCAAGCCCGAGTCGCGCGATCGCGGCGATCGATTCCGCGAGCTGCGGGACGATGGCCGGCGACAGCCCCTCGAACGGCTCATCGAGCAGCAGCAGCCTGGGGTCCAGCGCGAGCGCCCGCGCGATCGACAGCATTTTGCGCTCGCCGCCCGAAAGCTGCGCGCCGCCGCGCGCGCCGACAGCGTGCAGTCGCGGGAAGATCTCGTACGCGCGTGCGAGACGCTCCGCGGCCGGCCGTCCGCCCGGGCGCGTCCACGTCGCGAGCTCGATGTTTTCCGCGACGGTCAGGTCCGCGAATACCGCGCTCTCTTCCGGTGCGTAGCCGACGCCACGCGCGGCGATGGCGTGCGTCGGAGCGCCGGCGATCGACGCGCCGTCGAGCGTGATCGTTCCCGAGGTGGGACGCAGATACCCCATGACCGTGCGAAGCGTCGTCGTCTTGCCCGCGCCGTTGCGACCGACGAGACACACCAGCTCGCCGGCCGCCGCCTCGAGCGAGATGCTGCGCAGAATGTGACTCGCCTGGATCGACACGTCGACGTTACGCAGCACGAGCATCGCGTTACGGGCTACGCACGACCCGGCCGTCATGGCTGCGTGCGCGCCGGCGTCGCGGCGATGCCCAGGACCGTCGAGACCACCCGCGCGTCCGCGCGGATCGCGTCGGGCGTCGCGTCGGCCAGCACGCGGCCCTGATGCAGCGCGACGATGCGACGCGAATACGCGAAGACGATGTCCATGTCGTGCTCCACCTGCACGATGGCCCGGGTTCCGATCCGTTCCGCGGCGCGCACGAGGGTGTCCATGATCGCGGTCTTGTCGGCGGTGCTCACGCCGCTCGTCGGCTCGTCCATGAGGATCATGTCCGGCCGCAGCGCGAAGGCGCTGGCGACATCGAGCAGCTTTTTGTCGCCCTGCGGCAGCGTGCGCGCGGGGCGTCCGAGCTTGTCGGCGAGGCCGAACAGCTCGGCAACCTCTTCGACGGCGGCGCGGACCTCCGCATCGCGGGCGCGCGTGGCGAATGGCCGTGCGGCTTGCCGCAGCCGCGACAGCGCGGCCACGGCCAGCGTGTCGGCCACGGTGAGCGCGGGAAAGATCGTCACGAGCTGGAACGATCGCGCCATGCCGAGCCGGGCCAGCCGCACGGGTCCCGCGCCGGCGACGTCGACGCCCTTGAAGCGCACGTGGCCGGACGTGGGCGTCGCGAGCCCCGTGAGTACGTTGACCAGCGTCGTCTTGCCGGCGCCGTTGGGGCCGATGATCGACACGAATTCCCCCGCGTGCACGCGCAGGCTGACGCCGTCGAGCGCGCGCGTCGCGCCATAGGATTTGCGCACGTCCTCCGCCTCGAGCAGCACGCTCACGAGGCGGGTGATCGCCGCGGGTCGAGCAGGCCCATCAACCCGCGCGGAAAGAAGAGGACGACGACGGCGAGGATCGCGCCGAACACGAAGCGCCAGTACGCCGTGAGCGACATCACGGCGTCCTGGAGGAGGATGAAGACGACCGCGCCCAGGACCGGTCCGAGGAAATGCTCGAAGCCGCCGAGCAACAGCATGAACACGAGATTGCCGGAGTGCGTCCAGTACGCGAGCAGCGGGTCCGCGAGGCCCGTCGGCACGACGAGCAGCACGCCGCCGACCGCGCCGAACACGGCCGCCACGACGAACGCCGCCAGCCGATACCGGTGCACGCTGATGCCCAGCGACTCGGCCTTCGCGGGATTCTCGCGGATGCAGTGCAGCGACAGCCCGAACGGTGACGTCACGAGCCGTCGCATGACGAAGGCGGCGACGATCACAACGCCGAGCGCGTAGTAGTAGAACGGACCGGTGAGAAAGGCGACCTTGTCGAGCTGCGCGAGCGGCCGGCCCAGCAGCACCGGGCGGATCACACGCATGCCCTCATCGCCGCCGGTCAGCGTGTAGAACTTGAACAGGAACGAGTAGAAGAGCATCCCGAACGCGAGCGTCAGCACGCCGAAGTAGATCTTCACGTAGCGGACGCACAGGATGCCGATCGGAAGCGCGACGCTCGCCGCGATCACGGCCGCGGCGGCGAGCATGATCTCGAGGCTGCGCACCCCGAGGCCCGTGAGGACCGCGGCGGTGTACCCGCCCAGCGCGACGAACAGCGCGTGGCCGAACGACAGCAGACCGGCGCCGCCGAACAGGAGGTTGAGGCCCAGCAGCGCGATGGCGTAGCCGAACGCCGGCAGGAGGAGCGTCGTCGTGTACGGCACCCCCGCCAGCGGCAGCAGCACGAGCGCCGCCGCCGCCGCCACACCCAGCACGCGAACGATCACGCCGTCGCCTTCGCGAAGAGACCGGCCGGCCGCAGGACGAGCACGCCGATGACGATGACGTAGACGGCGAGCATCTCGACCTCCGGCCACGTCGCGATGGCGACCGCCTTCACCACGCCGACGATCAGCGCGCCCGCGAATGCGCCGCGCATGCTGCCGAGGCCGCCGATGACGACGACCGCGAACGCCTCGACGATGACGTCGATGCCCATCTCGTTGACGGCGGCGGTCGCCGGGATCACGAGCGCGCCCCCGACGGTACCGAGGACGACGCCGAGCGTGAAGACGCGCGTGTACACGCGCGCCATGTCGACGCCCATCGCCTCGGCCATCTCGCGATTCTCTGCCGTCGCCCGCACGATCCGGCCGAAGCGCGTACGCGCCAGCAGCCACCCCATCGCGCCTGCGATCGCGGCCCCACTGGCGATGACGACGAGGTTGTACGTCGGCACGCTCAGCGCGCCGACGCGGATCGTGCCGTAGGCGAGGTAGACGTTGCCGAGCTGGTGTGGGGCGGTGCCCCAGAAGAAGCGAATGACGTCCTCGAACATCAGCACGAGCGCGAAGGTGAGGAGGAGCTGAAAGGATTCGTCCCGGTCGTAGATCGGCCGCAGCAGGCGCTCGATCGGCGGACCGAGGACGCCGAGGACGAGCCCGGCGGCGAGCAGCACGGGAAAGAACCCGGCCGTGGGCAGCCCGGCGCCGAGCGCCCACCGCACGGCGGAGACGCCGGCATACGCGCCGAGCGCGTAGAACGAGCCGCACGCGAGGTTGAGGATCCTCTGGACGCCGAAGACGAGCTGCAGTCCCGCCGCAACCAGGAACAGAACGGCGGCGTGGAAGACGCCGCCGAGCAGAATTCCGAGGAGGGTCAGACCTTCCAGCCGTTGATCCAGTCGTAGAGACCCACGCCCGACGGCTTTTGAATCTGCTTCGTGTCCATGGACTCGACGGGATCGATCGTCACGAAGTCGTAGCGATTTTTGTGAGTCGTGAGGCCCTGGAAGAACGTGGCCTCCATGATGTGGTCCTCACGATAGCGCCGCCGACCGGACAGTGACTCGGCCTCGACGCCTTCGAGGGCCTGGATGATCGCGTCCTGCGACGGCCACTTGCCGCCGCCCGCCTTGGCCGCCCGCTCCACGGCGGCCTTGTACGCGACGACGGTAAAGTACGCGTGGTCGGATTCGTAGTTCGGCCACTCCTTGAACTTCTCCGCGTGCCAGCGCGTGAACTCCTTGGCGAGCGCGCTCGCCTTCGGATTTTCGAAGTAAAAGCAGTTGTAGCCGAGGATCGCGCCCTCGGGCGTGAAGTCCTTCTTCAGCGCCTCGTGCACGCCGCCGCCGGTCGTGAGCACGAACTTCGTCGACTTCGTCAAGCCGGCGGCGTGCGCCTGCTTCATGAAGATCGGCGTGTCGCCCGCCCAGTGGCAGGAAAAGACGAGATCGGGCTTGGCCTGCACGAGCGTGGCCACGTGCGACGTGAAATCCGTGGCGCCGAGCTTGGGCCAGAGCTCGCTCACGACGGAGACCTCGATCCCGTACTTCTTCATGATCGCAAGGAACGCGGCCCAGTTGTCTCGTCCGTACGAATAGTCGGGATTGATGCCGGCGACCGTCTTGAACTGCCCCTTCCACCGCCGCGCGGTCAGGATGGAGGCCATGACCGCCTCGCATTCGTTGTCGGTGGAGCGGAACGAGTACTTCGGCTTCGGCATCGATTCCTCGACACCTTTTTGTGTGGTGGCGTCCCAGGCGAGCCAGATGGTCTTCATCTCCTCCGCGGCCGGGCCGAGCGCGAGCCCGACGCCGGTGGAGATCGCGCCGGTGACGGCGTCGACCTTGTCGGAGAGCGCCAGCTTACGGAAGCGCTCGACGGTGTCCTTCGGGCTCGACTCTTCTTCGATGACCAGCTCGATCTTCCGTCCGAGGATGCCACCGGCGGCGTTGACCCGGTCCGTGGCGAACTGGACGCCGCGCAGCCCCGACTCGCCGACCGGGGCCAGCACGCCGGCCTTCGCGGCCAGGACCCCGATCCGAACGGGTCCCGCCTGAGCCCGCGCGGGTGCCGCATCGAGAGGCAGGGCCCCGACGACAGCGGCAGCGCCCGAGACCTTCAAAAAACGTCGACGAGTCAAGCGCATGCGCTCCTCCTTGAGTAGTCCGACGGCGGCGTCGGGCCGGTCATTGTAGCCTGCGGCCGCGCGCGGATGCTATAGTCGGCGCGTTCCCACTCGCGATCCGCCGGGGGAGACTGTGTACGTCAGGTTTTGGGGCACCCGCGGCTCCATCGCCGCGCCCGGTGCCAGCACGGCGCGCTATGGCGGCAACACCTCGTGCACCGAAGTCCGGACGCCGGACGGCACGTTGATCGTGCTCGACTGCGGCACGGGCGCCCGGGAGCTCGGGCTGCATCTCACGCAAACGCTGAAGCCGCCGATCCACGTGCATCTGTTCATCGGCCACACACACTGGGACCACATCCAGGGGTTCCCGTTTTTCGTCCCGGCCTTCATCCCGGGCGTCGAGCTCAGCGTCTACGCGCCGCTGGGCTTCCAGCAGAGCCTCGAGGAGGCGATGGCGGGGCAGATGGAGTATTCGTACTTTCCCGTCAAGCTCCGCGACCTGCGCTCGCGGCTGCATTTCACCGAGCTCGAAGAGGGCTTTTTCCGCGTGGGCGACGTGCTCGTCGAGACGCAGTACCTGAATCACACCGCGCCCACGATCGCGTACCGCATCACCAGTCAGGGCACCACGCTGGCGTACGTCGCCGACCACGAGCCGTTCTGGAAGCCGGACGAGGGAGGCCTGCAGCACCCGGGCGACCAGCGCCACGTCGCGTTCATGAAGCATGCGGACCTGGTGATTCACGACGCGCAATACACCGACGAAGAGTATCGCCAGCGCGTCGGCTGGGGGCATTCACCGATCGAGTACGCGATCGACGTGGCTATGGATGCCGGCGTTCGACGCCTCGCCCTTTTTCATCACGACCCCACGCACGACGACGCCGTCATGGAGCAACTCGAAGCTTCGGCACAGGCGCGGGCTCGTGCGGCCGGCTCGAGCCTCGAGGTATTTGCGGCGCGTGAAGGCGTGCACCTGAGGCTCGCCGGCGACGGGCGCGCGGCGCCCGTGTCCGAGGTGTCGGCGTTGCGGCGGCGGAGCGTGGCGGGCGCCCGCATCCTCGTCGTCAGCGGCGACGACGCGCAAGTGATGGCGATCGAGGACATGCTCGCCGACGACGGCATGGTCGCGCTGCCGGTCCGCGACATGCAGGCCGCGGTCACGCGCGGGACGGAGCATATGCCGGACCTCGCGATCGTGGACGCCGATCTGCCGCTCGCGGAGGGCGTCAGTCTGATTCCCGACTTTCGCGCGCGCTTGAACCGCCCGAGCTTCCCGATCGTGCTCCTGGCCGATCGACCGGACGGCGCCGCTGACGGCGGCCGCAGCGGTGCCACCGACTATCTGGCGAAGCCGTACAGCCCGCCCATGCTGCGGGCGCGCGTCCGCGCGTGGCTGGCGCGTAGCGCGGCGGCGCTCGATGGTTCGGCCGGCGCCGAGCAGGCGGGCGTCGCCGCCACAGCGTCGCAGGACCGAGTCAGCACGCGCACATTGCTCTCGAGCATCCTGTCGTCCATTCCGCTTTTCAAGAAGTGCACGCCGTCGCAGCTCACGCGGCTCGTGCGACACGCGAGCGAGGAGGTCTATCCTTCCGGCCACGTCGTGATGCGTCAGGGCGAGGCGTCGGACAGCGTCTGGGTGCTGCTGTCCGGCCGTGTGCGCGTGGTGGAAGCCATGGCCGACGGACAGGCCGAGTTGCTGCTCGGCGAGCTGGGCCGCGCCGAAGTGTTCGGTGAAGTCGGCATCCTGCGCGACCAGCCGCGTGCGGCCACGATCATCGCGGTGGAGCGCACGCACTGCCTCGTGTTGCAACGCCCCGATTTCATCGCGGTACTGCAGCAATCACCCGAGCTCGCGAACGCGCTGCTCCGCGTCGTGGCGGGACGTCTTTACGACGCCGACCGGAAGCTCGCGCGCTATGCGCCGGACCCGCTCACGGGCCTCGCCAGCCGCCGCGCGTTCTACGATCAGTATCGTCGGCTCGCCGCGGGCGCGCGGCGTCGCAAGAACGGGGTGCTGCTGCTGACGCTCGACGTCGTCAGGCTCAGATCCGTCAACGACAGCTTCGGCTACGCGCTCGGCGACGAGATTCTCCGGACGGTCGCCGACGCGCTCGTTGAATCGACGCGTACGACCGATCTCGTTGCACGGCACGGCGGCGACGAGTTCGCCGTCCTGTTGCTCGACGCCATGCCGCAGGACGTGGAGACTGTCGTGGCGCGCGTCCGGGACAAGCTCGCGACGCTCGCCGTGCGGCGCCGGGTGCCGGTCCCCATCGAGTGCTCGATGGGGATTGCGTGGAGCGCATCGCCGCCCGAGAACGCCGAGGAGCTGCTTCGCGAGGCCGACCGCGACATGCAGGAGCGACGCACCGCGGGCGAGAGTTAGCGCAGGGCGCGGGCCTGGACGGGGCCCGGCACGCCTGGGCCGGTCGATCGAGGGGATGGTGTCTTCCCCGCAAGACCCGTGTTTCGGGTATTGCGTCGGACCCGGCTGAACATCGGTGCACCATGACAGGCGCGACGCGGCGTCGATTTGCGTGGTCGAGCGGGGAAACACCATCCCCTCGATCGGTCGGCCTTGGCGTGTTGGCGCCTCGGTCAGCGCGCGCGCCGGCGACGCTCGACGAATGCCCGGACGCGCTCGCGTGCCGCGGCGCCCGTCCTGAGCGCGGCGCCGTAGGCGGCCGCCTCTCCGCCCGGCTTGCCGGTTCGAATCGCCGCAACGATGGCCTTCGTGGCGGCGAGGCCCTCGCGCGGTGATTTCGCGATCTCCGTCGCCCATGTCGTCGCCGTCTCCGTCAGCGTTGGCGAGGCGACCACGCGATTCACCAGGCCGAGCCGCAACGCTTCCGTCGCGTGCAGCGTCCGTCCCGTCAGCAGCAGGTCCCGGCCATGACCGCCGCCCAGCACGTCGAGCAGGCGCGCGATACCGTACGAGGGATTGAAGCCGAGCGTGACCTCGGGCAGGCCCAAGCGCGCGCGGTCGGAAGCGATCCGCAGATCCTGCGCGACCGCCAGCATGAGACCGCCGCCGAGCGCGTGGCCCTCGATCACGGCAATCGTCACCTGTGGCAGCGCGGTGAAGCGTTGCATGATCGCGGCCCATCGGTGCGAGAGCGCCTCGGCATCGGCCGGAGTGAGGTCGTCCATCTCCCCGATGTCGTTGCCGGCGCAGAACGCGCGCCCACGGCCGGTGACGAGAACGACGCGCGTGTCGTCCATGGCCGTCAGGCGATCGAGCGCCGCCTCCAGACCGTCGGCCATCGGGCGGTTCAGCGCATTGAGCGCCTCGGGTCGATCGAGCGTCAGGCGGGCGACGCCCTCGGCGGCGGGTTCGACGACGACGAGCGTGCTCATCCGTCGGTGCGCCGCCGGCGCAGTGCCCATCCGGCGACGCCGAGCGCGACCGCGCCGAGTCCGACCGCAACGCCGGCCGCCGCGGGCCAGAAGTTCGTCCCAAACACCGCGACCTTCGAGAACGGCGAGCGCAGCGCCCCCGGCGGCGGGACGCCATCGAGCAGTTGCTCGACGATCGCCATCGCCTCGGTCATCAGCACTTCGGTGGCCGTACGCGCGAACGATGGGTCGGCGAGTGCGGGATGCCCGACGTAGCCGCGTCCGCCGTCGCGGACGGCGTAGTTCGGGCGCACGCGTTCCGGCCACGAGTACGTCGCCGGCGGCAGCGTGCGGTACGACGCATCCACGAGATCGGGCCGGAGCAGGAGCATGAGCGACGTCTCCCACCAGCCGCCGTGCGCGTCTTCCGCGAAGGCGCGGCGCTCATCGGCGGTGAGGGCGCGGCCCAGGCCCGCGGCGATCTTCTCGACGTACCGGCCGCGCATGAATTGCCAGGCGAGATGGCCGGTGAATGAGGCCATGGTGATACCGTGGCGCCGCGAGACGATCCCGGCCGCTTCTTCCAGCGCCGCGAGATGGCCGGGCCCGGCGTGGCCGTTGGCGATCAAGATGTAGCGAAACCCCGCCCGGGCCAGCGCGCTTCCATAGTCGACGAGCGTGTCACGCACGACGCGCTGACGGACCGAAATGGTGCCGACGCTCTCGAATGTGAACGAGCCGAGAGGCAGCGTCGGAGCCAGCACCACGTCCCAGCCGGGACGCGCGGCCACGATCCGATCGGCGACCGCCTCGGCAAAGTGCCGCGCGGCGAACGCGTCGACGCCCACGGGCAGATGCGGCCCGTGGGTCTCGAGCGGGCTGATCGTGAGCACCATCACCGTCCGCGCGCGATCGAGCGCATCGAGGGCGGGCGTGGACATTTCTTCGAGCCGGTGGACGCTCAAAAGCTGCTCCCCCTGGTCGCGGCGAGCCATTCGTCCTTGGCGCGCTCGAGCTCGGCCACGATCGCCTCGCGCTCGGCGATGAGCCGGCGCGCCGCAGCCTCGTGCGTGACGCGCAACAACGCCCAGCGCAGGCGACCGCGCACGCGGCCCGCGCCCGACAGATAACGATACGCGATGAGTCCGGACACCGGGAGCGATAGCGCGAACAGCGCGGCGATCGTGCCGCCGGCCGCGCGAAACACCAGCCAAATCTCGAGCCCGTAGAACAGCGGAAACGCGACCACCGACGCGAGCAGCCGCACCGTCGCGTAGTCGGTTTCCTTGTGCGCCATGCGCCGCGCCAGCCATCGCGGCCCGAGATACGGCACGGCGTTCACGACCGTGCCGTAGACGAAGAGCGGCAAGCCGACGACGGCACGCCACGAGGCGATCACACGGCGCCGCGTCGGCACACGTTCGCCCCGCCCGCGGACGGTCTCGTCGCGGAGGCGGTGCTGTGCGAGCAACGTGCGGTACGTGCGAATGCGCTGCCACATCGCTTCGACGCGCGCGGGCTCGCGGGCCTTGAACCATCCGATGGCGTCCACGATCGAGCGCGACAGCCGCACGAGGTCGACGCCGCGCGGACCCACCCCGCGTGCCTCCATCACCTCGCGCGCGAGCACGTCCCGGTACAGCGCCTCGATCGCCTGCAGCAGCCGCGCGTCGTCGATGCGCTCGACGTTGACGACCTCCCGCTCCATGGCCTGCTGGAGGTCGCGCGTGAGCGCGTCCACGGCCTTGACGGGGTCGTCTCGATACACCGCGGCATAGGCGTGCAGCGGCAGGGCCGAGCCGAACGAGACCAGCACGCGCGCGCGGAACGACTTGCGCGCCTCGAAGGTCAGGCCCACGGGCAGCATCTTGAGCGTGTGCGGGTGCGCGCACTCCCACGCGAGCGCGATGCGCGCCGCGCCCGTCTTGAGGCGCTGCACGCGCGCCTCGGCGTGCGTCGTGCCCTCCGGATAGATCGCGACGAGAGCGCCGCGCTCGAACGCGTCATTGCACGCCGCGAACGTGTTCGCGTTGCGGTCGGGTGTAGCCGCGTCCGCGTCCTCGGGTCGAGTCGCGGGTGGCCCGTCCGAGATGGGGCGCGCCGAGGCAGGCGGAGGCTCGTCGTGACGCGCCGAGTGACGCGGACGTTCGTCCTGTTTTCTCCAGACGGGGATCGCGCCCGCGGCAAGGAGGAACCGGCCGACGAGCGCGTTGCGGAAGAGCGCGGCGGTGGCGAGGTAGTGCACCTTGCGAGGCACGGCGACGCCGACCACGAGCGAGTCGATGAAGTTGTTCGGATGGTTGATGCAGAGCAGCACGGGCCCGCCGTCCGGCACGCGCTCGGGATGGCGCACGTCGAGGGCCTTGAAGAAGAACCAGACCCAGAAGCGCGCGACCGCGCGCACGGCGCGATAGAACGCGTCCATCTCCGCGCGCGGCGTCATGCGGTATGATCCGCGCCGTGCTCGAGCGCCTCGCGGATCTCGTCAATGCCGACGCCGCCCTCGTGCGACGCGGGCGCTACCTGTCGACGCGCTTTCTCGTGGCGACGGGGCCGGTCACCTGGCTCGTGACGGTGCACGAGGGGCGCGTGACGGCGCTCGAGCGCGGGCCGTTCCTGCTGCGCGACTGGGCGTTCGCCGTGCGTGCGTCCGAAGAGGCGTGGCGCCGCTTCTGGGAGCCCGTGCCGCCGCCCGGCTATCACGACCTGTTCGCCCTCACCAAGGGCGGCCACGCCACCATCGAGGGGGACCTCCGGCCGCTGATGGCGAATCTGCGCTACGTGAAAGACATCCTCGCCAAGCCGCGCGGGAGCGCGTGAGTGGCCGAGCTCGAACCGATCGTCGGCCGCTACATGCGCCTGTCCCTCGGCGGGCGCGCGCACCGCGTGTACTTCGAGGAAGCGGGCAGCGGCATCCCGCTCGTCTGCCTTCACACGGCCGGCGCCGACGGACGACAGTTCCGACATCTGATGAACGACGCCGACGTCACCCGGCACTTCCGCGTCCTCGCGTTCGATATGCCGTGGCACGGCAAGTCGCTGCCGCCCGTCGGCTGGCAGGACGAGGAGTATCGCCTCACGACGCGCGGCTACGTGGAGCTCATCCGCGCGTTCATCGCGGCCCTCGACCTGACCCAACCCGTCGTGCTCGGCTGCTCGATCGGCGGCAAGATCGTGCTCGAGCTCGCGCGGCTGCACGCGCGCGAGTTCCGCGCGCTCATCGGGCTCGAGTCCGCCGCCTATCAGGCGCCGTGGTACGACGACACCGGCTGGCTGCACCGCCCGGACGTCCATGGCGGGGAAGTCGCGGGCGCCCTGATGTCGGGGCTCATTGCGCCGCAGAGCCCGAGCGAGACGCGGTGGGACACGCTGTGGATGTACATGATGGGCGGCCCCGGCGTCTTCAAGGGCGATCTGTTCTTCTATCGCACCGATGGCGACTTTCGCGATCGCGTCGGGGAGATCGACACGACACGCTGCCCCCTGTTCCTGCTGACCGGCGAGTACGACTTCTCGTGCACGCCGGATGACACGGCGCGGACGGCGGCCAAGATCGCGGGCACCCGCGTCACGATCATGCGGGAGATCGGCCACTTCCCGATGAGCGAGCATCCGGCGCAGTTTCGGCGGTACCTGCTGCCGGTGCTGGACGAAATCCGCGCGCGCGGCTGAGCGCGCGCGCGTCATCCGCGCTTCTCCGCGAAGCCTCGCAGCAGCGCGGCGAAGTCGTCGACGACGAGCTGCTCGGCCCAGTCCGCGGCTTCCGAGTCGGCGCCGTACGCCTCGCGCATGAAGTCGATCGCCTCGCGCTTGCCGTCGAACCGACGCCAGACGTGGCCGGCGCCGCCACCCGGACGTCGCAGATGAAACACGGGGTCGGCCGGGGACTGCGGCTCATACGAAATCCGCTCGCCGAATCGGTCGAGCGTGATCCATGCCACGGCAATCCCGTGCATCGACAGCACGCGCGCGCGTATGGACTCCTCGCGAGGCAACGACTCGACGTCGCAGAGCCGCGGACCATAAAAGATGCGGACCGCCTCGTCGACGACCGCGAGACGCACGCGCATCGGCCGCTCATTCGCCTCGTCCAGCAGGCGTCGCGAGTCCTCGCCGACCCAGAAGGCGCCGCCGCCGTCGCGATCCGCCCAGGCTTCGACCACCGAGCCTTTGGGCACCCGTGCGCGACGCCGCACCATCTCGTCGGCGTCGGGCATGAGGTAGAGGCGCCCCATCGCTCAGGCGGCGCGCGTCATGGAACCCGAACGAATCCTTCCATCAGGCGTCGCGCGGTGCGGTAGACGGTCACGCGCTCCGCCCACGGCGCACCGTCGCGGCTCGTGACCGCGGCGTCGAGTGGCAGCACGCCGGAGGCGTGGCCGAGGTTGACGTCGCGGTGGCCCGCCCCGCGCGCCAGACATTCGTTGACGACGGTGCCCTCGATCCGCGCGGCGACGGCAAGGCACATGGCCGACGTCAGCGGGAACGCGCGGTGACAGTTGCCCATCGAGATCGCGCGTGCGAGCACGTCGTAATCGCCCGCGGCGTGACGCACACCGTCGAGCCCGACGTAGTCGGCGGCCGCGGCCACGAACGCGATCTTCGGCGCCGACGCGCTCGGCCGAAGGCCCATGCGCATCGCCGCCTCCACGCGGATCTTCTCGAGGCGCGCCATGACGTCGGAATTCGCATCGACCGCCTGCGGCGTTTCCGCCGCGGTGAGCCCGACGTCACGCGCGCGAACGAACACGAGCGGATTCGTCGCGTCGACGCACGAGGCGTCGATGCCGGCAATGACATCGCGCGGGCGCCCCGTCGGCAGCAATCGACCGGTGCCGGCGCCGCCGGGGTCGACGAAATCGAGCGCAATGCGAGCCCCACGCCCCGCGACGCCGGCGAGATCGAAGTCGCCGTCGACGGCGGCCTCGCCGTCGCGGACCGGTACGTGGGCCAGAATGATCTTCTTCGTATTCGTGTTGTGGACCCGCACGAGCGTCTCGCCCTCGCGCGCGGCGACCAGCCGCTCGTCGATCGCGAACGGGCCGATGGCCGACGAGCAGTTGCCGCAATTGCCGTCGTATTCGACCACCGGCGACTTCACGTCGACCTGCGCAAACGTATAGTCGACGTCGGCGTCGGGATGGCTCGGCGCGCCGACGATGCACGCTTTCGAGAGCGACGAGATGCCGCCGCCGAGGCCGTTGAGCTGCCGGCCATACGGATCGGGGCTGCCGAGGGCCGCGAGCAGAATGCGATCGCGCGAGGGACCGGGAGCCGGCAGGTCGTCGGCGTGGAACACGAGGCAGCGGCTCGTGCCCCCGCGCATGTACACCGCCCGGATTCGCCGTTGGGTCACGCGTGTCGTCCTTTCGTGTGCGCGAGCAGGCCACCCGCGAGCAGGATGTCGCGTTCGCGCGGCGTGAGCACGCAGGACGCCGTGAACGCGACGCCCGTGCGCGTGTTCACCACCCGCACGCGAGTCCCGGCCTCCAGAGAGCCGCGCAAGTTGTCGAGCCGCAGCCGATCGTCGCGCTCCACACCGTCGTACGCCGCCGGATCGTCGAAGGTCAGGGGCACGACGCCCCAGTTCACGAGGTTCGCGCGATGGATGCGCGCGAATGATTTGGCGATGACCGCGCGCACGCCAAGATGCATCGGCGCGATCGCGGCGACCTCGCGCGACGAACCCTGGCCGTAAAGCTCCCCGCCCACGATGATGCTGCGACCCGCAGCACGGGCGCGCCCCACGAACTCGGCATCGACGTACTTGAACGAGAACTCCGCGATGGCGGGGACGTTCGAGCGAAACATCAGCGCCGCGGCGCCGGCGGGTGAGATGTCGTCCGTCGAGATCTTGTCGCCGAGCTTCAGCAGCACGGGTGCCTCGAGCGCGGTCGCGACCGGCTCCCCGAGCGGAACCGGCTTGATGTTCGGGCCGCGCACAACCTCGCCACCGCCGTCCGGCGGCACGAATCCGACGTCGGACGCCGCGAACCGCTCCGGCAGCGTCACCCGCGCTTCGGCGCCGAGGGTGCGCGGATCGGTGATCACCCCGGTCACGGCGGACGCGGCCGCCACCAGCGACGAGCAGAGGTAGATCGCGTCGTCCTTCACCCCGCTGCGTCCGGCGAAGTTTCGGTTGAACGCGCGCAGGCTGCGCGTGCCGGCGGCGGGGACGTGGCCGAGCCCTGCGCACGAGCCGCAGCTCGGCTCGGAGACGAGCACGCCGGCGGCGAGCAGGTCGGCGAGCAGCCCCTCGCGCGCCATCGTTTCGAGAATCCGATGACTGCCCGGAAACAGCACGAACGACAGCGAGGGATGCACGCGCCGGCCGCGAATCACGTTCGTCACGGACGCCATGTCGTGCCACGAGCCGTTCGTGCAGGAGCCGACGGTGACCTGCTCGATCGGCGTCCCCGCGACCTCTTCCACCGGCACGACGTTGTCCGGCGAGCCGGGCTTGGCGACGAGCGGCGTGATCGCCGACAGATCGAGCTCGATGTGCTCGTCGTACTCGGCGTCGTCGTCCGCCTGCACTGGTCGCCATGCATCACCACGGCCCAGGCGGGTGAGGAACGAGCGCGTGACCTCGTCGCTCGGGAACACGCTGGTCGTCAGCGTCAGTTCCGCGCCCATGTTCGCGATGGTCATGCGCTGCGCGGCGAGCAGGGTTGCGACTCCGGGCCCAGCGTATTCGAAAATCTTGCCGTTACCACCGCGCACCGAGTACCGGCGCAGCAGCTCGAGGATCACGTCCTTCGCGGTGACCCATGGCGAGAGCCGTCCCGTCAGCCACACGCGGACGACCGCGGGCATCGTGAGGAAGTACGGGCCTCCGCCCATGGCGACCGCGACGTCGAGCCCACCCGCCCCGATGGCGAGCATGCCCGCGGCGCCGCACAGCGGCGTGTGACTGTCGCTGCCGAGCAGGAGCTCGCCGGGCACGGAGAACGTCTCCATGTGCACCTGATGGCAGATGCCGTTGCCCGGCTTGCTGAACACCGCGCCGTATTTGCGCGACGCCGCCTGCATGTAGCGATGATCGTCGGAGTTGCGCGAATCGACCTGGTACACCTGGTGATCGATGTAGGTGACGACGCGGTTCGGCACGACGCGCGGGAAACTCATCGCCTCGAATTGCAGCCACGACTGGATACCGTTGGTGTCCGTCAACAAGACTTGATCGGCGCGCAGACCGATCTCCTCGCCGGCCACGGGCTTGCCCGCGACGAGATGCGCTTCGATGAGTTTGCGTGTGAGGCTCAGGGGCATGTGCGCTCTACCGAATCGTTGTAGCGGGGGCCGCTTACACGGCTAGGGCCGTGGGTGGCCTGCTCGAGATGGCGCCCGGCTCCGTGCACGATCAACGCTTACTCATATCCACAAAAGGTCGGCGGGTGGGGCCGACGTACTCGGCGCGCGGGCGGATGAGCCGGTTGTCGTCATGCTGCTCGACGATGTTGGCGCTCCAGCCCGCAATGCGGCCGGCCGCGATCACCGGCGTGAACAGGTCCACCGGGATGCCGAGCGAGTAGAAGAGCGGCGCGGAATAGAAGTCGACGTTCGGGATCAGACCTTTCGCGCGGCCGATGCGGTCGTGCAGCTTCACGGCCATCTCGTACCACTTGAACTGCCCCGACTCGCGACACGCCTGCTCGGCCATGCCTTTGAGAATGGCCGCGCGCGGATCGCCGGCCTTGTACACGCGATGGCCGAAGCCCATGAGACGGCGCTTCTCGGCGAGCGCCTTCTCGGTGAAGGCATCCACGTTGGCGACCTCGCCGATCTCCATCAGCGTGCGCATGACGGCTTCGCCGGCGCCGCCGTGCAGCGGTCCCTTGAGCGCGCCGACGCCGCCGGCAACCGCGGAGTGCATGTCCGATTGCGTCGACACGATCGTCCGCGTGGTGAACGTGGAGGCATTGAGCTCGTGCTCGGCGTAGAGCGTGAGGCTCGCATCGAACGCCTTGACCGCCGCCGTGCCCGGGCGCTGGCCGCTCAGCATATAGAGGAAGTTCGCCGCATGGCCGAGCCCGGCGACCGGCGAAACCGGATCCTGGCCGCTGCGCACGCGGTGGTGGGCGCAGATCGCCGTAGCGATCTGGCTCGTGAGGCGAATCGCCTTGCGCACGTTCGCCGCGTGAGAATTGTCCGTAGCGTCCGGATCGGACATGCCGAGGATCGCAACAGCGGCCTGCAGCACACGCATCGGATCGGTGGCCTTCGGCATGAGCCGAAACGCCTGGACGAGCTCACGCGGGATCTCACGCGCCGCGGACAGCGCGACGGTGAAGCCGTCGAGCAGTGCGGCCTTCGGCAGCTCCCCGTGCAGCAGCAGGTACGTCACTTCTTCGAACGTCGCCTTGCGCGCGAGCTCGTCGATGTCGTAGCCGACGTAGGCGAGACGACCGTTCTTGCCGTCGAGATCGCACAGGCGCGTCTCGGCCGCGACGACGCCCTCGAGTCCACGGATCAGCGTGCTGTCTTCCTTGCTCATGCTCGATCCTCTTGCCGCCGGAATAGGTCTCGACGGTATACCGCCGCCCCGAGGCCCGCAAGCACGCGGCGCGCGTCCTGACGTCGGTGGAGAGGCGCGGCGAAGGAGGAGGCTAGCGACGCTTGCGGTCGGGCTCGCGGCCGACATCGGTGCGGCCGGGGCGATCGGCTTGCGTGTCGTCGGGCGAGAAGCACGTGCCGGAGGTCGGCATCCGGTTGCAGTCGCGGCGCGCGGCCTCGGCGGCGGGACCCTGCAGCTTCTTGGCGCGCGCGAGGCACTCCGCCTGCGGGTTGCACGTGTACGGCTTGCCGTTGCCGCCGTCGCGGCCGCCGGCGTAGGCGAGGGGCGGCGTGGCGACGATGAGCATCAACGCGACGGCGACGAGCGCAGCGGTCATGCGGTCATTGTCCTCGAACCGTGTGACGCCTGTCGAGTGATCGATATTCAACCACCGTCGACGCGCTACGTCGGTCGGCGCACGCCAAACACGGGGAACACCGTCTCCGCGAACGCGTGCAGCGCATCCCAATCGTACGGCCCTTCGCGAAACGCGATGTTCACGCGGACGCACCCGGCGTCGCGAAACCGCATGAGCATCGGGAGCACCTCCTTCGGGGTGCCGCGCAGGAAGCCGTCGCGCGGGTCCTTGCCGAAGTGCGACTGGAAGATCTGCTCGCCGCGCGCCGCGCCGTTGGCGTCGGCGCCGAGGTAGAAGCCGAGGTTCACCGTCCGCGCAATCGTCTTCGGATCGCGCCCTTCCGTCTCGCACCAGCGGTCGAGCACGCGCCCTTTGGCGGTCCATTCATCCGGGCCGATGTAGGGCGCGTTCCAGCCGTCGGCGTACTTCGCCGCCGCGCGCAGCGTGCGCTTCTCGCCGCGTCCGCCGATCCAGATCGGCACGCGCGGCTGCAGCGGCTTGGGATTGTTCGGCGCGTTCTCGAGCCGGAAGTGCGTGCCTGAGAAGCTGGCTCGTCGCGACTCCGTGTCGAACAGCATGCGCATGACCTGGGCGTATTCCTCGAGCATGTTTTCACGCACGCCGATGCGCGGCCACGCATAGCCGTACGCCTTCGCCTCCGCCTCGTGCCAGCCCGCGCCGAGGCCGCAGTCGACGCGGCCGTGGGAGAGATGATCGATGGTCGTGAGGGACTTGGCGTGCAGGCCGGGATTGCGGTAGGCGACGCAGTACACGAGCGCGCCGAGGCGCACGTGTCGCGTCTCGACGGCCGCCGCCGTCAGCGTGCTGATCGCCTCGAAGCAGTCGATCTCCCCGCCGCGCGGGGGCGACTCCTGAAAGTGATCGGAGACGGAGAACCAGTCGAAGCCGGCGCTGTCGGCGAACTTCCACAGCCGGCGCATTTCCTCGAGCGGACCGCCCATGTGACCGATATGGATGCCGAAGCTCATCGACATCGCGCGCCTCAGCTGAACGACGGATCGACGCGGACGTCGATCAGCATGGGGCCGCCGCTGGCGAGCGCGCGGCCCACGGCCGGCCCGACGTCGGCCGCCTTCTCCACCCGCTCGCCGGCCACGCCGAGCGAGCGCGCGAGGCCGACGTAGTCGATCGCCGGATCGACGAGGTCCATCGCCACGTACGTGTCGTCCTCGGCGGAGAAGCCCTTGAGCGCCTTCGTGCGCTCCTTGAGGATCCGATACGAGCCGTTGTTGATGATGACGTACACGATGGCGAGCGATTCGTGCGCCGCCGTCCACAGCGCCTGCGCGGTGTACATCGCGCTGCCGTCGCCGACGAGCGCGAGCACCGGCCGACGGGGTAGCGCGAGCTTGACACCGAGCGCCGCGGGGAGGCCCCAGCCGATGCCTCCGCCGCGGAGGCTGAAGAACGACTTCGCGTCCGCGCAGCGGAAGAAGTTGCGGATGCCGGGCGACGACGAGATGGCCTCGTCGACGATGACCACGTCGTCGGGCACCACCTGCGAGACGGCGTGAACGAGCGCGAGCGGCGCCATCGGCGACTTCCGGGCGTCGTCCGCGGCGCGTCGCGCGAGGTCGTCGCGCTCGCGCGCGTGCTTCGCCATGAGCGCCTCGCGGCGCTTGCCCGCGTCGGGGTGACCGGTCTTCCCGGCGTGCCGGCGGACGGCCTCACACAGCTCGGGCAGCGACGCCTTGGGGTCGCCCTGGATCGCAACGGTGGCGGGATAGTTCTTGCCGAGCTCCCACGGATCGACGTCGAGATGCACAACGTCGAGACCCGGCGGCATGGGGTCCACGTCAGAGGGCAGCGAGAGCGTGAACAGATCGCCACCCACCGAAAACAGCAGGTCGTGGCGCATGAGCAGACCTTTGATGCCGGGACCGAGCCGCGGCATCGATCCGGCATAGAGTGGGTGCGTGAACGGAAAGCTGCACGTCGACGACACACCCTCGAGCATCACGGGCGCGCCGATGAGCTCGGCAAGCGCGACGAGCTCCGCCAGCGCATCGCTGTGCGCGACCGCGTCGCCGGCCACGATGAGCGGCGCGCTCGCGGCGACGAGCCGCCGCGCCGCCTCGTCGACGGCGGCGCGATCGCCGACCAGGCCCGGCGCCACGCGCGTTGGCGCGAGCAGATCGAGGTTGTCGCGCTCCGCGTTCAGCACGTCGACGGGCAGTGACAAGAACACGGGCCCGCTCGGCTGTGCCAGCGCGGTCTTGACGGCACGACGAACGATGCGCGGCAGGTCCTCGAGGCGGCGCGCCTCCGTCGACCATTTCACGTATGGCGTCGCGACCGGTGGCAAGTCGGACCAGAGAATCGGCTCCGTCACCGTGAAGCATTGATCGTGCTGTCCGGCCGTGAGGAGCAGCGGCGAATGCGCCTTGTAGGCGTCGTAGAGCATGCCCATCGCGTTGCCGAGGCCCGGTGAGACGTGAACGTTGACGGCGGCAAGGCCGCCATGGGCCTGCGCGTAGCCGTCGGCCATCGAGATCGCGACCGCTTCCTGCAGTGCCAAGACGTAGCGGATGCCGGGCTCGCGGGCGAGGCCGTCCATCAGCGGCAGCTCGGTCGTGCCCGGGTTGCCGAACATCACGGACACCCCCTCGCTTTTGAGAATCTCGAGGAAGGCTTGCTTGCCGGAAATGTATGCCATGGCGGGGGATCATAAACCTCGCCGTGAGTTGATTCCAGCCCGGCTGCCTGCGATGCTCTCGCCCGTGTCCGACGCCCCGCTGCTGCTCGCCGCACGCCTCAAGCCGACGCCCTTCACCCCCGTGTGGCTCATGCGTCAGGCGGGTCGTTACCTGCCGGAGTACCGCGCGATCCGCGCGCGTCATTCGTTTCTGGATCTGTGCCGGACGCCCTCCGCGGCCGCCGAGGTGACGCTGCAGCCGATCGAGCGGCTCGGCGTGGACGCCGCGATTCTGTTCGCCGACATTCTTCTGGTCCTCGAGCCGCTCGGTGTGGGACTGGAGTTTGCGAAGGGCGAGGGGCCGGTGATCCGTCATCCGATCCGGACCGAGGCCGACGTCGCGCGGCTTGCGCCGATCGACGTCGCGAGCGCCATCGGGTTCGTGTTCGAGACGGTCCGGCTCGTCAGGCGCGCGCTGCCGGCGCAGGTGGCGCTCATCGGGTTTGCGGGAGCGCCGTTCACCGTCGCGTCCTACGTCGTCGAGGGCGGCGCGTCGCGCGACTATCTCGCCACCAAGCGGCTGATGCGCGAGGCGCCCGCGGCGTGGCATCGACTCATGACGATCCTCGCCGAGGCGACCGCCGTCTATCTCAATGGCCAGATCGCTGCGGGCGCGCAGGCGGTGCAGGTGTTCGACTCGTGGATCGGCGCGCTCGCGCCCGACGACTACCGCGAGTTCGTGCTCCCGCACACGCGCGCGCTGATCGCGGCGCTCGCGCCCGGCACGCCGGTGATCCACTTCGGCACCGGCACGGCAGGGCTGTTGCCGCTGCTCCGCGAGGCCGGTGGCGATGTCTTCGGACTCGACTGGCGCGTGGACCTCGACGTCGGCTGGCGCGCCGTCGGCGACGATGTCGGCGTGCAGGGCAATCTCGACCCGGTCGCGCTGCTGTCGCCGCCGAAGACATTCGAGCCGGCGGTACGCGCGATCTTGCGCCGCGCGGGCGGTCGGCCGGGCCACATCTTCAACCTCGGCCACGGTGTGCTCCCATCGACGCCGGTGGAGCACGTCAAGGCGCTCGTCGACATGGTGCACGAGCTCTCCGCGCGGTGAGCATCGCCCCGCGTCCGTCGATCGATTCGGTGCTGCTGATCGCTTTCGGCGGACCGACCACGCCCTCCGAGATTCGGCCGTTCCTGGACAACGTCGCGCGCGGTCGCCGCATCCCACGCGAGCGGCTCGACGAGGTGGCGCGCCACTACGAGGCGATGCCAGGCGGCCGCTCGCCTCTCAACGTGCTCACCGAGGCGCAGGCCGCGGGACTGCGCGCGCGACTCCCACGCCGCATGCCCGTGTACGTCGGCATGCGGAACTGGCACCCGTATCTGCACGACACGCTGGCCGCGATGGCGCGGGATGGATGCCGTCGCGCACTGGGCGTCATTCTGTCGGCGTTTCGCTCTGAGGCGTCGTGGGACCGCTACATGACGGACGTCACCGGCGCCGCGGCGCGCGTGGCGGCGCCCCCCGAGGTGGTGTACGCACCGCCGTGGTTCGAGCATCCGCGCTTCATCGCCGCCGTGGCCGATCGCGCGGCGCGAGCGCTGGCGGAAATCCCGCCCGATGCGCGCGACCGCACCCCCATCATCTTCACCGCCCATTCCATCCCGCGCGCGATGGCCGACGTGGCGCCGTACGTCGGCGACTTCACCGCGGCCGCCGATGCCGTCGCGCGCCGGCTCGGACACTCGCGCTGGACGCTGGCCTATCAGAGTCGGAGCGGAGCGCCGCACGACCCGTGGCTCGAGCCGGACGTCGGCGACACGATCCGCGATCTGGCCAAGGCCGGGGAGCAGCGCGTGCTCGTGGTCCCGATCGGGTTCGTGGTCGACCACGTCGAGATCCTGCACGACCTCGATACCGAGGCGCGTGCGATCGCCACGCAGCACGGCCTGGCGTACCATCGCGCGGCGGCCGTGAACGATCACCCGGAGTTCATCGCGATGCTCGGCGATCTCGTTGACGCTGCGCTCGAGCCAACGGCCCCGTGAACCTTGTCATCGTCGGCGGCGGAATCACGGCGCTCGCGGCCGCCCACCGCGCGGTCGAGCTCGCCCGCGAGCGCGGTGTGAATCTGGGGTTGCGCGTCGTCGAAGCGCGGCAACGGCTCGGCGGCACCATCGCGACCGAGCGGGTCGACGGCTTTGTCGTCGAGGCGGGCCCCGACTCGTTCCTGTCGGAAAAGCCCTGGGCGCTCGCGCTGTGCCGCCGGCTCGGTGTGGAAGCACAGCTGGTCCGCACCGACGACCGGTTCCGCAAAGTGCTCGTCTGGTTTCGCGGTCGCCTGCATCCGCTGCCCGACGGCTTCCAGCTTTTGGCACCGACACGGCTCGCACCATTCGCTACCTCGTCGCTGTTCTCGTGGCGCGGCAAGGCCCGCATGGCGCTCGATCTCGTGCTGCCGCGCGGCGGCGGCGCACTCGGCGGCGACGACGAGAGTCTTGGCGGATTCGTTCGACGGCGTCTCGGCACGGAGGCGCTGCAGCGCGTGGCGCAGCCGCTGGTCGCGGGCATCTACACCGCCGATCCCGACGACCTGAGTCTGGCCGCGACGATGCCGCGCTTCCTCGACGTCGAGCGACGCCACCGCTCGCTGATCCTCGGCCTGCGACGCGCGCTCGCGCGCGCACCGCAGTCCGGTACGAGCGGCGCGCGCTGGAGCCTGTTCGTGACGTTCGCCGACGGCATGCAGACGCTCGTGCGCACGCTCGCCGACCGCCTCCCGAACAGCGCGGTGGTGCTCGGGCAGCGCGTCGCGGCGATCGAGCGCGTGGCGACGCGCTGGCGGCTGACCAGCACCGACGGCGTGCGCTTCGATGCCGATCACGTCGTGCTCGCGTGTGAGGCGCACGTGAGCGCGCGGCTGCTGCGCCACGTGGACCCCGCGCTCGCGACGCTGCTCGGCGACATCCCCTATGCGGGCGCGGCGACCGTGTCGCTCGGGTTCCGGCGCGCTGACGTGCCGCACCCGCTCGATGCGTTTGGCTTCGTGGTCCCGAGCAGCGAGGGGAAAGGCGTCCTCGCCGCAACGTTCTCGAGCGTGAAGTACCCGGGTCGCGCGCCTGCCGGCCACGTGCTGATCCGCTGTTTTCTCGGCGGCGCGCTGAACGCCGACGTGCTGGCCGAGGATGACGCGGCGCTGGTGGCGCGCGCGCGACGCGAGCTCGGCGAGGCGCTCGGCCTGAGGGCCGAGCCCGTGCTCGTACGCGTCTCCCGCGCGCCCGCGTCGATGCCGCAGTACTGCGTGGGTCACCTGGCGCGCGTCGAGACGATCGAGCGACACGTCGCGGCGCTTGCCGGCCTGCATCTGGCCGGCGGCGCATATCGGGGGGTCGGCATCGCGGACTGCGTGCGCTCGGGCGAAGCCGCCGTCGAGGCGGCGCTCACTCCCGAAGCCGCGCCCGCCCGCTAAACGACGTCGATCACACCCGCCTTGCGCAGCGCCTCGATCTTCTCGGCGTCGTAGCCGAGCCGCTTGCTCAGGATCTCGCGCGTGTGCTCGCCCGGCCGATACGGCGCCGGCCCGGCGGGCGCCGGACGGTGCCCGTCCACTATGAACGGCACGCCGGTGACCCGCACGCGCTCGCGCCCAGGATGGGACACCGTCGGAAAGAACTCGCGCTCGGCGAGGTGCGGATGCTCGATCACCTCGGCCGGCGTCAGCACGGGCGCCGCGGGAATCCGCGCGGCGTTGCACGCGTCGAGCGCCGCCTTGGCCGAGGGAAACGTGTCGATCCACGCGACGATGAGCGGCCTCAGCTCCGGCCAGTTGTGGCGCCGCGCGAGCGGCGTGGCGAAGCGCGGGTCCTGCGCGAGATCGGGACGCTTCATCGCGGTGATGAGCCGTTGCCAGAGATCCGGCGCCCCCACGCTCTGTACGGTGAACCAGTGCCCTTCGATGGCGTGGATCAGCATTCCGGCGCGCGGCCCGGGATACTCGGCACCGCCGTTGAGCATCGCGCCGTACGTGATGTCCTCGGCGGCGACCAGGCACTCGAGCATCGACACGTCGAGGTGCGCGCCGCGGCCCGTCCGCGCGCGTCGCACCAGCGCGGCGGAGATCGCGCCGAAGGCGTGCGTGCCGGCCAGCACGTCGGCGGCCTGCAGATAGCTGACCCGCGGCTCGGCCTCGCCGTTGCGCTCGAGATGCATGAGCCCGGACACCGCGCTGATGATGTGCGCGAACGCCTGCAGCGTCCGCCACGGGCCCGTCTGCCCGAAGCCGGAGATCGAGCAGTACACGAGATCCGGCTTCACGGTGGCCAGCGTGGCGTGATCGCACCCCAGGCGTGCGACGACCCCGGGCACGAAGTTCTCCACGACGACGTCGCTCGCGCGCGCGAGGTCGAGCACGACCGCGCGCGACTCGGGGCGCGTCAGGTCGAGCGCGATGCTGCGCTTGCCGACGTTGATGCGGACGAAGTACGTCGCCTGGTCCTCGCGCCCCGGCTCGAGCTGGCTGTAGCCGCGCCGCGTGTCGTCGCCTTCGCGGCGCTCGACCTTCAGCACGTCAGCGCCGAGGTCGGCGAGCAGGCGCGTGCAATATGGCCCCGCGAGCACGCGGGTGAAGTCGAGCACGGTGATGCCGGTCAGCGGCCCGTCGGCGGTCGTCACGGCCGCCTAGTCTACACGGGCCGCGGAGCTTTTCTTCCGCCGGCGTGTCGCGTACTGTAAACGGCCGATGCCGACCGTCGCCGCCGCGGACCTCGAGCGCCTTTCGGCGGAGATCTTCGCCCGCCGCGGCGTTCCGCGCGACGACGCGACCTGGATCGCCAGCCTGCTCGTGCGCGCCAATCTCCGGGGCCACGACTCGCACGGCGTCATTCGCGTGCCACAGTACTGTGCCGCGCTCGCCTCCGGTCACTTGAACCCGACGCCGAAGATCGCGCTGGTTGTCGACACGCCGTCGGTAGCGGTGCTCGACGGCGACTTCGGATTCGGCCAGGTGGTTGCCCGTCGAGGCACGGATCTCGCGGTGGAGCGTGCGCGCGCGCACGGGCTGGCGGCGGTTGGCCTTCGGCGCACGAGCCACGTCGGCCGCCTGGCCGATTACGCGGAGACCATCGCCCACGCCGGTCTCGTCGGCATGCTCTGGGCCAACGCCAAGAGCGGCCTCAACGTTGCGCCGTGGGGCGGCAGCGGCAAACGTCTCGGAACGAATCCGCACGCCATCGCGATCCCTGGGCCCGACGGGACGGTCGCGATGTCGCACGACTTCGCCTCCAGCGTGTGGGCCGAAGGCAAGCTGCGGGTGAAGTTCAACCGCGGCGAGAGCGTGCCGCCCGGCATCATGCTCAACGGTCACGGGGAGCCGTCGACGGATCCCAAGGAGTTCTACGGCGCGCCGCCCGGCTCGCTGCTCACTGCGGGTGCCCACAAGGGGTACGGCCTGTCGCTCGCGATCGAAATTCTTGGCGGCATCCTCTCCGGCACCGGTGCCGCGACCGCCGACAAGGGCAAATTCGCCAACGGCACGCTCATTCTGGCGATCGATCCCGCGCGATTTCTGTCGCCGGCGGAGTTCCACGCCCAGGTGGCGGCGCTGTTCGAGTGGGTTCGCGGCGCCACACCGGTGGCGGGCGCATCGGAGATCCTCGTTCCGGGCGAGCCGGAGGCGCGTACGGAGCGCGCCCGGCGTGCCTCCGGCATCGTCGTCGAGGACGAGACGTGGCGGCAGATCACGGCGTGCGCGGAGGAAGTCGGCGTCCGTGCTTGACGTCGTGACCATGCGCGAAATCGACGCGATCTTCGCGGTGACCGACCCCCTCGGCATCCACCGCGAGGCGCTCGTGATTCCGCTCGGGCCCGCCACGCCCGGCCGCGTCCGCCGTCTGCCGAACGGCAAGCTCGAGATCACGGTCGACGCCGTCCGCCCGCTCGACGAGTGGCTCCGCGATCTCCCGTCGCTGATCAAAGCCGCCGGCTAAATCGCGGCCTCCGGCGCGAGCTCGGCGTTGTGCCGCTCGCGGCGATCGTGTTCTTCAACGTCAGCGGTGGTCCCTACGGCGTCGAGGACACCGTGCCGTCGTTCGGCCCGGGACTCACGCTCGTCCTCTTGCTCCTCACGCCACTGCTCTGGAGCCTGCCGGTCGCGCTCGCGATGTCGGAGCTCGCTTCCGCGATGCCGGACGAAGGCGGGTACGTCACCTGGACGACGCGCGCGTTCGGACCGTTCTGGGGATTCCAGGTCGGCTGGTGGTCCTGGCTCGACAGCTTCGTCGACGTCGCCGTGTACCCCGCGCTGTTCGTCGAGTACCTGCGTTACTGGCATCCCACCATGGCGCCGCTCGAGCGCTGGCTTCTGGCGGTCGCGTTCATTGCGATTCTGACCATCCTCAACCTGCTCGGCGTTCGACCGACGGGGCGCGCCGCCGTGGCGCTGTCCATCGCGGCGCTCGCGCCCATCGTTGTGCTGACGCTCGTTGCGCTGCCGCGCGTCGCGGTCGCTCCCTGGACTCCGTTTGCGGTCGAGGGGCGCACGCTCGCGAGCGGTCTCGGGCTCGGACTCGCGGTGCTGATGTGGAACTACGCGGGGTGGGATACACCATCAACCGTGCTCGGCGAGACGCGCGCGCCGGAGCACGCCTTCGGCCGCGCGCTCCTCCTGGCGGTCCCGCTGGTGACGCTGTCCTATCTGCTTCCGTTCGGGCTCGTCCTCTCGACCGGCGCCACGAACTGGAGGGCGTGGACGACGGGCGCGCTGCCTGCGCTCGCCACGAACGTGGGTGGCGCGTGGCTGGGCCACGCGGTGGCCGCGGGCGCGGTCGTGAGCACCGTCGGCCTGTTCATGGC
>JBKOUQ010000031.1:0-7478 GCA_046723475.1 Candidatus Methylomirabilota bacterium
GGAGATCGAGTGTGAAGCGCTGCTGGAATAGCGCCTATGGACGACGCGAAACGGTCCTTGCGTGAGTAGTACGCAGAGTGTTCGAGAAATGACGGCTAACCACGCGTTGCAGCGGACGCGCCGCCAGCGGCGCGCCGCTGAACGCGAACGTTAGCAGGCAGAGGCCCAGTTGGAACGCTCATCTGGGGAACCGCCGCAGATGGACGCCAGCGGCTACGACGGGGGTCCGTTTATTCCGGAGTTCTACGATCACGTTGGCCCCTATGCATCCCGCCACGATGTGGCGTTCTACGTGGACGCGGCGCGTGAGTCACGGGGACCTGTCCTCGAGCTCGGTTGTGGGACGGGTCGCGTCCTCATCCCAACCGCGCGTGCCGGCATCGAGATCATGGGGCTCGACGCGTCCGAAGGGATGCTTGACGCCTGCCGCCGTCGCCTGCGAGGCGAGCCGCCGGGTGTGCAGCGACGGGTCAGTCTCCAGCGCGGAGACATGCGCGATTTCGAACTCGGCCGCACGTTCGGTCTCGTGACCATCCCGTTCAGGCCGTTCCAGCATCTCGTGACGGTGCAGGAACAACTCGCCTGCCTCGCCGCCGTCCGACGCCATCTCGAACCTGATGGACGGCTCGTCTTCGACGTCTTCAACCCGTCAATTCATCGACTCGCCAAGCCGGCCGACGACGCCGAGACTGACGAGGAGCCGCCGTTCACGTTGCCGGACGGGCGCGTGGTCATCCGGCGGCACCGGTTCCTCGAGCGCGACCTGATCAAGCAGATCAACACCAGTGAGCTTGTCTATCACGTGACGCATCGCGACGGCCGCCGAGAGCGCCTTGTCCACCGCCTTCAGATGCGGTGCATTTTCCGATTCGAGGCCGAGCACCTGTTGGCGCGCGCCGGCTTCGTGCTGGATCATGTCTACGCCGACTTCGATCGCTCACCGTACGGATCGCAGTATCCAGGCGAGCTGATCCTCGTGGCCCGGCGCCAGCCCGCGAGTTGAATCCGATGCCTGCTAACCAACGAATGGAGCGGACGGCGTGCCACCGCCGCCCGTGCGTTAGGCAGACAGCGTGAGAACACCGCACCTCATCCCGATTTGCATGTCAGTTGTGATTGCGGCGTGCCAGGGACAAGAGAGTGCGCAGCTGCAAGAGCCGTGTTCGACGGAGGCGCGCGCCGTTGGCGCAGCACGAGAGTTCATGACGCGGCAACGCGCCTCAAGCACACACGTCACAGCCAGAGCGCATGCTCAGGACTCGGGCGAGGAGTGGGTTATCTTCATTCCGAGCGTGGCTGGTAGCCGGGGCGAAGTCTTTCCGGCGGAAAGCGTGGTTCATGTGAAGAAACGGGGCTGTACCGCACGATGGGGCCTGATGAGGTAGCGAAGGCATGCGCGGCCTGATCTCGATGAGGACATCAGTGTCGCTGGTCTCCTCGCCGGCCGCCCATCTGGCGAGGCACAGAGCTCACTTCAACGATGGCTCACCTGCAAGGTGAACATGAGTGTCCTCGACCACCTGTTCGCGCAGAACCGGGCGTGGGCCACGGAAATGGCCGCGCGCGACCCCGAGTTCTTCGCGCGTCTATCGCGTCAGCAAGCACCGCGCTACCTTTGGATCGGATGCTCGGATAGCCGTGTGCCGGCGACCCAGATTGTCGACTTGCCGCCCGGAGAGATGTTCGTTCATCGTAACGTCGCCAACGTCGTCGTTCACACCGATTTGAACTGTCTCTCCGCAATCCAGTTTGCGGTGGATGTGCTCCACGTGGAGCACATCATCGTTTGCGGGCATTACGGCTGCGGCGGCGTGTTGGCCGCCCTGCGCGACGATAAGCTGGGGCTGATCGACAACTGGCTCCGCCACATTCAAGACGTTCGGAACAGGCACACGGCCCAGCTCGACCGCTTGGCCAGTGACGGCCAGCAGCATGACCGCCTCTGCGCGCTCAACGTCATCGAACAGGCGGCGAATGTCAGCCGGACGACTGTTGTGCGCGATGCCTGGATTCGGGGTCAGGCGTTGACCATTCATGGCTGGATCTACGACGTCCAGGACGGCCTGCTGCAAGATCTCGGCATGCGCGTGACGGCCGAGGCGGACCTCGCTGCCGGCTACGGCGCGGCGTGCGCAGCGCTGGCCGCCGAACAACCGGCCGCAGCCGACGGCGCTGCGCGCCGCCGCTGACCCGCGACGCGACGGAGATGAGAGCTTCCGCGGGTTTCATGCCGTTGATCCTGCTTCTCTGCATCGCTCCGACGGTGCAAGCCGCGTCGTCTTGGGATGTCGGCTATCGCAAGATCGATGTGCAAGACCCGCTGAGTGACGACTCATTCCCAGTCGCTCTGTGGTATCCGACCCCCGCGGTGCCCGCTGCTCTCTTCATCACCGGCTCACTCTCACCGTGTCGGTTGCCTGCGATCCTCTGTCGATGGATAGCGTTCGAGATGTCGGTCACTCAGGAGGCGCCATTGGCGGCAGGGGCCTTCGGGATGATCGTCGTCTCGCATGGGGCCGGCGGTCTGGCCTTGAACCACCGAGATCTCGCGATGGCGCTCGCCGCGCAAGGCTACGTCGTCGCGGCACCCACGCACCCACGAGGGAAGGGCAACGACATATCCGGTGTCGACGTGTGGGTCGGTCGCCCGAAACAGGTGTCCCGCGTCATCGATACCGTCCTGCAAGACGGAGCGCTCGGGCCGCACATCGAGCGCGAGCGCATCGGGGTCGTCGGGCATTCGAATGGCGGCTACACCGCTCTGGCCGTCGCCGGTGCCACACCCAGTCCCAGCGCAGCCGCCGCGCACTGCCGCAACCATCCCGACGACGCTAAGTTCTGTGCCCTCGGTGGCGCTGCCACTCGCCGGGCGACGCGCGAGGTCGGCGACCTCCCCGATCTCGGCGATCGGCGGGTACGGTCCATTGTGCTCATGGCGCCGAACGCGGCGCCGTTCACCGATGATGCGCTGGCGAAGGTAACCGTTCCCGTGCTCGTCTATGCCGCGGAGAACGATGACCTGACGCGCGTGCGATATCACGCCGAACGCCTGGCGAGAGCCTTGCCGCAGACGGACTGCGTCGTGGTCAAAGGTGCCGGACACTTCTCCTTTGTCGCCAGCTTTCCGACGGCGCTGAAGATCGTTGCCGGCGAGGCCGCGCGAGACGCGGATGGCGTCGATCGCGGCGCGCTCCACCAAGTGATGAACCGGGAGATCGTCGGATATTTCAACCGCACGCTACGGCCGGCGGAAGCCCCGCTCACCAAACGCACGCTGCCCCGATCATGTCGATCGCGTGACTTGAGGGGGGCTGGCTCCTCAAGTACACCCACAGTAGGTGTCCGTCCTTTCGAAGTCCCTCACGCTCGTTTTCGCGTCGTTCATGCTGACGTGGATGCTCGGACTGTATCCGAGTGGTGCGCTGTGGCTTGTGCTCCTATCGCTCTTCGTTGTTTCGAGATTCGATACATCGTTCCCGTTGTTCAGACGATGGTCGTGGCTCAAGTTCTTGTCGACCATGGTGGGGGCGAGACTCCTGCCCTTGGTGGTGGTCTTCTTTACGCCGGGGTTTTAGACGGTACGGCTACTTGGCGGCTTGGCTGGCGTCGCCCTCGAGGGGCTCGAGGCGGCTGAGGCGATCGTCGAGCGACGGCTCCGTCGCCAGCCATCCGCCGCGCGGCGCGCCGTTGACCTTTGCCGCCGCGCGAAGCGCGTCCGCCATCGTACGGCGCGGCATCCCGTACCCCATGTCGCGCAAGATCTCGACGGCCTTCAGGTCGGCGGCGATCTCCTGGTCGCGCGTGAACGCGCGGACGACCAGCGGATTGGCCACGAGGTCGATGAGGCTGGCGCCGGGAATGACGACGCCGAGCACGGTGAAGCCGGCGCCGAGCGAGAGCGAGACGGCGCGGCGCTGACCGACGTGCCCGAGCAGCTCGTGGGCAACCTCGTGCGCGACGAGCGCGTCGATGACCGGCGCTGGCTGATGCGCGAGCCCTTGCGTGAAGTAGAACGTCGCGTCCTCGACGGTGAAGGCGCCGACATGATTGCTGCGGATCATGGCGAACGAATACTCGCCCGGGTCGTCACTCGCCGCCTTCGCCGCGTTCCAGAGCGCCCTGGCCAGGACGCGGGTTTCGGGATCGGCGGGATGCGGATAGTAGGCACGCTCCGGAATGTTCGTGCATCCCGTCGTGGCGAGGATCAGCACCGCGGAGCACAGCACGCGTCGCACGCTATCCATGCTAGGCGCACCCCCGCGGAAACCAGCCGAAAATAACCGCCGTGAGCCGGGCTACTTGCTGAGCAGCGGCCTCAAATGTGGCCAGAGCCGCTCGGCGATGACGCGCTGCCCCTCCGCCGTCGGGTGGATGCCATCGGGCTGGTTGAGACGCGGGTTGCCGGCAACGCCTTCGAGCAGAAACGGCGCGAGCGGCACGCCGGTCGCGCGTGCCACCGCGGGGTAGACCGCCGCGAACTCGCGCGCGTACTCGTCGCCGTAGTTCGGCGGCATCCGCATGCCGGCCAGCAGCACCCGCGCGCCGGCCGCGCGCGCGCGCTCGACGATGTGCATGAGGTTGTCGCGCAGCGCGGCGGGCGGCTGTCCGCGTAATCCGTCGTTGGCACCGAGCGCGACGATCACGATCTCGGGATGCAGCCGCAGCACCCAATCCAGCCGCCGCAGCCCGCCGGCACTCGTGTCGCCACTCACGCCCGCGTTGACGACGCGGTACGCGAAGCCCTCGCGATGCAGTCGCGCGTCGAGCAGCGCGGGGTACGCCTCCTCCGCGCTGACGCCGAGGCCCGCGGTGAGGCTGTCGCCGAGCGCGACGACGACGCGGTCGGTGGCGCGCGCGGGCCACGGGACGCCGAACACGAGAAGAACGACGAGAACGGCGCGGAGCAGCCCCACGCCCCGAGTGTAGTATGACGAGGATGCTCGTCTCGATTCGCGACCTCACCCTGCGTCTGCCGAGTGGCGGACGCACGCTCACCGTGCTCGACCACGTGTCGCTCGACGTCGCCGCCGGCGAAAGCGTCGCCATCGCGGGACCGTCGGGCAGCGGCAAGTCGACGCTGCTCGGCCTCGTGGCCGGCCTCGATGCGCCCACCTCCGGGACGATCACGGTCGCCGGCACGGAGATCACGCGTCTCGGCGAAGCCGCGCTCGCCCGCTTCCGCCGCGAGACGCTCGGGTACGTCTTCCAGTCCTATCACCTGATTCCCACGCTCACCGCCGCGGAAAACGTCATGGTGCCGCTCGATCTCGCCGGCGTGCCGCGCGCCGGCTCGCGCGCCGCGGAATTGCTGGCGGGCGTCGGGTTGGCGGAGCGCGGACATCACTATCCCGCGCAGCTCTCGGGCGGCGAGCAGCAGCGCGTCGCGCTCGCGCGCGCGCTGGCGCTGGAGCCGCCGCTGCTGCTCGCGGACGAGCCGACAGGCAATCTCGACAGCGCGACGGGTTCGGCCATCGTCGACCTGCTCTTCGCGCTCAACCGAGAGCGCGGCACGACCCTGTTGCTGGTCACGCACGATCTCACGCTGGCCGAGCGGGCCGATCGCGTCGTGTCGCTGCGTGACGGCCGCGTGGCGGGCGAGCGCCGGCGCGCGTCGGCGCTCGCGACGTGAGCGCGGCAGGTCGGCTCGCGTGGCGTCAGGCGCGCGGCGCGTGGCGCCATTTCATACTGCTGGGCGGGTGTGTCGCGCTCGGCGTGGCCGCGCTCGTCGTCGTCGGCTCATTCGCCGCCACGCTCAATGCCACGCTCGCGCGCGAAGCCAAGACGCTCACCGGTGGTGATCTCGAAATCCGCGCCGCGCGCGCGTTCGACGCGGAGACGACGGCGGCGCTGGACGAGCTGCGTGCGCGCGGCGCCTCGGTCGTCGCTGTCCGCGAGCTCGTCGCGATGGCGCGCGGCGCGGACGGACGCGCGTCGCTCGTGGAGCTGAAGGCGCCCGACGCCGGCTATCCACTGTACGGCGCGCTTGTCACGACGCCTGCGGCGTCGCTGCCGACGCTGCTCGCTGATGACGGCGCCGTGCTGCAGCGTGAGGCACTCGACCGGCTCGGCGTCCGCGTCGGCGACCGAATTGCGCTCGGCGCGGCGACCTTCACGGTTAGAGGCATCGTCGACCGCGAGCCCGATCGCGCGGCGAGCCTCGTCACGCTCGGACCGCGCGTGTTCGTGGCCGGTGAGGCGCTTGCGCGCACGGGGCTCGTGCGGGTCGGCAGCCGCGTGCGCTATCGCGCACTCGTGCGTCTGCCCGCGGCGCTCGCGGCGCGCGAGGTGCGCGAGGCGGTCGCGCGGCGCATCGCCGACGCCGGCGTGCGCGTCGCGTCGTACGACGAGGCGCAGCCCGGGCTCCGCCGTTTCTTCTCGCAGCTCGCGAGCTACCTGGGTCTCGTCGGCCTCGCGAGCCTCCTCGTCGGCGGCATCGGCGTCGCGTCATCGGTCGCCACGTTCGTGCGCCGACAGGCGCCGACGATCGCGATTCTCAAGGCGCTCGGCGCCGATTCTCGGACGCTGCTCGCGACGTTTCTGTGGCAGACGCTCACGGTCGGCGCGCTCGCGAGCCTCGCGGGCGGCCTCGTCGGCATCGCGCTGCAGCCACTGTTGATCCGGCTCGTCGCCGGCCTGGTGCCGTTCACGCTCGAGCCGCGCGTGGAGACGCTGACACTCGTGCGCGGGCTCGTCATGGGCGTGCTCACGACACTGCTCTGCGCGATCTGGCCGCTGCTCGCCGTGCGAAGCGTGCGACCCAGCCTCATCTTGCGCCGCGACGTCGACGCGGCACCGGCGCGTGGCCGGCGCCCGTGGGCCGCCGCGTTGCCGATTGCGGCCGGCCTCGTCGCGCTGTCGCTCTGGCAGGCGGGCTCGCTCAAGCTCGGTGGCATCTTCCTCGGGGCTGCGGTCGCCGCCGTCGTCACGCTGCTGGCGGTCGCGCGCGGTCTCGTCAGCGCCGCGCGCAGGCTTCCCCGCGTGCCGTGGCCGGCGTGGCGTCAGGGCATCGGCAGCCTCCGCCGCCCCGGCGGGCAGCCGGCGCGGGTGATCGTCGCCCTCGGCGCGGGAGTGATGCTCCTGGTCGCGGTCGCGCTGATGCAGGGTTCGCTCGACGCGCAGATCGATCACGAGCGCCGCCGCGAGGCGCCGTCGTTCTTTTTCATCGACGTGCAGCCGGATCAGCGCGAGGCGTTCACGCAGGTGGTGGCCCGGGCCGGCGGCGGCGTCACGCCGAGGCTCACGCCGATCGTGCGCGCGCGCCTCGCCGCGGTGAACGGCACGCCCGTCACGCGCGATCTCGTGCGCCGCCGCGTTGGCGAGGACCGCGAGGGCGCGTTCTATTACACTCGCGAGTACGCGCTCACGTGGTCCGACGCTCCGCCGCCCGGCAACGTGGTCACGCGCGGTCGGTGGTGGGGGCCGGAGCCCGGATCGGCACGCATCTCGGTGGAGGACGCGATGGCGAAGCAGCTTGGGGT
>JBKOUQ010000085.1:0-13875 GCA_046723475.1 Candidatus Methylomirabilota bacterium
GTCACGCGGAGTGCTCGCCAAAGTCCTGCTCACCGCGAGGAGCTCAGCGTGAGCTGCTCGGTCCGGTAGTCTCGACCGGGCCGCGTATCCCGAGCGCCGAGTGCGGCGCGCGGGTGTGGTAGTCGTCAAACCAGCCGCTGAGCTGGGCCAATAACTCGTCGCTGACGCCAAGGCGCTGCGCGATCGAGCTCGCGACATGCCGAGACGACGCAGAACGCTTGCGGGTTCGCCCATTTGCTGATACTTGAAGGGATTTCTCGTCTCCGTGACAGCGAAGCGCACCTGATGTCCGACTCGCGCGGCTGGCTCGCCTGTGCCAGCGCCGTTGCATTTGCGGCGCTCGTCGCCATGATCCCGGCGGGCCGCATGCCCGTGTGGACCTCGAACGAAGCGCGCTACATGCTACTAGCGCGCGACATCGTCGAGAGCGGGCACTGGATCATTCCGGATCTCCGCGGCGAACCGTATATCAACAAGCCGCAGCTCTACTTCTGGTCGGTCGCGGTCGCCTCGTTGCCTGGCCGCGCCGTCACGGAATGGACCGCGGCATTGCCCGCGGTCGTTTGCTCGGTGGCGACGGCGGCCGCAATCGCCGCCATCGGCGCGACCACTTGGGGCTGGCGCGCCGGCATGCTCGCCGCGCTCGCGTTGGGCTCGACGCTCGGCTTCTTCGCCGTCGCCCACCGCGGGCAGCCGGACGTCATGGTCACCGCGTGGACGTGGTGGGCGTTGTTCTTCCTGCTGCGCGCGCGCCGCGGTGGCTGGCGCCTGGGGCCCCTCGTCGGTTTCTACGTATGCCTCGGCGGCGCGATCATGAGTAAAGGTCCATCTGGTCTTGTCGGTCTCGCCGCCGCCATCGCCGCGATCGCGGCGGCCGACGGCTGGCGCGCGCTGTCTCGCCTTCGACCGGTGATGGCGGCGATCGTGCTTGCCGTGGTGCTGGCTCCCTGGTACGGCCCATATCTCAGCGGCTACCGCGCGCGGTTCGTCGGCGAGGTCGTGGTCGGTCACTATGGATCCTGGTTCTTCCGCCGCGGGCCTCTCGCGCGGATCGAAGCTCTCTGGGTGCTCGCCTACGCGTTGCCGTGGTCGGTGCTTGTGGCGGCTGCCCTCGGCTGGTGGCGGCGCACGCCGGACACCGAGCGTCGGCTGGTCCTCGTGTGGACCCTCACCATCTGGATTCTCATCGGGCTCTCGGGCATTCAGCGCGTCCACTATCTGTTCCCGATCTATCCTGGCGTCGCGCTGCTCGCCGGCGAATTCGTCGCGCGCGCGGGCTCGCGTGGTGGCGCGTCCGCGCTCCGTGCGGGCACGTGGGGCTTCGCTGTGCTCGCCCTGCTCGTTGCCGCGGCCGCAGCGTCCCCGCTGCTCCACCATATCGGCGGCGAGGGGCGTCCGTACGTTCCGGATACTGCGTTCGAGCGCACGCTCCTCATCGTGGTCCTGCTGGTCGGCGTCGCGGTCGCGGTGGCGGCCGCACGGCGGGAGGCGTTCTTCGGCGCCGGCATCGCGATCGCCCTCACGGTCGGCGCGGTGCTCGTCGTCGAAGGTGTGCGCTATCCGCCGCGAGTTGCCCGCGATTTCGATGTACGCCCGATCGCGGCGAATGCCGCGGCGCTGACACTGCCCGGCGAACCGGTGGCTGCGTACCCCGATTTGGAGCTGAGGTACGATTTTTACCTGCACCGGCCGGTCGTCGAGCTGGAACGCGCCGGCGTCGAGCGGCTCTTGGCCGGTCCACCGCGCGGCGCACTCATCGTCCCCGACAAGTCGTGGACGGCGCTGCAGCCGGCGAACCACCCCGCGTGGCGCGTCATCACGTCACACCGCGTCGACGACCAGCTGGTGCACGTCGTCGGCGCCGCCACCCGCTAACGCCGCGCGACCGAGGCGTGTTATTTAGAGCAGCGTGCAGGCCTCGTCGAAATCCAGGCGCGGCAGTCGCTGCATCACCCTGCTCGGATCGCCATGGCCGACGTTGCAGAGGAAGTTCGATTTGAACCGTCCGTCGGAAAAAAACTCGGCGTCCACCTTCGCGTTGTCGAATCCGGACATACCGCCGACATCCAGGCCGATGGCGCGCGCGGCAAGCATGAAGTACGCGCCCTGCAGCGTGCCGTTTCGGAACGCCGTCGCCTCCGCGAGCGCCGCGTTTTTCGCGTAGTTGTCCGCCATCTCGGGCCGGTGGGCAAATAGCTTTGTCGGCAGCCATTCGTAGAAGCGCGTGTCGTACGCGATGATCGCAGTGACGGGCGCCTGCCGCGTCTTGTCGACGTTGCCGGGGCTCAGTGCCGGCAGCAGCCGCGCCTTCGCCTCAGGCGTGCGCAGGAACACGATGCGGGCGGGCGAAGAGTTCGCGCTCGTTGGTCCCATCTTCATGATCTCGTAGATGCGCCGCAGCTGCTCGTCGCTCACGGGTGTCGGCAGCCACCCGTTCTGGGTGCGCGCCTCGAGCAACAATAGATTCAACGCCGCGGGATCGACAGTCGGTCGCACGCTGCTCCTCCGGGTTAGGCGTCAGTGCGCTCTCGCGTCGCGAATCGCCTGCCACACTCGCCCGGGACTGGCCGGCATGTCGAGGTGCCGCACGCCGACCGGCGCCAGCGCGTCGAGTACTGCATTCATCACCACGGGCAGCGCGCCGACCGTGCCGGCCTCGCCGGCACCCTTGGCGCCGAGCGGGTTCAGCTTTGTCGGCACGGGGTGACTCTCGACGACCACGTCGGGCAGCGCCTCGGCGCGCGGGATCGCATAGTCCATGAACGAAGCGGTCAGCAGCTGTCCCGAGTCGGGGTCGTAGACGACCTGCTCCATGAGCGCCTGGCCCACGCCCTGCGCGACGCCGCCGTGGATCTGGCCCTTCAGCGTCAGCGGATTGATGACGGTGCCGACGTCATCGGCGACGACGTACGCGACGAGCGTCACCGCGCCCGTCTCGGGATCGATCTCGACCTCGCACGCGTGGCATCCGTTGGGCCACGTGTCCGACGGCGGAACGAACGTGGCCGTCTCGAACAGTCCCGGTTCGACGCCCTTCGGCAGCGCGGTCGTCTGGAACGCCGCACGCGCGACGTCCTCGAGCGGCAGCACGCGATTCGTGCCGACGACCGAGAACGCGCCGCCGGCGAACGTGATGTCCGCCTCCGCGGCCTCGAGCATCTTGGCGGCGATCCGACGCCCATTGGCGATCACCTTGTCGGCCGCCATCCAGAGCGCGGTCCCTCCGATGACCGTCGAGCGCGAGCCCATCGAGCCCATCCCGAACGCCACCCGATCCGTGTCGCCGTCGATGTAGCGGACGTCTTCGGGTGCAAGCCCGAGCCGCTCGTGCAGGATCTGCTTGAACGTCGTTTCGTGGCCCTGCCCCTGATTCTTCGTACCCATGAAGATCGTGACGCTGCCGCTCGGCGAAAACCGGATCTCGGCGAACTCCGGCTGCGGACCGGCGGCGCGCTCGATGGCGTTCGCCACACCCAGGCCCCGCAGGCGCCCGCGGCGACGGGCTTCCGCGCGCCGCGCGGGAAAGCTCGCCGCCTCCGCAAGCTTGAGCGCCGCCTCCATCTGCGCGGGAAAATCGCCGCAGTCGTACGTCACGCCGGTCGCGGTCTTGTAGGGCATCGACGAGGGCGGAATCAGATTGCGACGGCGCAGCTCGACGGCGTCCACGGCGAGCTCACGGGCGGCGTCGTCGATCAGCCGCTCGATCACGTACGTGGCTTCCGGACGTCCGGCACCGCGGTACGGCGCCGTCGAGTTGGTGTTCGTCAGTACGGAGCTCACGTGAACGTGCGCCGCCGGAATCGCGTACACGCCCACGAGCGTGGCGATGTTGCTGAAGGTCGCGAGCAGGTTGCGATCCGACGAGACGTACGCGCCGACGTTGGCGAGCGTTCGCACCCGCAGCGCGAGGAAGCGACCGTCGGCGTCGAGCGCCAGCTCGGCGTCGCTCACGTTGTCGCGCGCATGCTCGTCGGCCGGGATGGCCTCGCGTCGCTCACAGCGCCATTTCACGGGGCGGCCGAGCCGACGCGCCGCCCACAGCACCAGACGATGCTCGGGATACTGCCATCCTTTCGTGCCGAAGCCGCCACCGACGTCGCCCGCGATCACGCGGATCTGGTGCTCCGGCACGCGCAGGATGTTGGTCGCGAGCGCTGTGCGAACCCGGTGGGGATATTGCACGTCGGCGTAAAGCGTGAACCGCTCCTCACCCGGATCCCAGACGCCGAGCGCACCGCGCGTTTCCATGTACTGCGCGTGCACGCGGCTGATCACGTACCGGCGGCGCACCACCCGGGCCGCGGAGGCAAACGCGGCGTCGGTGGCCGCGCGATCACCGACCTCGTGGACGTTCGAGACGTTGTCGGAGCATTCATCCCACACCGCCGGCCCGCCGATCGCGTCGGCAGTCGATGTGACGGACGGCAGCGGCTCGTAGTCGATGATCACGCGGCCGGCCGCGTCCTCGGCCTCCGCGAGCGTCTCGGCCACGACCATGGCGATCGGATCGCCGACGTAGCGGACGCGCTCGCGCGTCAAACCGCGGTGCGAGGGAGCAAACATCGGCGAGCCGTCGGGGCGCTTGCGCTTGAGCGTCATCTTCATGGTGCCGAGCTCGGCGACGTCGTCGCCGGTGAACACGGCCAGGACACCTGGCGCCCGCCGCGCCTCCGCCGTGTCGATGGCGCGGATCCGGGCGTGGGCGTGAATCGAGCGGACGATCACGGCGTGCGCCTGGCCGCGCAGGCTCACATCGTCCTGGAACCGGCCGCCTCCGCGGAGCAGGCGCGCATCCTCGAACCGTTTGACGGACTGGCCGATCCCGAACTGTGCCATGGCGCTCGGCAACCATTCTGACCGCGACTGTCAAGTCGCCGGCCACTTCGTTTCAGGATCGCGGCAAGCGCTTGCAGCGTCGCTACGAGCGGCAGGACACGCCGTATCGGCCGAATCCACTCCGCGCTGCGGGCGGCGTTTGGCAGGAAACGTGCTCCTGTCGCGCGGCATGACGGTGATGACGGCACGCCAGCGGCTGTCCGATTTCCTGTTGGCCCACGCCGGCCGCAATTTTTGCGATGCGTGCGCGGCGAGGGCGATCGGGATCGACCCGTCGACCGCCTATCGCGCCGCGACGCGAGCGACCCGTCTGACCGGGTTCGTGCGCGAATACGCGCTCTGCTCGGATTGCGGCGCCAGCCGGCTGATCACGCGCGCCGCCATCTGACCCGTCCGAGCCGCCGTCCGGCACTTTGCTGCGGGACCGGTGGCTCGCGTTGCTAAAATAGCCCTGTCGATGACGCCGCGTCGCCTGCTGCCCGGTCTGCTGATTTTGATGCTGCTCGTCGCGGTGCCCGCGATCGCGGGTCTGCCGATCGTTCCCTACGATGGCCGGGACTACGTCGAGCTGGCGCGAGCGGCGGGCGCCCTCAAGACGCGGCTCGAGGTCGCACCCGACGGCACTCAGGCCACGCTGCGTCCCGCGGGCCACGTGATTACGGTCACGCGCAACTGGACGCGGATCGTGATCGACGGCGAGCCGCTGCTTCTCGACTCGCCCGTCCGCGTGAAACAGGGCGTCTGGCTGGTGCCCAACACGTTCGTGGCGCAAGTCTCGCCACGGCTACAGGCGGCCGCGCGGGCCTCGTCGACAACGATTGCGCCGCTCGTCTCCCGCGCCGCCGCCGCGACGCCCCCGGTCGTGCTGCAGGAGCTTCGGGCTCGCTCGTATCCCTCCTTCACGCGCATCGTGCTCGAAAGCTCACAGCCGCTGACCGCGCGCGTCGAGACCGGCGCGGGCCGGGAAGCGCGTGTCCGGCTCGTCGGCGTCGCCGGCGACGCCCGCACGGAGGAGATCGCCGATGGGTTCATCGAGCGGGCGCGTCTCGAGCGCGCAGGAGCCGACGCGGTGCTGCGGGTGACGTTCGAGGGCACCGGCGGCGAAATCAAGGCCGCCTCGCTCGTCGATCCGCCGCGGCTGATCCTCGACTTCATGCGCCCGACGGACGCCACGGCCACGGGCCGCCGTGACGCGGTCACGCCGCTGCGCGTGGTCGTGCTCGACGCGGGGCATGGCGGTCACGACAGCGGTGCCGTCGGGCCGAGCGGCTTGCAGGAAAAGGACCTCGTCCTCGACGTGACGCGGCGGGTCGCGCGGCTGGTCGAGGACACGCTCGGTGTCAGTGTCCGTCTCTCCCGCGACGGAGATCACTTCGTGCCGCTGCGTGACCGTACGAGCTTCGCCAACAAGGAGCGCGCGGACCTCTTTGTCTCCATCCACGCCAACGCCCATCGCGAGACCGACACCGCCGGCGTGGAGACGTACTTCTTGTCGTCGGAGGCGACCGATAACGCGGCCCGCCAGGTCGCCGCGCAGGAAAACAGCGTCGTCCAACTCGAGAAGGCGGCCTCGCGCAACGGCCGCCTCGACGTGGTGAAGGCGATCCTCTGGGACCTCGCGCAGTCGGAGTTCCAGCTCGAGTCGTCGCGGCTCGCGGAGGTCGTTCAGGATTCGATGACGCAGTCGCTGCGTTTGCCCAATCGCGGCGTGAAGCAGGCCGGATTCTACGTGCTCGGCGGCGCCGCCATGCCGGCGATCCTCATCGAGATCGGTTTCGTGACGAACCCCCGGGAAGAGAAGCGGCTGAAGGAGTCGAAGTATCGCGATGAGATCGCGCGGGCCATCGTCGCCGGTCTCGCGGAGTACAAGAAGACGTACGACGCCCGGGCGCGCGAGCTCGCGCAGAGCCCGCGGGCGCCACGCGAGCGCTGATGCCGCGTCCTGACGGCCGCGCCCCGGACCAGCTGCGCCCTGTCGTTGTCACGCGCGACTATCTGCTTCATCCCGAAGGCTCGGTGCTCGTCGAATTCGGCGCGACCAAGGTGATCTGCACGGCGTCGGTGGAGGACAAGGTGCCCCCATTCCTCAAGGGCCAGGCGCTGGGCTGGGTCACCGCGGAGTACGCGATGCTTCCGCGCTCGACGAACACGCGCACGTCGCGTGACAACCGCGGGCCCAGCGGCCGCTCGCAGGAAATCCAGCGGCTCGTCGGCCGGGCGCTGCGCGCGGTCATCGACCGCGCAAAGATGGGCGAGCGCACGGTGTGGGTCGACTGCGACGTGATCCAGGCCGACGGCGGCACGCGCACGGCGGCGATCACGGGCGGCTTCGTCGCGGTGGCGGATGCGCTCGGCAAGGCGGGCGTCGCCGCGGCGGTACGCGATTGTGTGGCCGCCGTGAGCGTCGGGATCGTGGCCGGGGCGCCGGTCCTGGATCTCAACTACGCGGAAGACTCGACGGCCGCCGTCGACATGAACGTGGTGATGACGGGCGCCGGCGAGTTCGTCGAGGTGCAAGGCACCGCCGAGCAGACGCCGTTCGATCGCGCCCGGCTCGACGAGCTGTTGCGCCTGGGTGACATGGGCATCCGTCGTCTCGTCACGCTGCAGCGGCGGGCCATCGACGCGCGTGGCGAGCGCACCTTCTCACTCTAAGCGTCGGCTCGTCCTCGCGACGCTCAATCCCGGCAAGGTGCGCGAGCTCGCGCGCCTGCTCGCGGACGTGCCCGTCGAGCTCGTGCCGCTGGCCGACATCCCCGGCGCGTCGCTCCCTGACGAGACGGGCGCGACGTATGTCGAGAACGCGCTCATCAAGGCACGCGCGGCGCACCGGCAGACGGGCGTGGCGGCGCTCGCCGACGATTCTGGCCTCGAGGTCGATGCGCTGGGCGGCGCGCCGGGCGTGCATTCCGCTCGCTTCGGCGGCCCGGGACTCGACGACGCGGGCCGCGTCGCGCTGCTGCTGGACCGGCTGCGCGCGGTGCCGCCCGAGCGGCGTGGCGCGCGCTTTCGATGCGTCATCGCGATCGTGGACGAGCACGACCGCGAGCACATCGTCGAGGGCGTCGTCGACGGCGAGATCGCGACCGCGCCACGCGGCGACGGCGGGTTCGGCTACGATCCCGTGTTCCTCTATCCGCCGCTCGGCCGGACGTTTGGCGAGCTCGACGAGCGCGACAAAGAGCAGGTGAGCCACCGCGGGCGTGCCGCGGCCGCGGCTCGTGATACTTTCTGGGCCTTCGCAGACAACGCCATCCGAAAGAGGAGCACGCGATGACCGACCGACCCGAGCTGGTGATCGACGGCGACGGACACGTCATCGAGGTCGACGCGACCTACGAGGGGATCGATCCGAAGTATCGCGAGCGACGGCCGCGCTACACCCAGGCGGGCCGCGGCTACATCGTCAGGCTCGTCGACGGCAAGGTCTGGGGGCCCGAGACCGACATCGGCTTCGTCGGCGTGAACGGCAATCTTCCGCCGCCGAAGGGTAAGGCCATCCACTATCGGCGTATGGGGACGTACAACCCGTGGGCGCGCCTGAGCGACATGGACCGGGATCAGATCGACGTCGCCGTCATCTATCCGACCGACGAGCTGCCGCTGACGGTCACGCTCGACGGCGGCTTCGCGGCGGCCCGCGCGCAGGCGTACAACGACTGGCTCTACGATTACTGCCAGGTGTGCCCGCAGCGGCTCAAGGGCGTCGGCCTCGTCGCGCTCCAGGACGTGCAGGGAGCGATCGTCGAGATGCAGCGCGCGGTGACGCGGCTCGACATGGTCGCGATTCAGATCGGCTGCACGGTGCGCGAGGACACGCTGCTCAGCGACGTGCGTCTCACCGACTTCTGGGCCGAGGCCGAGCGGCTCGGCGTGCCCATCGCCGTGCATGGGCCCGCGCTGCCGTCGTTGTTCCGCAGCTACTTCGACCTCAACCGGCCCGACCACATGCTCGAAGCCTCGCACATGGCGCATACGTTCGCGCAGATGCTCGCGTGCTCGAACATCATCACGAGCGGCATTCTCGAGCGCTTCCGCCGGCTGAAGATCGCGTTTCTGGAAGCGGGCGCCGGCTGGGTGCCGTACTGGATGCATCGCATGGACGAGTACCACGAGGTCGCGCCCGAGCGCTGGGCACACATTGCCGCGAAGCCCAGCGAGTACGTGCGGAGCGGCCGCGTGTTCTTTTCGTGCGAGCCCGGCGACGAGTTCATCCCGTTTTTCGTCGACCACGTGGGCGAGGACGCGATGCTGTTCGCATCGGACTATCTGCATTTCGACGCGCTCTTCGTCGGCGAGCCGGGCCACGACGGCAAGCCGTATCCCGGCACCGTGGCGACGCTCCTGGGGAGGAAAGACGTCTCGGACTCCGCCAAGCGGAAGATGTTGCTCGACAACAGCCTGGCGTTCTACGGCCTGGACGCCGCCAAGCTCGGGCGGCGCGGCATGCCGGTCGCGCGTCCCGAGCCCGCGGAAGCACGGCGCGCGATCATGCCCGGGACGATCTCGGCCCGGGACTAGTTGAACATGGGGGCTCCGACATGGCCCCCAAACCCCCAACGTTCGGGGCGCCCCGGCAAGCCGTGGCACCCCTCTACATCCGCAGCCGCACGCCGGCGCGCTCTTCCTGCAGCGTGGAGGCCTTGATGCGGTCCTCGGCGCCCCAGCCGCGGTTCATGGCCTCCAGCAGCTCGGTCTCGCAGAGATCGAGCAGCCGTGTCGGCACGCCGTACTGAGTGGCCAGATCGCCGGCGAGCCGAAAATCTTTGTAGGCGAGCGCAAGCGCGAAGCGCGCGGCGAAGTCGCCGCGGAACAGCGTCGCCGGCATCCGTTTCGTGAACGTCATGTTGTGACTCACGATGCAGCCCTGGCGAAACGCCTCCACGAGCCGCGGCACGGCGACGCCGGCCTTCGCCCCGAGTGTCAGACACTCTGCGAGCAGCAGATCGATGCTCATGGCGAGCGCATTGTGCACGAGCTTCGTGATCGATCCGGTGCCGAGCTCACCGACCCAGACGACGCTGTGCGAGAACGTGTCGAGAATCGGCTTCACGCGCCGGAGCACGCCCTCGTCACCGCCGACGAAGAGCGTCACCTGTCCGTCGAGCGCGCCCTCGCGGCCCCCGTCGAGCGGAGCGTCGAGGAGATGCGCGCCGCGCGCCGTGAGCGCGGCGCCGACCTCCCGAACGAGCGGCGGGGCGTTCGTGGTGTGATCGATGACGACCGCGTCGCGTGCGATGCCGTCGACGACGCCGTCGGGCCCGAGCGACACCGCGCGCATCTCCGCCGGTCCGGGGACGCAGATGCACACGACGTCCGAGCGCGTCGCGACCTCACGTGGCGAGGCGGCCCACGTCGCGCCGCGCTCGACGAGCGGCGCGGCGGCGTCGCGACGAAGGTCGTGCACCGTCAGCGCGTGGCCGCCGCCGAGGATGAAGCCCGCGAGTGGTGCGCCCATGTTGCCCAGTCCGATGAACCCGACGCGCATCGTTTCCTCCTAGTCGGACGGCTGCTCCGGCAGCAAGCCATCGGGCCGCCGGATCATCAACAGCACGAGCACGACCCCGACGACGATCTGCTGCGCGGCGGCCAGCCGCACGCCGGTGAGAAATGGAACGACGTCCTTGGCGAAGCGACTGCCCTCGAGCAGGCCGAGCAGGACGAACGACCCGAGCAGCGCACCGCGATTGTTGCCGCTGCCGCCGAGGATCAGTGCGAGCCACACGAAGAGGCTTTCTTGAGGCAGGAACATGTTCGGCTCGATGTACGCGAGATAGTGCGCGAAGAGGATGCCGGCCAGCCCCGCCACGGCGGCGCCGAGGGCGAACGCCTGCACCTTGAACCGAAACACCGGCTTGCCGGCGACCGCGGCCACGGTCTCGTCCTCACGGATCGCGCGGAGCACGCGGCCGAAGGGCGAGCGACGGACGCGCTCGAGTCCGAGATACACGAGGCCGACGACGCCGAGCACCAGCACCAGATAGAAGACGTCATAGTGAGCGCTGAACCGTGCGTGCAGTGGCCGCGGAATGGCGGTCACACCGTTGGCGCCGCCGGTGAGCCACGCCTCGTTGAGCAGGAACAGGCGTAACACCTCTCCGAAGCCGAGGGTGACGATCGCGAGGTAATCCTCTCGCAGCCGGAGCGCGACCATGGCGAGCGCCGCCGCCGCCGCGGCGGCGGCGCCGACGGCAGCCGGCCACGCGACGAGCAGGGGGAATCCGCTTACCGCGAGGAGCGCAGCGGTGTACGCGCCGACGGCGAAGAAGGCGACGGCGCCGAGATTCACGAGGCCGGTGAGTCCCCACTGGACGTTCAAACCCAACGTCACCAGCGCGCGCACCCCGACCAGCGTGGCGATCGCGGTGAGGTATGCGATCACGCCGCGGGTCACGCGCGCGCGCCCGCGAGGCCCGTAGGCCGCACGAGCAGGACGGCGACAATGACGGCGAAACCGATCGCGCTCTTGTAGGTCGGCGGGATGGCGAGGGTGCCGACCTCTTCGACGATGCCGACGATGAGCGCGCCCGCGAGCGCGCCGGGCGCGGACCCGATGCCGCCCAGAATGGCGGCGGCGAAGACCGAGATGATGAGCCCACCCCCCATCAGCGGATCGACACTCGCGTCGAGACCCAGGAAGACGCCGGCGCCGCCGGCCAGCGCACCGCCGCCGACCGTTGCCCACGCGATCACACGCTCGGTCGGCACGCCCTTGACCGCGGCCAGGAGCGCATTGTCCGCCGTTGCTCGCATGGCGATGCCGAGGCGCGTGCGGGAGAGAAACGTCTGTGCCGTCGCCATCAGCGCGATGGCCACGCCGAGGATGAGGATCTGCTCGCGGCCGACGCGCACGCCGAGCATGCTCGCGGCGCGGCTCACGGGGACGTCGTAGCTGCGGAAGTCATTGCCCCACACGAACCGCACGACGTTTTCCAGCACGAATGCGACACCGATCGAGGCGATCGCGAGCGCGAACGGCCGCCGCGCGCGCATCGGCCGGAATGCGATGCGATCGACCGCGAGCGCGACGGCGCCCGTCGCGACGACGGCGCCCGCCCACGCGAGCTCCAGGCGAACGCGCGCACCGACGTTGAGCATCAGCGCCACGTACGCGCCGACGGTCAGATAGGTGCTGACGGCGAAATTCGGAAAGCGAAGCAGCCGCCACAGCAGGGAGAACGCGACGGCGGGCAGGGCGAGGATGCCGCCCGTCACAATGCCGTTGAACACGTACTGCGCGATGGGCGGCATTCCGCGCCGACCGTCAGGGTTGGATGATCGTCACGCGCTCGTTCTTCCCGCGCCGCACCTGCTGCACGATGAACGGCGCCGACAGAATGTCGCCGATCTGGTCGAAGTCGCACGAGCCGGACGCGCCCTCGTAGTTGATCTTTTTGCTCTCGGCGAGCAGCTTCGCGCCGTCGGCAAAGGAGTAGACGGTGGTGCCGGGCGGGTTCGAGACGCTCCGCAGATGGTCTTTGATGACGGTGCCCGAGGCCTCTCCGCGGCCCGCCGCGAGCGCCAGCGCCACGAGCGTCATCTGGTCCCACGCCTGCGGCGCATACGGGCTTTGATCGCCGCCCGGAACGGCCGCGGCGAACTCCTTGAAGGCCGGCGAGTCGAACAGTGGCGCGCGGTCCATGTTCCAGACGCCCTCGGCCACCTCCGCGCCGACGCCCTCGATGAACTTGGCGTTGACGGCGAAGGTCGGCGCAAGGAGCGCGCCCTTGTACCCCGCTTTGTAGAGCTCCTTGACCATGACGACGGCGTCGGGCGTGTAGGCTTCCAGCATGATCAGATCGGGATTCGTGCCGAGCACGCGCGTGACTTCGCTGCGATACGACGGCTTCTTGTCCTCATAGATGAGGTCGTCGGTGATCGTCGCGCCGGCCGACTTCACCACGGCGCTGAACGCGTCGCCGAACGAGCGCGCATACGGCGTCTGCAGCGCCAGGTAGGCGATGCGCTTCCACTCCTTCCGGCCCGCGGCGAACTTCGCGTACATGCGCCCCTGCAGATTCGTGTTCGGCTGCGTGCGCGCCACGTAGCCCTTGTGCTCGCCCTGCGTGACGCTGTCGGCGCCCGACACGCCGATGAGGAAGACCTTGGCCTCCACGCACAGCGGCCTCACGGCGAGCGTGACCGCCGACGCCCAGGTCGCCACGATCGCGACGACGCGATTCACGTCGATCAGCTTGCGCGTCGCACGCACGCCGGCCTCCGCGTTCGTCTGGTCGTCTTCGTGGAACAGCTGAATCGGCCGGCCGAGGATGCCGCCCGCCTTGTTGATGCGCTCGACGACCGCGACCACCGCGCGCTGCATGTCGGGCCCGTACGAGCCGCCGGCGCCGGTGAGCGGGGAGAGCGTGCCGATAGGGATCGGCTCCTTCGACTGCGCCGCGAGCCGCGCCGGCGCGCTCAGGAGAAGTCCGGCCGCCGTCGAGCTCTTCAAGAGCTGTCGTCGCGTCAGCGTGTAGGCCACGTCTGTCGTCATGATCTAGCCTCCGAGATACAGATGACGGATGTCGGGATCGTTGCGTAGCGCCTGGCCCGAGCCTTCGGCCCGCACGCGACCCATGGCCAGCACGTACGCGCGGGTGCACAGCGCCAGCGACTCGCGCGCGTTTTGCTCGACGAGCAGGATTCCGAGTCCGCGCGCGTTGATGTCGCGCACACGGTCGAACACGAGGCGCTGGAGCGCGGGCGCAAGACCGGCGGACGGCTCGTCGAGCAGCAGCAGCACCGGATCGACCATCAGGGCCATCGCCATCGCGAGCATCTGGCGCTCGCCACCCGAGAGCGTGCCGGCTCGCGCGCGCTGCCGCGCGGCCAGCGCGGGAAAGAGCTCGAGCGCGGCGCCCGCCCGCGCGCGGAGCGCGCGGGGCGTCGTCCAGCCGCCGATCGTGAGGTTCTCCCACACGCTGAGCGACGCGAAGACGTTCGCCTCCTGGGGCACGTAGCACAGGCCGCCCGCCACGATCCGTCTGGTGCTCGCGCCGGTAATGTCGGCGCCGCGCAGGGCGATGCGACCCGCACGCG
>JBKOUQ010000280.1:0-7809 GCA_046723475.1 Candidatus Methylomirabilota bacterium
GCGTTGGCGGCGGCCACGCGCGTCGCGCGGCCGAGCAGCGCGCTCTCCGTGGGCCCGCCGAGCCGCTCGGCCACGTCGAGCGCGGCGCGGCCGAAATCGTCGCCGGCCGCGGCCAGCGCGTTGCCGAGCGTGTCGAGCGCCAGCAGCGCGGCGCGATCGACGACGGCGCTGGGAACCCCGTCGAGCGTGAGGTCGGTCACGAAGCGCGCGAGCCGCTGCGCGGCGGTCACTCGAGCAGCTCCTTCGCGATCAGCACGCTCACTCGAGCAGCTCCTTCGCGATCAGCACGCTCACTCGAGCAGCTCCTTCGCGATCACCACGCTCACTCGAGCAGCTCCTTCGCGATCACCACGCTCACTCGAGCAGCTCCTTCGCGATCACCACGCGCTGGATCTGGTTGGTGCCCTCGTAGATCTGCATGATCTTGGCGTCGCGCATGTACCGCTCGACCGGGAAGTCGCGCGTGTAGCCGTAGCCGCCGAAAATCTGCACCGCGTCCGTGGCCACCTTCATCGCGGCGTCGGAGGCGAAGCACTTCGCCATCGACGCCTCGTACGTGTTGCCCGTCACACCGGCGTCGAGCTGACGCGCGCAGTGATGGATCATCAGCCGCGCGGCGTGCACCGCCATCGCCATGTCCGCGAGCATGAACTGGATGCCCTGGAAGCTGCCGATCGCACGACCGAACTGCTGCCGCTCCTTCGCATACCCGACCGCCGCATCGAGCGCCGCCTGCGCGATGCCGAGGCCGAGCGCGCCCGTGGCCGGGCGCGTCATGTCGAGCGTCCGCATGGCAAGCTTGAACCCCTCGCCTTCGGCGCCGAGTCGGTTCGCGACGGGCACCGCACAGTCGCTGAAGTGCAGCGCCACCGTCGGCGAGGCGCGGATGCCCATCTTCTTTTCCTTCTTGCCGACTGAAAACCCCGGCCTGTCCTTCTCGACGAGAAACGCCGTCACGCCGCGAGCACCGCGTCCGGCGTCGACCGTGGCAAACACCGTGATGACGTCGGCGTGATCGCCGTTTGTGCACCACTGCTTGGAGCCGTTGAGCACGTAGTGATCGCCGCGGCGCACGGCGGTCGTGCGCAGGCTCGCGGCATCGGAGCCCGCGGCCGGCTCGGACAGCGAAAACGCGCAGAGCCGCTCCCCCGTCGCGAGCACGGGCAGCCACTGCTTCTTCTGCTGCTCGCTGCCCGCCAGCACGATCGGCAGGCCGCCCAGCGCCTGGTCGAGATACTGTGTGCCGGTTGCCGCGCATGCCGCGGCGACCTCCTCGCACACGAGCGCCAGCGCCAGCGCGCCCATGGCCGTGCCTCCGTACGTCTCGGGCACCCAGATGCCGTAGAGTCCGGCCTCGATCAGCGCGCGGATGGAGTCCTCCGGATACTGCTCGCTCTCGTCATAGCGCGCGGCATTCGGCGCCACCCGCTCGCGGGCGAGCTTGCGCGCGAGGTCGCGGATCATGCGCTGATCGTCACTGAGATAGAACGGCTCGCTCATGCGCGCATACTATACAGGCCGCGCCGACTCGGGCCGCGGCGTGTCGCGTGTCGCGGACGACCGTCGATCAGACGATCCCGCGTGCGGCGAGATCCGCGAGCCGGGCGGGCGTGACGCCGACCGCGCCGTACACGCGTGCGTTGTGCTCGCCGAGGCGCGGCGGAAAGGTCAGTGCCGGCGCCTCGCCCGTCGGTGGCGGCGGCAGCGCGAGCGTGACCCCGGTCCGCGGATCGCGGACGCGGACGAGGTGCGGCGCGACGAGCGGGTCGGCGAGCACCTGCGGCAGCGTCGCAACCCGCGCGACCGGCACCTCGGCGCTGCGCAGCTGCGCCAGCGCGTCATCGGTCGAAAGGCGCGCGATCCGCTCACCGAGTGCCGCGTGCAGCCGCGCGGCGTCCGCGATGCGGCCGGCGTTGGCTGCATACTCCGGCCGCTCGATGCCCGCAAAAGCCGGCAGCGCGGCCAGCGCCTTCCACTGCGCGTCGTTGCCGACCGCGAGGTAGACGTGGCCGTCGCGCGTGGCGTGCACGCCGACCGGTGCGAAGAACTGATGGCCGCTGCCGCGACGTCCGACGCGCTCGCCCAGGCTCTCGACGACGAAGGGCGCGACCAGCCAGGACAGGGCGCTGCGAAACATCGCGACGTCGATCCGTGCGCCCTCGCCCGTCGTCGCGCGCCGGTAGAGCGCCTTCATGACTTCGCCATAGGCGTGCTCGGCGGCACCCAGATCCACCATCGGCGCACCGAACGGCGTCGGCGGACCGTCGCGCTCGCCGGTGAGCGCCATGAACCCGGCGCGCGCCTGGAGCACGGGATCGTACGCGGGCTCGTCGTGCTCGGGGCCGAAGCCGCTGATGCCGAGCCAGATGAGATCGCGGCGCACGGCGCGCAGCGTCGGTTCGTCGAGGCCCAGCGCGGCATACGCGCGAGGCCGCTGGTTGGTGGCGACCACGTCGACGCGAAGCCGCCGCACGAGGTCGTGCAGCAGCGCGCGGCCCTCGGGCACCGCGAGATTCAGCGTGATCGCCTCCTTGCCGCAATTGTTGGGCAGGAAGTAGGCGCGCATCGCGGGCTCGCCCAGCACGTCGCGGCCGACGAAGCGATTGGGATCAGGCCGCTGCGGGTTCTCGACACGGATCACGCGCGCGCCGTCGCACGCGAGGCGATACGTCAGAAACGGCAGCGTCGTCGCCTGCTCCAGCGACAGGACCGTGAGGCCTTCGAGAACTCGATTCATGCTTTCGGCCGACGATCGACCACGCGCACCGCTTTGCCCTGCGGCCGCTCGAGTGTTCCTTCCGGGCACAGGCGCACGTCTGGCCCGAGCGCCAGCGCGTCGTGCAGCGCACGCCGGATACGCGTCGCCACGCCGGGATCGCAGCCGGGCTCGGTCTCCACGAGCACGGTCATGCGCTCGCCGCCCCCCTCGGCGTCGAGGACGATCTGGTACTCGTGGCTCACGCCGGGGTGGGCGAGCAGCAGCGTCTCCACCTGGCGCGGGTAGAAGTTCACGCCCTTGTAAATCACCATGTCGTCGGTCCGCCCGCGCAGCCGATCGAGCCGCAACGACGTCCGGCCGCACTCGCAGCGCGCGCGCGACAGCACGCGCGTGAGATCGTGCGTCCGATAGCGAACGAGCGGCAGCCCCTCACGCGTCAGCGTGGAGAGCACGAGCTCGCCCTCGTCGCCGTCGGGCCGCGGCGCCCCGCTCCGCGGATCGACGATCTCGGCGAGGTAGTGATCCTCCCAGACGTGCACGCCCGCGCGCGCCACGCAATCGATGCCGAGACCGGGACCGCCCGTTTCGGTCATGCCGATGATGTCGTAGGTGCGGATCGCGAGCTCGCGCTCGATCCGCGCGCGCAGCGCGTCCGACCACATCTCCGAGCCGAAGATGCCGATGCGCAGCGCGAGCGTGGACAGGTCGAAGCGCTCGTCGCGCGCGACCTCGAGCAGCCGCAGCGGATAGGTCGCGATCGCGGTGAGCACCGTCGCTTTGAGATCCCGCATCAGCCGCAGCTGCAGCGAGGTGCGGCCCGCGCCCACGGGGACGACCATTGCGCCCAGCCGCTCGGCGCCGTAGTGAAACCCGAAGCCGCCGGTGAAGAGGCCGAACGACGGCGTGATCTGGATCACGTCGTCGCGCGTGACGCCGACCGCGACGTAACAGCGCGCCATGATCTCGCCCCACTGCGCGATGTCGGCCGCCGTGTACGGGTTCAGGATCGGATTGCCGGTCGTGCCGCTGGACATGTGCACGCGCCGGTACGCTGCGCCGCACGCGAGCCCGTAGGGGTACGCGTCGCGGAGGTCGTCCTTGGTCAGAAACGGCAGCCGCGCCCAGTCGTCGATGCGCCGCAGATCGTCGGGGCGAACGTCGCCGAGCCGGCCACGCCATGCGACATTGGTCAGACAGCGCGCGAGGGTGACGCGCATCCGCTCGAGCTGCAATCGTGCGAGCGCCTCGCGATCGAGCGCTTCCAGCTCCGGCTGCAGCATGGCGTCGGCGAGGATCAGTGCGCGTCGGGGCCGCGCGAAGAATCGGCGGCGCCCAGCTCGCGCACGCGAGGGTGCACCGTGCGTTGCATCATCCAGCGCACCGCGAGCAGATCGACGAACGCGGGCCACGCTCGATTCCGGACGCCGAACTTCGACCGCCCGAGGGTGCGTGGCCGATGGTGCACCGGCACCTCGACGACGCGATAGCCGGCAATGCGGAGCAGCGTCGGCACGAAGCGATGCATGCCGGTGTACGGCGGAATCGCCGCCACACACGGGCGCCGCATGGCGCGCAGGCTGCACGCGCTGTCGCGGACGCGGTCGCCGCTGAGCCGGTTGCGGATGGCGTTGGCGATGCGTGAGGAGACCCGCTTGAGCCAGCGGTCGCGCCGGCGCGACCGGTAGCCCACGGCGGCATCCGCGCCCTGGAGCGCATCGAGCAATACCTCGATGTCGCGCGGATCGTTCTGCAGATCGGCGTCGAGTGTGACGACGATCGCCCCCCGCGCCGCGGCGTAGCCGGCCTGAAAGGCCGCGCTGAGCCCCGCATTGCGCTCGAACGTCAGCAGGCGCACACGCGGATCGCGCGCCATCAGTACCTGCACGGCCGCCCCGCTGCCGTCGGTGGAGCCGTCGTCGACGAAAATGATCTCCGCCGGACGGCCGAGCTTGGCCAGGGCGCTATCCAGCTCTTCCCAGAGCAGCGGCACGTTCTCGACCTCGTTGAACATCGGAACGACGACGGACAGGTAAACGTCGTCGGTCACGAGGCGCCCCGTCCCACGACGACCATGTCGCGTCCGCGTAGCGTGCCGGAGGCAAGCGGCCGCCAGCCCGGATCGAGCGTCGGAGCAAGCCGCTCCCATTGCGCCGCCGGCATGATGACCCGGGCCGCGGGATCGGACGCGAGCTCCGCGCGAACGCGTTCCGCCGTCGGCAGCTCGACGACGCGCCGCCGCAGATAGACGTCGTAGCTCAGATGCAGGTCGGGATGGCCGAACACGACGGCATCGGCCGGCAGACCCACGACCGCGGCGGCGGCCAGTGGTCGAACGTCGAACGCGCGCGTGTACCGTGCGGGCGCGTACACCCCCGCGACGACCAGCACACCGGCGAGCGCGGCGCCGAATCCCGCGGCCCCGAGCCGCGGCGCATTGCGGCGAGCGCCCAGCACCAGCAGCGCGGCCCCGATCAGCGCGCAGGCCGCGATCGCGCTCCGCTCGAGCGCCGTCGACGGCAGATACGTGCGATCTTCGGCGCTGAGCACGCCGGCGATCGCCGGCCGCAGCGCGGGAGTGGCGACGACGACCGCGGCGACGACCGTGAACGCCGCGCATGCGAGTGCGGCCCGGCGCATGCCGCGCGCCGCGCCCGGCGTCAGAGGCGCCGTGACGAGCTCGGCTGTCAGTAACGCGAGGCCCGGGAGCACCGGCAGCACGTAGCGTGAGCGGAAGTTGCCGGACAGCGCGACGAGCACCCACATCGTCGCCGTCCACAGCGCCACCCGCCGCCGCGCGGCATCCGGCTGATCACGCCACCACCGCGGCGCCGCGAGCAGGAGCACCGTCCACGGCATGAACGCGCCGAGCGGCACGGCGAGGCTCTGCAGTCGTCCCACCAGCGAGCCGAGCATATACCACGTGACGTAATGTCCGCCCAGGACGTCGTGACTGAACGTGCCCGAGGAGCCGAAGTGGTAGGGCACGATCCACACCACGATGGCGACCACGAGCATCGCGCCGAGCCCGCCCAGCGGTCGCAGTCGTGGCAGTGTCCGCACGCCGTCGGTGAACGCGACCGCGACCCCGGCCGCCGCGACGGCCGCGAGCGCCTGCGGTCCCTTGCTCAGCAGCGCCGCCGTCACGCACGCATAGAAGCCGACGAGGGCCATCCGGTGCCAGCCCGACTCGGCGCCCGTGACGAAGAAATACAGCGCCCACACCAGGCACGCGCTCAGCATCATGTCCGGCAACACCTGGGGCGCCATGTCGAACTGCAGCGGCGCCGTCGCGAGGATGAGTCCGGCCAGCGCGCCCGTCGTCCAGCCCCACACGCGCGAGCCCAGCGCGACGACGCCCGCGACCGAGGCCACGGCGGCAACGATGCCCGGAATCGCGGCGCTGACCTCCGTGACGCGGCCGAACGGGGCCGAGGCCACGGCCACGAGCCAGAAGAACAGCTGCGGCTTGTTCAGGTACTCACGTCCGCGGAGCTCGGCGACGAGCCATCGTCCGTGGTCGCGCACGTCCTGCGCCAGCAGCACGAACCGCGCCTCGTCCGACGACCAGACCGGTCGCCGCCCCGCGGGCAGCGATGCGAGGACCAGCGAGAGCAGCACCACCCCGACACACGTGGCGACCGGCCACAGGGGTCGGCTCATGCGTGCCAGCCTACACGAGGCGACGCGGACGATTCAGCAAGATCTCGAGATCGCGCCCGGCATGCCGAGATACGCGGCCCGGATACGCGCGTCGGCCGCGAGCGTCGCACTCGGACCGGCGAGGACGACGCGACCGGTATCGAGCACGTACCCGCGCGCCGCGAGCGCAAGCGCCTGCCGCGCGTTCTGCTCCACCAGCAGGACGGTGACCCCATCGCGATTGATCCGCTCGACGACGCGAAAGATCTCGCGAACGAGCCGCGGCGCGAGCCCGAGCGACGGCTCGTCGAGCAGCAGCAGGCGCGGCCGGGCCATGAGCGCGCGCGCGATGGCGAGCATTTGCTGCTCGCCTCCCGACAGTGTCCCGGCGCGCTGCTGCCGCCGCTCGCGCAGCACCGGAAACGCCTCGTAGGCCGCGGCGAGTCGCGCGCCGATCTCCCGGCGCGGCGTCGTGTGGGCACCGACGAGCAGATTCTCGCCGACGCTGAAGTCGCCAAAAATCTCGCGCCCCTCGGGCACGTGGCCGACGCCCGCGGCCACGATCGCGTCGGCGGTGAGTCCATGCAGGTCGCGGCCGCGGTACACGATGCGACCACGCTGCGCCGGCACGAGGCCGGACACGGCACGCAGCGTCGTCGACTTGCCGCTGCCGTTGGCGCCGAGCAGCGTGACGATTTCGCCCTCGTGCACGCTGAGCGACACGCCCTCCAGCGCCCGCCTCTGCCCATACGCAACACTCAGCTCTTCGATTTGAAGGATCACGGGCGCCACCGTCGCGCCGATTCGGCGGTCATCGAAGCGTATCTGGCGGAGGACGCGCGATGAGCGACCGGGCGCGGAGGTTGGTAGTGTCGCAAGCCGCCGTATGGCGAGCCGTGTCTCGCGTGGTTCGAGCGCCGGCTTTGCCGGCGCAATCGAATCGTGGGGGAGGTATCGGAGGGGGCCGTCGAGGCCCCCGCCGAAATAGGTATGGGGGTACAGCGAGCCATGCCCGAGCGAGTTGCGGCGACGACGGCTCGCCATACGGCGACGACCAACAATGGCAATCTCCACACCCCGTTGCTCGTCACGCGTCGTCGGTGCCGAGATACGCTTCGATGACGGCAGGGTCGGTCGCCACCTCGCGCGGCTTGCCGGACGCAATCGTCCGCCCGTAGTGCAGCACCACCACCCGCTCGCAGAGTCCCATCACCAGATCCATGTCGTGCTCGACGACGACGATCGTCAGCTTCAGCTCGTCGCGCAGCTGCGCGATCAGCTCCATGAGCGCCCGCGTCTCGGCCGGGTTGAGCCCGCCGGCCGGCTCGTCGAGCAGCAGGCAGCGCGGCTCGGCCGCGAGCGCCCGGGCGAGCTCGAGACGCTTCTGACGGCCGAGCGGCAGTGCGCCGGCCTCGACGGCGGCCACGTCGGCCAGGCCGAGCCGCATGAGC
>JBKOUQ010000033.1:0-16658 GCA_046723475.1 Candidatus Methylomirabilota bacterium
CGCGAGCTCGATCGCGCAGCGCCTTGGCGTCAGCGACAAGTTATTGGCCCAGCTCAGCGGCTGGTTTGACGACTACCACACTCGCGCGCCGCACTCGGCGCTCGGGATACGCAGGCCCGGTCGAGACTACCGGACCGAGCAGCTCACGCTGAGCTCCTCGCGGTGAGCAGGACTTTGGCGAGCACTCCGCGTGACCGCGCGGACTGGTCCTCGCACGCTCGCGGGACTGATGTCAGGGAGATGACGGCGACGGCCAGCGTTACGTCGGCCCATTGGTGGGCGCCACGTCGGTCAGTAGCTGCCAGTCGTCCGGCGCGTCGGCCGGCGGTCGCTCACGTAGGTTCGTCAAAACGACGCGGCCGCGGCTCGGCGAGAACCATTCCCAGCGACCGGCAGGTGCACCTGCGCCGTCTTGAGGCTCACCCATTTCGGGGCCGACAGTACCTTGCGCCTCACGCTCGGCCCGGCGCTCGCGCTTCGCTACCTGCCGCGTCTGGCGCTGAACCTCGCGGCGCCTGCGCTCGAAGCCATAGTTCCGGCGCGGGCTCAAATCGCGCTCCCGCACGGGCGCGCGGCTGAAGCCGCCCACCCGTGTTTACAGATCGGCCGTGGCACGACTACCGCCAGCCTCCGCCACTGCCGCTTCTGCCGTAACCACCCTCAGCGCCCTCACGGCGCGAGTCGCGCTTCGGCCGCGCGATCTCAACCTTGAGCGTGCGCCCGTCGAGCTCGCTCCCATTCAGCGTGGCGACGGCGTGCGTGGCCTCTTCCGGCGTCTCCATCTCGACGAAGCCAAAGCCGCGCGAACGGCCGCTGAACTGGTCCGTCACGATGGTCGCAGATACAACCGTCCCCGACCGGCCGAAATACGCCCCAAGCCCTTCGTTGGTAGTGCTGAAGCTCAAACCTGCAACAAACAGTTTCTGCGCCATGGACCCGCTCCGGACCTTCCGTTCGGTGTGCGCGTCTCGAAGTCGGAAGCTACTGGAGACGGCGCCTGCTGAGGGGAGCTCGGAATGAGCCGCGACTGAGCTAGACACGCCGACACTACACGCCGAGGCGTTACGACACAAGGGGCCGTCGCTTCGTGACGAGTGCGGCCGCAGCTTCGATCAGAACGAATGCCGAGACGGTTCGCTGGCGCACTCGGAACACGTGCCGTCTTCCTCGGCGCCGGCTGCCCGCAATCTCAGCAATAAAAATCGTCCGGCTGCGGTGTCCACATACCGGCCGCGTATTCCCGCAGCGCGCGCCCTAACACCCGACGGAGCGTCGTTCCCTCGCGCACGGCCCTCGCCCGCGCGGCCCGCTGGACGTCCAGAGGAATGCCACGCACGAGATAGATGCCTGTGACCGCCATGCGAACGAGCGCACGGCTCGGCGTGCCCGCGCGCGTCACTTGGCCAGCCCGGTCAGCAGCCCAGCCAGACGTCCCGCAAGCACCCACCCGCTGAACATCGTGAAATTCATGACTCGTCTTTCCTTCATCCGTACATGTCATCGGCGCCGGAACCGTGGCGGATATAGTTACCGGCATCGACTCACTGCGCGTCCTTGTTCGACTCGAGTATGGCGGACGTCTCGTGGCGAGCCCATTGGACCTTGGTCCACCGCATGGCCTCGCGTGACGCGGTGGATCGCGTCGAGTACCGCCATGGTGTTCACCCGGCCGCTATTGACCTTGGGGCATTCGATTCGGAGCGGGGCGCGTGGATCGCCTCCGCGAGACCTTGGCGTGTCCGTCATGCCTCCCCAAAACCGGCACCGACGATCAGCTCCAGGTCATGGACCGCCTCGAGGCTCGGGTTCGGAAGCGTCGTGGCGTGGTTCCACTTGACCCAGGCGCGCGAGGCGCCGTTCTCGTCCTTACCGTCGAATCGAATGACCGTACCTCTGGTCTTGAGAAGCCGATGGCGGCGGATCACCAGATCGCCCGGCTTGAGCGGGGGCATCATGTAACGCGCCGGCATATCAGTCCCTGTCCCAATCGCGCGAGCGTGCCAGGGCGCGGCGGCGCTTCTTGCGCGCTGCCGCGGCCTTGCGTTTCCGCTTCACTGACGGCTTCTCATAATGGGCACGCCGCTTCATTTCTTGAAACGTGCCCTCTTTCAGCATGAGTTTCTTTAACTGTTTGAGCGCGGCGTCAACTTGGTTGTCCACGACGTAGACCCGCGACATCAATGCATCCGTTCTTCGAACGCCGGTCGCATGCGCAACCCTCGAACGGACTGGACGCCTTCGATCGCTCGAAGAGCTGGCGCGGTCACTCCGTTGGGGTGCTGAACGATAGACCACCGATGAACAGCTGCTGCGGCATGAAGGGGACTCCACACTCCGCTGGAGGATGCGCTCTGTCGCCGCGGAACCGTGCGCTCGAGCGTGCCTGATGAGGAGGAAGGTCCACGACGGACCGGAGATCCGGACCAGACCGCTCTCAAGGTATCACGTGACGATTCGCGTACCGCGAGTATCTGTTTGTGGGCTCGACGCCTTCCTGGAAAAGCCGGTGACTGAGTCCTAGGCATCCCACTTGCTGGTCAGCGGCCCAGGCTTTCCCTTGCTAGTTCATGTCGTCGGAAGCGTGGCTGTAGCAAGAGCCCTCGGAGTATGGGCAATGCTCGCCGCTGTGCCGCTCGCCGCCCCGCCTGATCCCCTGCCGACCGTTCAGCGCGCCGTCGCCAGCGTTATCGCTCTCGTACGTCCTCCCGAGCCGAGGGCTCGTCGATCGGCGGACCGCACCATGACCGCGGTCGAACGGCGTGCCGAGATTCAGCGGATCGCCGAACAGCTGTTCGACTTCGACGAGGTCGGTCGTCGGGCGCTATGGCGCCATTGGGCAGAACGTACACCGGACGAGCGTGCGGAATTTGTGCGGCTGTTCAAGGTGCTCCTTGCACGCACATATATCGGAAAGATCGAGATGTACTCAGGGGAAACGATCACTTTCGTCGGAGAACGGATCGACGGCACGGCCGCGACGGTGATGTCGCGTATCGCGAATGGGAAGACGAGGAAAACAACGGCACTCGATTACCGCCTGCACGTCAGAGCCGGTCGGTGGCTCGTCGATGACGTTGTCATCGACGGCGTCAGCTTCGTCTCGAACTACCGAAGCCAGTTCGATCGGATGATCCGTGAATCAGGCTATGAGGCGACGGTCCAGCAGCTTCGGCTCAACGTGGATCAAGAAAGCGACGGAGTGTCGGCATTGCCGCACACAGGCGCAGACCAGAAGCTCCGCACACCAAGTCGATAGGCTACGATGGCCTCGGGCGCTCCGCGCGGCCGGCCAGGGTGACGACCGCCGCGACCAGGTCCGCCGGCTGGATCGGCTTGGTCGCGTGCTGCTGATAGCCGGCCGCAATCGCCTCCGCTCGATCTTCGATCCCGGCATAGGCGCTAAGCGCGAGCGCCGGGATCTGTCCGCCACGCCCGACGTCGCGTGCTCTCACCTTGCGGATGAGCTCGTACCTGTCGTCTTCGGGCAGAGCGATGTCGCTGACCAGGACATCAAAGGTTTCCCGGTCGAGCGCGCTGAGTGCCTGCTCGGCCGTGGCCGCGACGGTCACCTCCACGCCGGACGCGGCGAGGATGGTACTGATCAGCTCTCGCGCGTCGGCGTCATCGTCAACGACGAGAACTCGGATTCCCGTGCACTCCGCGAGGCCCTTGATCTCAGAGGGCTCTGCCTCGGCCGTGGGACGTTCGTCCGTCAGCGGAATGGAGACGGTGAACGTCGTTCCTTGTCCTGACCCGGCGCTGTCGGCCTGGACGGTTCCGCCGTGGCGCTCCACGAGATGGCGGACGATCGTGAGGCCGAGCCCCAGACCGCCCTCAGATCGTGTACGGGTGTTGGGATTGGCCGTGCCGAATCGGCCGAAAATATGGGGGAGCTGTTCGGCGGCGATCCCCTTGCCGGTGTCGCGCACAATGATCTCGACATTGGAGCCGCGGCGCGCGAGGCCAACGTCGACTCGACCACCGCTCGGCGTGAACTTGATCGCATTGGACACGAGATTCCAGACGATCTGCTGTAGGCGCGTCGGGTCGGCGCGGACCGGGCCGACAGAGACATCGAGCTTGCTCTCGAGCCGGACGCCCTTGGCCACAGCCGCCGGCCGCATCATGGTGAGCGCCGCCTCCACGGACGGCGTCACGTTCACGGGTCGCAGCTCGACATCGAGCGTGCCCGAGACACTCCTCGACACGTCGAGGAGATCCTCGATCAGGCGCCCCTGCAGGAGGGTGTTGCGCTCGATCACCTCGAGGGCACGCGCGGCGCCGGCCGGATCCAGCTTCTGAGATTTCAGCAGCCGGATCCACCCGACCATCGCGGTCAGCGGCGTGCGCAACTCGTGCGACAGGACCGCGAGAAACCTGTCCTTCGCCATGGTCGCGGTTTCCGCCCTCGCGCGCAGCGCCTGCTCGCATTCGACGAACGCCGCGCGTTCTGCCTCCAGTCGCTTCATCTCGGTGACGTCTTCGATGCCGAGAAGGATCATAGACGGCGCCCCGTTGGTCGTGAGCACGCGGCGCGCGTTGAGGCGCATCGTTCGCCGCCCGATTGTCTCGAAATCGTGCTCCACCTCGAAATCTTCAATGGTGTTGTCCCGGGGCAGGATCTCCTCCAACAGCCTCCGCAACTGCGCGGTATCCCATTGACCGTTCCCGAGGTCGAAGAGTAAGCGGCGCTCCGTGTCCTCCTTCGTCACCTGGAAGGTCGCGTAAAACGAGCGGTTCGCCGTCATCACGCGGAGAGCGGGATCGAGGATCACCAGTGGCTCGCGCACGGTCGCGACGATCGCCTCCGCCTGCTCACGCGCTTCCTTCGTTTGCGCGAGGCCACGCTTGAGGCTGTCGATGTCGACGAAGGAGATCACTGCCCCATCGATTTTGTTGTCCACCGTGCGGTACGGTCGAACCCGCACGGCGTACCAGTGGCCATCCCGCGCCTCGATCTCGCGTTCCTGGATGGTCAGGGTCTCGATCGTTCCCCTGAGGAGCGCTTCAAGATCAGGAACCTCGGCGCTTAGTTTGAGGTCCCCGATCGGTCGACCCATGTCGGTCGGCGCCAGATTGAGGACTCGTTCCGTGATCGGCGTCATCCGACGGATGCGGAGATCGATCCCCACCATGATGATCGGGACATGGGTGCTCGTGAGAAGGTTGCTCAGATCGTTGCCGAGCTGGTCGAGCTCGTCGTTCCGGCTCTTCAGCTCATCGTTCACCGTGCTCAGCTCCTCGTTGGTCGCCTGCAACTCCTCCTTGGTCGTCTCCAGCTCCTCGTTCGTGCTCTGCAGCTCTTCGTTGCTCGATTGCGCTTCCTCGGCGGCGGCGCGCAGCCCCTCCATGGCCGCCTCGTGCTCTTCGTAGGTCGCCCGCAGACTCTGCCGCGCGTCGGCGAGCTCGCGAGTGAGCTCGGCCAACCGACGCTCGCTTACCGCCTTCGGTCGAGGCTCCCGCTCTCGGGCGGCTCTTGGCGACGCGGGCTCCGTCTGCCGGGCGCGCGCCTCGAAGAACAGGATCAGATGGTGGCGGCTCGTTTCCTCTTCTGTACGTGCGAGCGGATCACCTCGATGCTGACCTCGCGGATCCCGCCGTTCACCTTGACTCGCAGACCCTCGGCCCTCGCCGGGCCACCGCTCTTGGCCGCTCTCTGAATGGCCTGGCGGAGGGCGGAGGCGAGGCCTTCCCGGGCCATCCTGAGGAGATTCAGGCTCGCCGCGCCCGACGGCACCTCGAGGTAAGGGCCGGTCTTTCCGCGGAACTGCACGATCTCCATGTCAGCGTTCACCACGACGCCCGCCGGCGCGTACCGCTCCAGAACGAGACGGTCGGCCTCTCTCTCGGTCGTCGCTGCGCTCCAGTCGCGCCCCTTCCGCTGCGCGGCCGCTGGCGCAGCGATCCGATCGCCGCCACTGAGACCGAACCCGAAGTTGACCGACGGCCCTGGTTTGCGCAAATAGATCTTGTGCTTCTTGTCGATGACCGAAAAGAGGTTGGTAAACTGGCCAACGCTCTCCGAAGGACCGAGCCTCAAGAAGCCGGTCGGCTTCAGCGCGTAATGGAAGAGCGGGATGAGGCGCTCCTGCAACGCCGCGCCGAGATAGATCAGCAGGTGGCAGCAGGAGATGAGATCAAGCTTCGAGAACGGCGGGTCCCGGGTCACGTCCTGCTGCGCGAACACGCAAATGTCCCGGATCGCCTTGCTGATCTGATAGCGGCCGTCCGTCTTGACGAAGAACCGCCGCAACCGCTCGGACGAAACCTCGTGCTCGATGCTCCCCGGGAATATCCCGGCTCGAGCCTGAGTCACCGCGGCGGCGCTGAGATCAGTGGCGAACACTTGGACCGGCAGGTTGTTGTCCTTTTCACCGAGGAACTCCAGCAGGCAGATGACGAGCGAGTAGGCCTCCTCGCCCGTGGCGCAACCCGGCACCCAGATCCGGATGGGCTGGTCGGCGGCCCGCTCCTTGACCAGGCTCGGAAAGACGCTGTCCGTCAGCGCCTCGAAGCCTTCCGGATCTCGGAAGAACTCCGTCACCTGGATGAGGACGTCGTCGCGCAGCGCTCGCGCCTCGTCGGGCGTCTGCCGGAGATGGCGGGCATACGATTCGGGGTCGTCCATGTTCTGCAGCAGCATGCGGCGAACGATCCGCCGGCGGACGCTGGCCGGCTTGTACTGCGAGAAGTCGACGCCGGTAGTGGCGCGGAGCACACGGAGGACGGCGTTGACGTCCGCGCCTTCGTCCGGCGGGCCTGCGCCCACGGCGGATGGGACAACATGGTTCACATAGGGGTGACCGCTGATTCTCGCCAGCTCCCGCGCGATCCCCGCAGGGGGCAGCACGAAGTCCGCGACGCCGGCCGCGCTGTGGGGCATGCCGGGATGCTTCGCGGATTGCTCATCCTGCACGAACGTGATACCGCCCTCGGCCTTGATTGCGCGCAGGCCCAGCGTGCCGTCCGATCCGGTCCCCGACAGCACCACGCCGATTGCGCGGCCTTCCCGCTCCTGCGCGAGCGACCGGAAGAAGTGGTCGATCGGCGTGTAACGGTCGATCGCCTCGCGCGCCGTGAGCGCGAAGACACCATCGCCGATCGTCATGTCGGCGTTCGAGGGGATGACGTAGACGTGGTCCGGCTCCGCGCGCAGGCGGTTGGTCACCGTGATGACGGGCATCGCCGTGGTCCGCGACAGAACATCGGGCAACCGGCTCTCGCGCTTGGGGTCCAGGTGCTGGACGAGCACGAACGCCATGCCAGTGTCGGTGGGGAGCGCTTTCAGAAGTTGGCTGAATGCCTCGAGGCCGCCCGCGGACGCGCCGATGCCGACGATGGGAAACAGCGTGCTCCCTGACGGCGCTACTGACGACTGTTCCGAGGGACTCTGCGGGTGCGAAGGTCTGGCCGTGGCGGCGGCGGGCCCACGCTTGGGTCGACGCCTCGGTACTGATTTTCTGAGCGGAGGGTTTCGTCCCATCAGCGGATGATCACGGCGGCCGGAGCACGACGGGGACGAGGGCGATCAGGCCCGAACAGAAAGCCCCCGTCTCAGCGATCGCAGCAGAAAGCCGTCTGAGTTCCTCCCCGCCTGCGATTCTCGCACAGGTCACCGACGGCTCCTGGGAAGGCTGCTCCAACAAGTGCGCGGGACGTAGAACCCGCCGTTCAGGTCCTCGACCTGATCGAGGCCCTGGAAGGCGGTTCGATGGTTGCGATGATGGTGGAGGCGGTGGGAATTGAACCCACGTCCGGAAACCCTCAGCCGCAGGCGTCTACGTCGATAGCCGGTTTATCTTACGACTCTCTCGCCCTTCGACCCTCCATCCGGCAGGAGGACCGCGGGGCCAGCCTCATATGTCTCGCTCTTCCCCTGAGGCGAAGTTCAGAGCCAGTCACCAGAATATGACGCCGGTTCCCGCTCCCTGCTGACTCGAAGCGGCCGACGCTAGCGGTTGTTAGGCCGCCAGGGCTAGCTGTGTGTTGGCAGCTAGAAGGTTCTCACTTATTAACGAGGGGTGAGAAACCTCGAGACGCAGCCTGGACCTCACTGATCCCCGTCGAAACCTGTCGCCCCCTTTCGCATTCAGTCTATCACTCGTCGTCGCGTTGCCGCCGACGCGGGCCGCCCGAGCGCATCGCGCTGGCCGCGGCTTGATCCATCTCGCGGCGCGTGTCGCGCTCGCGCAGCGTCGCACGCTTGTCGTGCAGCTTCTTGCCGCGGCCGAGCCCGAGCTCGACCTTGACGCGGCCCTGCTTGAAATACATGCGCAGCGGAATCAGCGTGAGCCCGCGCTCGGCGATCTTCCCGGTGAGCCGTCCGAGCTCCTTGCGATGCAGCAGCAGCTTGCGGTCGCGCTCGGGGTCATGGTTGGCGTCGGTGCCGTGGCTGTACGGGTTGATGTGGCAGCCGAGTAACCAGCCTTCACCGCTGCGGATGGTCGCGTACGAGTCCTTGAAGTTCACGCCGCCGTCGCGGAGCGACTTCACCTCCGTCCCGCGCAGCACGAGCCCGGCCTCGATCGTCTCGAGGATGTGGTATTCGTGCCGCGCGCGACGATTGGTCGCGATCGTACGGTCGCCGTCGACTTGACTGACCATGCCTGCTGAGTATTATGAACGACGCCCTCCGAGCCGAAGTGGCGGAATTGGCAGACGCGCATGATTCAGGGTCATGTGCCCGCAAGGGTGTGGGGGTTCGAGTCCCCCCTTCGGCACCAATCGTCACGATCTCCGCGAACGCTACGCCACCTCACGCACGCGCGGCGAGCGGTCCGCGCAGCACGCGGCCCGGATACGCGCCGGTGTGCTCGCCATCGCGCAGCACCACCAGCCCGTTCACGATCGAGGCGAGAAACCCCGTCGCCTTCTGACGCAGGCGCCGCGCGCCCGCGGGCAGATCGTTCACGACCTCGGGCATCGTCGGCGCCACGCGATCGGGATCGAATACGATGACGTCCGCGACGAGGCCCTCGCGCAGGAGCCCGCGCTCGTGCAGACCCCACGCGGACGCCGGCTCGAAGCTCAGCATGCGCACGCCCTCCTCGAGCGTGAGCGCCTGGCGACGGCGCACCCAGTAGGCGAGCACCTGCGTCTGCAGCGACGAGTCCATGATCTGTGACACGTGCGCGCCGGAATCCGAAAACGTGACGACGGACCGCGGATGCTTCATCATCTCGAGCACGTCATCGAAGTTCTCGTTGAACAGCGGCTGCACGAAGAAGGCCTTCAGATCGCGCTCCAGCGCAACCTGAATGATCGCCTCCACGGGATCGACGCCGCGCTCGCGCGCGATCTCGGCGATGGATCGGTGTGGTCCGCACGGATCGTCCATCAGCATCGTCCACTCGTAATCCGGCCGGCGAGCGTCGGCGCCGACGACGCGGCCGTACTCGGCCTCGGCGGCGGCCTTCACCAGCCGCCGGCGTACCTCGGCGTCGCGCAGCAGCGCGCGCTGCTCGTCGAGCGGACGGCGGCGGACCTCGCGCCACTCGGGCAGGCGGTCGAACGGCAGCCGTGTCTCGAACGACAGGACGACCGAGAGCGAGCGGCTGTGCACCTGGGCGAACATACGGCCGCCGCCGCGCGCGGTCTCTTCGAGCATGGCGAAGTACGCGCGCCAGACGTCGGGCGCGAAGCGCGAGCTGAACATCCCCCACGTGACGGGCACGCCGGTCTGCACCGCAAGATCGCGCAGCCTCGCGAGATAGTCGCGCTGACGATCGGGATCGCGGCCCGTGTCCTCGCCGGCGATCTCGAAGATGCCGGCGCCGAGATCGCCCATCACCTGCACCAACTCGCGCACCTCGCTCCACTCGGCGACGCGGCTGGCCACGGGCCGGCGATCCGCCGTCTCGTGATTGCGCGTGCGCGAGGTCGTGAATCCCATCGCGCCGGCGGCCAGGGCATCCGCCAGCTCGCGCTTCATCACGGCGAGATCGTGCGCGGTGGCCGGCTCGGAGAACGCGCGCTCGCCCATCGCGTAGGTGCGCAGCGCCGAGTGCCCGACATAGCCCGCGTAGTTGATGCCCTTCGGCCAGCGCGCGACGGCGTCGAGGTACTCCGCGTACGTCTCCCACGTCCAGTCGATCCCCGCCTCCATCGCCTCGGCGGGGATGTCCTCGGCACGCTCGAGATTGCGAACGACCAGGTGCTTCTCGTGCGGGCGACAGGGCGCCAGCGTGAAGCCGCAGTTGCCCATGACGACGCTGGTGACACCGTGCCAGCAGGAGCACGTGCCGAGCGGATCCCACGCGACCTGCGCGTCCATGTGCGTGTGGCCGTCGATGAAGCCGGGCGCGACGACGTGATCGCGCGCGTCCAGCTCCTCGCGTCCGCGCTCGCGGATCGTACCGATGCGCGCGATCCGATCGCCGCGGATGCCGACGTCCGCGCGGTAGCGCGGCAGGCCGGAGCCGTCGACGACCGTGCCGCCACGGATCACGAGGTCGTAGCTCATGCGCGTGCTCCCGTCGGTGCGCCGTCGAGCCCATAGAGCTCGGCGACGTTGTCGTGCAGCACGAGATCGCGCTCGGCGTCGGTCAGGTGCGCCGCCTGCTTGGCGAGCACGGCCTGCGAGTTCGGCCACGTGGAGTCGCTGTGCGGGAAGTCGTTCGCCCACATCAGCCGGCGGATGTTGCACAGGTCCTTCACCTGGAACGCGACCCAGTCGTCCTGAAAGGTCGTGTACACGTTGTCGCGGAAGTATTCGCTCGGCAGCCGGGTGATCGCGCTGCCGGTGAGCCAGTAGCGGTGGCGCTCGTACGCGTGATCCATGCGGTACATGAAATGCGGCACCCAGCCCGCGTCGGCCTCGACGCACACGAGCTTCAGACTCGGATGGCGCTCGAAGACCCCGCCGAAGATGAAGAGGCCGATGATGTCCTGGCAGCCGCGGATGATCGACATGAACGCGTTGAGTTTGGGACCGCGTACATTGAACGTATCGCTCGTACTCGTGAGGATGTGGAACGACAGCGGCAGCTTCAGGTCGACGGCCGCTTCCCAGAACGGGTCGTACATCGGATCGTCGTAGTCGGCGAGCGCCGGGTTACCCGGCATCATCACGCCGCGCAATCCCAGCGCCTTGATGCGCTCGAGCTCGCGGATGCCGTCCCCCACCGAACGCATCGCCGTTTGGCCGATCCCGAGCAGCCGATCCGGGTGCGCCGACGCGTACTCGCCGATCCACTCGTTGTATGCGGCGAAGCACGCGTGCTTGAAGTCGAAGTCCGGGTGGTTGCAGAGCATCATGCCGACGGTCGGGTACAGGATCTCCGCCGCGACGCCGTCGCGATCCTGGTCGGCCAGCCGTGCGTGCGGATCCCAGCCGCCGCGGTGCAGCTCGTCGAACCGGATTCCGAATACGCTCAGCTCTTCCGCTCGCTTGCCGGCCGCGGCGACGAGCCCCATCGGAATCGGCTTCGCCAGCCCCTCGATCACGAAGAGGTCGCCGCGCTGTGGGTCGCGCACGACGTGCGGCGCGCGATCGCGGAAGCGGGCGTCGATCCGGTCCGTGTACGTGTTCGGTGGCTCGGTAATGTGCGAGTCGGCGGAGATGATCGGCTTGGGCATCGTCGGCTCCTTAGGGTGCCCGTAGGATACGACACGCGGGTCAGCCAGTCGCGCGGACGCTGCTGCTCAGACGGAACGGACTTCGGTGACCGAGACCGTGCGGCCGAGGCGCGCCGCGAGCGATGCCGCCTCGACGACTTCGACGGCATGCAGGCCCGCGCGCGCGTCGACGGGGGCGTCGCGATTCGTCCGGCACGCATCGAGAAATGCGGCGAGCTCGAGCTTCAGCGGCTCGTCGCGGCCGACCTCGAGCTCTTCCTTGCCGCGATCGAGCGCGTCCCACGCCGCGCCGGTGCGGACATGCTCGCCCGCGTGCAACGTGACGGTGCCGGCGCCATAGTCCGCGACCAGGCTGCCGCGCTCGCCGACGATCACGCACTCGCGGTGGGTGCCGGGGACGAAATAGTCGGCCTCGATGACGACGGGCACATCGCCGTACGTCACCGTCACGACCGAAAGATCATCCAGGCCACGGCCGAGGAAGTCGCGCTGGACCGCGCTCACCGTGGTCGCCTCGCGGCCGAGCAGCGAGGTGAACAGATCGACGTAGTGGATGCCATCGGTGTGGAACACGCCAACGTCCGTGCGCGGGCGCTTGAAGCCGGCGAAGCGTCCCCTCGCATAGCGGACGAGGCCGATACGGCTCTCGGCCAGCGCCGAGCGCAGCGTCGCCGTGACCGGATGAAAGCGGAAGATGTGCCCGACCTGCACCGTTCGTTTCGCGGCGGCCGCCGCCGCGACCAGCCGGCGGCCTTCGTCGACCGTCACCGTGAGTGGCTTCTCGATGAAGCAGTGGCGGCCGGCGGCGAGGCACGTGGTGGCGACCCCAAGGTGACTGTCCGCCGGAGTGACGATGTCGACGGCCTCGACGGCGGCGAGGGCGCTGTGATAGTCGCGGGTCGTGCGCTCGGCGGCGACACCGTGTTCGATCGCCCACTGCAGCCGGACGGGCGACACATCGGCGACCCACACGCGAGCGCCGAGCTCGCGCAGCACGCGCAGATGCTTCTCGCCCCAGCGGCCGAGGCCGATCAGCAGGACGTTCACGAGGGACTACTGGGGGACGAGGTCGCCACCGACATCCTCGGCGATCTCGTAGTGCAGCATGCGCGATTTCATCCAGCGCACGACGAGCAGATCTGCGGTCGCGACGAACACCCGATTCAGCACGCCGTATTTCGACTGTCCGAAGCGCCGCGGCCGGTTGCGCACCGGCACCTCGAGCACGCGATAGCCGCGCATCTTGAGGAGCGTGGGGATGAAGCGATGGAAGCCGCGATACAGGACCAATTCACGTATGCACTCGCGCCGGAACGCGCGGAACGTACAGCCGCTGTCTCGAATCGCGTCGTCGCTCAGCCGGTTCCGCACGGCGTTCGCGACGCGCGATGACAGCTGGCGCACGAGCGAATCGCCGTCGCCGCGACTGACACGCCAGCCCGTGACCGCGTCCCATTCGTCGAGATGCCGCAGGAGGACCGGAATATCGTGCGGGTCATTCTGCAGATCCGCATCCATGGTGATGACGAGCCGTCCGCGCGCGGCGTGCAAACCCGCGTCGGTTGCCGCCGTCTCGCCGGCATTCGTCTTCAGTCGCACGAGCCGCACGCGGCGGTCGCTCTCGCGCAGGCCGCGGATGATCTCCGCGCTGCGGTCACGGCTGCCGTCGTCGATGAACACCACCTCGAACGTCAGCCGCTCGCCCTCGAGAACCGACTTGAGCTCCGGCCACAAGAGCGGCAGGTTCTTTTCCTCGTTGTAGACAGGGATGACGACGGAGACGTCGATCATCGGGCCGATCCGCGCCACTCGGCCACGAGTGTCTGCGGCAGGCCGAGACGGTCCAGCACGCGCGCGACCGTGTGGTTCACGATGTCGTCCAGATCCTTCGGGCGATTGTAGAAGGCCGGCATCGGCGGCAGGATCACCGCGCCCATCTCGGCCAGTGCGGTCAGCACGCGCAGATGGCCGAGATGCAGCGGCGTCTCGCGCACGACGAGAATCAGCGGGCGGCCTTCCTTCAGCGTCACGTCGGCGGCCCGCGACACGAGCGTGTCGCTGTGGCAGGCGGCGATGGCGGCCGCGGTCCGGATCGAGCACGGGGCGACGACCATGCCGAGCGTGCGGAACGAGCCCGACGCGATCGACGCGCCGATGTCGCGTACGTCGTAGCGGTGGTGGGCGAGGCCCTCGACATCGGCCACGCTGTACCGCGTCTCTTCGACGAGTGTCCGCTTGCCCGCGGCCGAGATCACGAGGTGCGTCTGCACGTCGGTGCTGCCACGCAGCACCTCGAGAAGCCGGATTCCGTAGACCGAGCCGCTGGCACCCGTGATGCCAACGACCAGCCGCGTCACCGCCGGAACCGCCGGCGGAGCACTTCCTCGCGCGTCTTGTCGTAGAGCACTTCCCATTCGCGGCTGCCCTCGGGCATCGGCCGCGAATACGACGAGAGCGTCTTGCGCACTTCCGTGTCGACGGACTCTTCGAGTTTCGACTCGTCGCTGAGGACGCGAATGATCTCGGGCCGCACGTCGTCGGGCGCTTTCACGGTGACGCCCGGCACGTTGCCGAGCTCTTTCGCGATGCGTTCGGCGAGAAAGAAGATACGCTCGCGGCTCATCCGCATCAGAGGATGAACCCCCGGTCGCGAGCGAGCTTCTCCTTGACCTTGCCGAGAAGCTGGCGGTAGTCGGCCGCCGAGTCCTTGATCATCTTGGCGTGCTCGAGCAGCAGCTTGCGCGCGTCGGCGTCGAGACCTTCCTCGGCGGTGAGATTTTCGATGACGATGTGACGGATCGCCGCACGGGCCGCGGCCTCGTCCTTGACGTCGACGATCTTGCGCGTCGTCAGTCGCTTGATGACGGCGTCGGCCATCCGTTCTGCAACTTCGTCGCGCCGAGGCATACGGCGCGAGAGTACGTCCCGGCGACGCGGAGTGTCAAGGAACGGCGGGCAAGCGCACCGTCATGCGTGTCCCCGCACCCGGCGCGGCCTCGGCGCACACGGTGCCGCCATGCGCCTCCACGAGCGACTTCACGACGGACAACCCGAGACCGGTGCCCGGACCCAGGGCCGCCGTGTCGCGAACGCGATAGTACGGCTCGAACACGCGCGCACGCTCGTCGGCAGGAATGCCGGGCCCTTCATCGTCGACGTCGACGGCGACCACGCCGTCGCCGGCGCGCGCCCGGACGCGCACACACGAGCCGGGCGGCGAATACTTCAGCGCGTTGCCGATCAGATTCTTCAGCACGCGGTCGAGCGCGTCGGCGTCCGCATCGACGCACGGCAACGCGCCTTCCACGTGCAGCTCCAACCGATGGCTCGTACGCGTGCGCCGGAAAAGGTCGACGGCGCCGGTGATGACCGGCGCCGGATCGAGCACGGTCCGTCGGATCGACGGCGCCAGTCCACGCTCGAGCCGCGAGAGATCGAGAAAATCGCTCACGATGCGGCCGAGCCGTTCGATTTCGCCCCGCATGATATCCGCCAGACGTCGCACCTCGTCCGGCGTGAACGCGCGCATCGCGAGGAGCTCCGCAAAGCCCTGCAGCGCCGTCAGCGGTGTGCGGAGCTCGTGCGACGCGAGCGCGACGAAGCCCGATTTGAGGCGATCCATTTCCGCCAGGCGTGCCGTCGCCTCGCTCACGCGCTGCTCGAGCTCGTCGGCGAAGCGGCGCTGGCGCGCGACCAGACGCGCATTGTCGAGGGCCAGGCCGATGGCGGCGCCGAAGCCGACGAGCGCGGCTCGCTCCTCCCGCGTGACGTCGCCGCGCCGCTCGACGGCGAGCGCGCCCACCATTTCTCGCCCACTCGTGAGCGGCACCACGACGACACGCCGGGCGCGAACGTCTGTTCCCGCATCCATGACGAACGCCGGCTCTCGGCGCGCCAGAGTGCGCGCGGCGAGCGAACGCGGATGGAGCGGCTCGGCTCCCGTGACGACCCGGCCGTCGTCGAGTACGAGGCCGGCGGCGTCCATGCGGAGCCGACGCGCCAGCACGGCAGCGAGCCGCGACGCGACGCGATCGAGAGGCGCCGGCTCGGCGAGCGCGCGCTGCACGGCGCGGAGCGATTCATACCGCTGACGCTGCCGCCGCACCCCGGCCGCGAGACCGCCAACGAGCGCACCCGAGAGCGCGAGGACCGTCAGCGTCACCACGCCTTCGACGGCCGCCCGCGCGGCGCCGTGGCCTTCGATGTCGCGCAATACGAACGGTCCGAACACGAGCACGGCGCCCAGCGCGGCGATGAGACCGCCGGGCGCGCCGAAGCGCAGCGCGGCCAGCGCGACGGGTAAGAAATACAGATGACGCCACGGCGTCGCCGGCGAAGCGCCGCTGAACACGACGCCGGCGGTGGCAATGACGAGCAGCGTCGCGACCACCAGCACCGTACCCGCGCGTGTGACGATCATGGGGCGGCGTGCAGGAGCCGGTAGGCGACGAAGAAGGCGATGCCGGCGGCCATGCCCGGGACGATGCTGCCGCTGCGCGAGTAGAGCCAGCAGTTCGCAACGCTCAGCAGCGTGAGATAGAAGATGGCGCCCGCCGTCATCTCGACACTGCGGGGCAGGAGCGGATCGGCGAGGTATCGGGCGAGGCACGCGACGGTTGCGAGCGCGGCCGCCGCCGTGAACGACCAGCGTCGTTGCGCGCGGTCGAAGAGCCCGCCACGGAAGAACGCCTCTGCGGTGAGGACGTTGGCGCCCGCGTCGTACGCGAGCCACGGCCCCAGTCGTGTGAAGGTCGGCACGTGCACCGCGTAGGCGCGGGTGAACGACGCGGTGACGAGGAGATGCGCCCCGAGCAGCGTCCCGATGGCGACGCCGACGGCGACCAATCGCGCGGGCGGCCGCGTGAGACCGAATCTTGGCAGTAACGCTCGGCGGCGCCACAGCCAGATCGGTGCGAGCGTGTACGCCGCGATCCCGAATGGCAGCAGCGCCGCGCCGAGCGCGCCCGCACCGACGAGCACGGCCGCGATCACCGCGTCGCGGTCGCGTCGCGCCCGCGGCGCGTCCGCCCAGGCCACGCCGGTGGCGAGCAGTCCGCCCTGCGCGCCACCGGCACCCAGCG
>JBKOUQ010000210.1:0-10286 GCA_046723475.1 Candidatus Methylomirabilota bacterium
TACGTGAACCATCGCAGCCCACGCCCGCGGCTGCTCGCGCTCGGCGCCGCCACGTTGCTGTATGCGTGCTTTCTTCTCGTGACGCTGGCAGCCGCGCACTACCGCGTCGCGACGAACGACATCGCCCAGTCGCAGCCCGCGGTGACGGCCACGGCGGTCGATGCGCTCGCGCTGCGTGTCCCGGCCGACCTCGACCAGTGGCGCGCGGCGCGACTGGCGTGGCAGCGCTTCGCGCATAATCCGCTCGGCTTCGAGGACGTCTTTTCCTGGATCCTCGTCGTGCTGACGATCGTCTTCGGTGTGTTCGCGTCGTACAAGGGCTACCGGCTCGACGACCCCTACCCCGGCTACGGCGAGCTCGACCGCGAGCTCAAGCACAAACGCGCTGGACACGAGGCGGCGAGGGCGCAGTACTGTCGCGCCGTCGACCAGGTCTTCGATCGAACGCTTCAGGAGCAGGCGCACCTGCTCTCCGAGGTGAAATCCAACATCGAGTACTACCAGCAGCTCGTCGGCAAGACCGACGACGAGCGCCGCGCCTTTGCCCGCGACGCCGCCGAGCTGCAGGACGCATGCAACGTCGTCGTCCGACGCTATCGCCAGACCAATCAGAGCGTGCGGCTGTCGCCGGCGCCGACGTACTTCAACGACGGCATCGACCTCGATCCCTATCTCGTCCGGGCCCCCGGCGGCGTCTCCGAGACCGAGCAGCGGGTGTCGCGCTCCTACGAGAGCGCCATGAAGGACTTCAGCGAGCTGGCGCGGCAGAACAACGCCACCGTGCAGGGGCTGCGCACGGCGGAGATCCGACGGCGCGATTACTACTTCGCGAAGCTCGAGAAAGACATCCGCGAGAAGCTCGCGCGCGAAGAGTGGGAGGCCAAGAGCTGAGGACACGCCGCTGAGTCATCTGGATCGGCGCGGCGTCGCCATTCTGTGCGGCGTCGGCGGCGTCGCGGTCGCACTGCTCGCCATCGTGATCGGCCTGCGATGGACGCGCCCGCTCATCGGCGCGGACAACTGCGTGTACCGCGATCGCGCGCTTCTCAGCCGCGCGCCCGGCGACCAGACCGTGATTCTCGTCGATCAGTCCGAAGCGCTGACGGAGACGCATCGGCGGTTCGCGCTCGGCTTCATCCGGGACTATGTCAGCAACGACGTGACGTTCGCCGAGCGCTCGCGCATCGCGCTCTTCACGTTCAGCAAGGCGACGTTCGACTCGCGCAACACGCCGAGCCTGCGACCCGTCGCGGACCTGTGTCGGCCGCCGGCGCGCGGCAACGAGCTCTACGAGAACAACCGGAAGATCACGAAGGACTTCTACCAGCGGTTTTTGGTCCCCATGACGACCGCCCTGGAGCAGAGTCTCACCACGGAGGTCGGCGAGCGCTCGCCGATCCTCGAGACGCTGCAGCTCATCTCCCGCTCTCAGGAGGTCGACGACGCGGGCCGCAAGACCCTGATCGTCGTGTCCGACATGCTGCAAAACACCGCCGGCTTCAGCCACTACCTCGACCGCCGCCGTTACGCGGATTTCGTGCAATCGGGCTTCGCGAGCGACGTCAAAGCCGACTTCAGGGGTTGGGACATCATCGTGATCTATCTCCGCCGCTATCGGGATCGGCAGCTGCAACAAGCGTCGCACCTCGAATTCTGGGAGCGCTACTTCCACGAGTCGGGTGGCAAGCTCGTGCGCTGGGCGGGTGTCGATTGAGCGCCGCCGGCCGTCTCCTCGCCAGCCTGCCCGCGATCTTCATCGCCTTCATCGCGGTCGGTGTCAGCGTCATCGTCGGGTTCAGCTGGGCGTATCGCGGCCGACCGAGCGGCGCCTGGCACTGGACGATGATCGCCCTCGTCGTCGCGGTCATGGTCGCGTACGGCGTGGTGCTGCGGCTGCGGTCGAGGACGGCCTACGCCACGGAGGGCGACGGCGACACCTTTTACTATCTCGGCTTCATCTACACGCTGGCCACGCTGGTGGCGACCTTCGGTCCCCTGCTGAATTCGACCGACCGGCCGGACATCCGGCATGTGCTCGGCTTGTTCGGCCTCGGGCTCAGTACGACGTTCGTCGGGCTCGTCGGCCGCATCGTCTTCGCGCAGACCTCGTCGGCGCCGAGCACCGCCGCCGAGGACAACGCGCGCCGGCTCGGCGACGCCTACGCCGAAGCCGCGCACGCGATCGAGCGCAGCACGGTGCGGATCGTCAACGCCCAGCGCCGCGCCGAGGGTCACCTGAACGAATCGTATTCCGGCGCGATCGACGCCGTGCGCACGCTCTCGGCACGCGCCACCGAGCAGCTCGACGCGATGAGCGCGCAGGTGGTCAATCAGTTCTCGGCGGCGATCGAGCGCATCGGCACGCAGGCCGAGTCCGTCTTCGCCGAGCTGCTGAGCCGCGCCGCGCACGAGATCGACGGCGCCTCCCAGCAAGTCGTCAAGACGCATGAGGTGGCGAAGGGACAGCTCGAGACGCTCGCCGCGGACACGACCGGCGTCGTGCGGACGGTGACCGACCAGATGGTCCAGGACTTCACCCGGTCGGCGCGCGAATCGGCGGCGGAGCTGTCGACGTTCGTCCGCCAGGCGCACACCAGCCTGGCCACCGCGCTGCAAGAGTTCGACACGCGCATCGGCGCGCTCCGCCTGCCGCCCGAGGACGTCGGGCAGAAGCTCGTCGCCGTGTTGACCGAGCTGACCGAGCGGGCGCAGACGTTGCGGCGGGCGACGGCGACGATCGGCGCGGCGTACGGCGAGCTCGAAGGCACGCTGGCCGGGGCCGTGCAGGGCGCCCGCGACGGCAGCCGCGCCTTCAGCGCACTGGCCGTCTCCGCGGACGAGGCCACCACGGCCGTCACCACAGCGAGGACAAACGTCGAGCAGTTCGCCACGCAGCTGAGCCACGTCGGGCAGGTCACGAGCGGACTCGAGACCTTGCCGCAGGAGGCGACGACGATCGCCGCGTCGCTGCGCAGCCTGCGCGGCAGCCTCACCGAGGCGAGTCGGGCGTGGACGAAGGTGGCGGGCGCGACCGACGGCGCGACCAAGTCGATCACGGATGCCGGCGCGGCGTTGTCGAGCCTGGAGTCCGGGACCCGTGCGGCCGAGCAGTCGGTACTGAACTGGAGCGGCGGCTTGACGAAGGCCAGCCTCGGTCTCGAGGCGCTCACCGAAGTGGCGGAACGTGCGGTGCGGCTCGGCCACGACGCCATGAAGGCCCACGCCGAGCTGTCCGCGGAGGTCGCCGGTCCCCTGGCCGAGCAGCTGCGCAAGCACGGCGAAGCGGCCGGCGCGCTCGTGGAGCGGCTGCAGGACGACCTGCGGGAGGCGGAGGACGCCGTGCGAAAGGTGCATCACCACCTGATCGACGCGTCGCGCTTCATCCTCAGCAAGGTCGAATACCGCCGGTGACGCCGAGCCGACGCCTCGGCCGCCATCGCGACATCGCGCTCACGACGCTCATCGATCTGCTCGTTCAGGTCGTGTTCGTCTTCACGCTCATTCTCGTCTCCGCCGAGGCGATCGAGGGCGATCCCAAGGATCGCGGCTGGGTGACGCCCGACGCGTGGAAGACCCTCATCAGCATCTTCGATATCGATCCGCAAAAGATTCGTGGCCCCGACGCGCAGCTCGCCGCCATTCGCGGCCAGCACGATCGATTGAAAGCGGACGTCGTCGAGCTGAAAGCCGACCTGGTCGCGTGTGATGCCAAAAGCCGTGCATGCGACAAGGCGCTCGGCCGGGGACCGGGCAACGGCCCGTGCCTGAGCGCGGACGGTGTGGAGATGGTCGTAGCCGAAGCGAACATCGACGAGCGGGGACGGATCACCGTCACCCAGCGACCCCTCGCGAAGGAGCTCGAGAACGAGCGACCGCTCGGTCGCGGGGCGATCGGAGTGCCGCTCACCGTGGAGGAGTTCGGCGCGCAGTTCCGGCCGTGGCGCGAGCGCGGGTTGGCGCGCAACCCACCCTGCGCATTCAAGGCCGACGTTACGTACGATCCGCGCGCGCCGGCCGGCACGTACGAGCCGGCGCGCCGGGCCATCGCGAGCTACTTCACGCTCGCGGCACCGCCGCGGCGCTACTGAGGGATCAAGCGATGGCGCGTGCGACGCACGACGGCCTCGCTGACGAGCTCGCCACCGTGCTGCGCGAGGTGCAGACGGCCGTCGTCGAGCGATTCCAGGATGGTCGAGGACATGGGGCCCGCCGATGGCGTGTGCAGGGCGCGCGACATCGCAAGCCGCCGAAGAACACCGTCGTCGCCATCCTGCGCCGCCTGCTCCGTCTCCACTGAAACAGGGACGCCGTCCGAGTCACGCCGCAGCCGGATGGCGCCGGTGCTGCTCTCCTAGAAGTCGTCGGTCATCCGGTCGAACTCCTGCACCCCGCCGATGTTTCCGTACAGCACGCTGCGGGGATCGTCACTGACCGGAAGCCGGTAATACAAGATCCCGACGTTCTTGCTGACCATCTTGCGCAGTCGCGTGTAGATGCGGTCCGATGACGCGGTCATGAGCCCCAGACAGCCGTAGTCCATCCGCGCGCTCGACACGACGGCGTAGCGGTCGCCCCGGCGGTAGCTCAGCGCATAGCGCCAGTTGAACGTCGGAATGTAGATGTCGTCCGCGACCAACCCGATCACGACGAGCGTTTCACCGGGTTGCTGCGGATGCGCCGTCTCGAGACGATCCATCAGCGCGTCCGCGTTCAGCTGCCGGCGTTGCGCATTGTACGCGGCGGCGGTGATGTCGAGCGACGGCGCCAGCTCGACGTCGAGATCGTACTTTTCGCGATAGTAGTCGGCGAGCGCCTGCAGCGTCGCGGTCGGGTACTCGTCGAGGGGAACGAATCGCAACGTCCCGCGGCCTCGCACGCCGCGCACGTTGATCATCGGCGTGTACGAGCGGCGGTCGAGCGTCATCCCGGTGCAGACCGTGAAATCGTGCCGAGCGAACGTATAAGCGTAAGGCGCCGCGAGCTGAAGCGCCACCGCGACCACGATCCACTTCACGACGCTGATCATCTGAATCCATGGTATGCGCGCCCGCTGGCGGACACCTATGAGTTCCTCACGGCGGGCCTGGCACGGCGCTTGCCGTTATGCAGTCCCACGCTCCAGAACGTGGGCGCGGGCCGCTCCGACGTCCACAAATTGGCAGTGTCGTGACAGGGAGGCCACGAATGAACGGCGACGCAAACGCCCCCAACGCGGGACAGAGCGTCTTCTCCCGGCCACCGCGGGCACAGTCGACGCCGGGGCCCGCGGCCAGACACGCCGTCGCGGCGCGTTCGTCTGCGACGCCGAGCGCGAGCGTGCCCGACACGCAGCGCCCGGGGATCAGCATGCCGGACGCCGAGCGCCGGGCGCTCGAGGCGCAGCGTCGCCGAGGCGCGAACTGGTTCTACTGGATCGCGGGCCTGTCGTTCGTCAATGCCGTGCTCACGCTCACGGGTCAGGGGTGGCGGTTTCTCCTCGGGCTCGGCATCACCGAGCTGGTTCACGAGCTCGCGCAGCGCTCCGGTGGCACGGGGCTGAAGGCCGCCATCGTCGGCATCGCGATGATCGTCGTCTTCGGCATTCTCGGGGAGCGTGCCGTCGCCGGTTATCGATGGGCGTTCGTGCTCGGCATGGTGCTGTACGCGCTCGACGGCTGCCTGTTCCTCCTCGTGCGCGACTGGCCCGCGCTCGGGTTTCACGTGTTCGCGCTCGTCATGATCGGCCGCGGCTACGTCGCGGCGCGCCGCCTGCCGTCGCCGTGAAGAAGCTGTTCGCGATGATCGCGATCGAGGCGCCGCTGGTGGCGCTCATCGTGTTCTCGTCGTTCGGTCCGAGCGAGTGGCCGATGTTCCTCTTCCCCTATGCCGCGGCGTTTCCCTATCTCGTGGCGACAGTCGTCATCGCCCCGATCATGGTCGTCGTGACCGACCGGCTGTTCCGGCGTCGCCCCTGAGCGAAACGCGCGGGCCGCGCTGACGCTTGCGTTGGCGGGGTAAACGCCGCGCGCGCCAGCCGTGTCCCCCGCTAAGTCCCCGCGCTAAGATGACCACGTGCCCCCTCGCGTCGCCCTCGTCACCGGTGCTGGCCGTGGTATCGGTCGCGCCATCGCGCTGCGCCTCGCCGCCGACGGCCTGGCGGTAGCGGTCGCGGCACGCACGCAGGAGCAGATCGAGGACACCGCCCGCGCGATCGGCCGAGCCGCACTGCCGGTCGTGATCGATGTCACCGACGCGGGCTCCGTCACCATCGCGGTCGAGCGCACGGCGCGCGAGCTCGGTCCGATCGACGTGCTGGTCAACAACGCCGGGGTTGCCGAATCGGCCCCGTTCGTGAAGACGGAGCCCGAGTTCTGGGACCGGCATTTCGCGGTCAACGTGCGGGGTCCGTATCTGACGACGCGGGCGGTGCTCCCCGGCATGCTGCAGCGGCGCTGGGGGCGCGTGATCAACATCGCGTCGCTCGCGGGCTTGTTCGGGGCGCCGTATGTGACCGCCTACACCGCGTCCAAGCACGCGCTCGTGGGCTTCACGCGGGCGCTGGCCACCGAGGTTTCCGGCAAGGGCGTGACCGTCAATGCGCTCTGTCCAGGCTTCACGGCCACGGACATCGTCTGGAACAGCGCGCGTAACATCGTCAGCAAGACCGGCAAGTCGTACGATGATGCGGTACAGGCGCTCGCCGAGCTCAACCCCGGCCGCCGACTGATCGAGCCGGAGGAGGTCGCGGACGCCGCGGCGCGGCTGGTGGCCGACGACGTCACGAACGGCGAGACGGTGGTGCTCGACGGCACCGCCCCGGCGCCGAGAGGAGCGATCCGATGAAAGATCACATCACCGCCGTCCGGCCACGCACGCTACCCAAACCGACCGGTTACTCGTATGCGATGGAGGTCCGGCACGGCCGTGTGGTGTTCGTGGCCGGACAGGTCGCGATGAACGCCTCCGGCGCGATCGTCGGCCGCGGCGATCTGGTCGCCCAGTTTCGCCAGACCTGCTCGAACCTCCAGGCGGTGATCAACGCCGCCGGCGGCGACATGGACGACTTCGTGAAGCTGACGATCTACGTCCTCGACGTCGCCGACTACAAGAAGAACCTCAAGGCCATCGGCGAGGTCTACCGCGAGTTCTTCGGCAAGCACTTCCCCGCCATGACGCTCGTCGGCGCGCGCGACCTGTTCGATGCGTCCGACGGGGCGCTCATCGAGATCGAAGGCATGGCCGCGCTGCCGTCACCGGAGAGCCCGCTCACTCCGTGACGGCAGTCGCCGAACGCTTCAAGATTCGCCACCGTCTGCCTCCGGCGCGCTGGCCGACGCGGGAAGAAGCGGCGGGCGCGCGATTGTTCCAGCCGGCCCGCATCGGTGGCATCGTGGCCGAGCAGCGCACGTGGGTGCCGGCCATGGTGCCGTGGCGGGCGACCGAGGACGGCTTCGTCACCGACGACGTGCTCGCCTGGTACGCGCGGTTTGCCGAGGGGCGGCCGGGCGTCCTCGTGGTCGAGGCCACCGGCATCCGCGACGTCGCGAGCGGACCGCTGCTGCGCATCGGCGACGATCGCTTCGTCCCCGGCCTGCGTCGGCTCGTCGAGACGGTGCGCGACAAGAGCGCCGGCCACACTCGGCTGTTCATCCAGGCCATCGACTTCGTCGCCGTCCGGCGGCGCCCCGAGCCCGAAAAGTTTTTGCGCCGCTTCCTCGACGTCGACGCCTCGCTGCGGCGCCGGCTCGCCGATGCGACCGGCGAGGACCGGTGGGTCGACGCGTCGGAGGCCGAGGTGCGCGAGCGCCTGGTGGCGGCGGAGCGCGCGCTGCTCGACGCCGTGCTGGACGAGCGCCAGCGTGAGTCGATGGACTACGGCTACCGCGAGCGCATCTGGGACACACACCTGCCCCACATCCGCGACCTGCCCCACGTGCTGCCCGGCCTGTTCGCCGAGGCGGGTCGTCGCGCACGCGAGGCCGGGTTCGACGGGATCGAGCTGCACTACGCCCACGCCTATACGATGGCGTCCTTCCTCTCGCGGCTGAACACCCGCGACGACGGCTACGGCGGGCCGCGTGAGCACCGCGTGCGGCTGCCCCTCGAGGTGCTGCGCGCCGTCCGCGGTCGCGTCGGCCACGACTATGTCGTCGGCATTCGCTATCTCGGCGACGACGTCGTCGCGGGCGGCAGCGATGTCGAGGACGCCGCGTGGTTTGGGGCACGCTTCGCGGAGGCCGGGGTCGATTACCTGTCCGTGTCCAAGGGCGGGCGATTCGAGGACGCCAAGCAGCCGCGCGTCGGTGAAGCCGTCTATCCCTACACCGGCCGGTCCGGCTACGAATGCATGCCGACGGTGATTTCGGACGAGCGTGGGCCGTTCGGCCGGAACGTGCCGCTGGCGGCCCGCATTCGTCGCGCGGTGCGCGAAACCGGCCTCGACACGCCCGTGGTGACGAGCGGCGGGATCGGGACCTTCGAGCAGGCGGAGGCGGTCCTCGAGCGTGGCGACGCCGACTTCGTCGGCGCCGCGCGCCAGTCGCTGGCCGATCCGGACTGGTTCCGCAAGATCCAGCTTGGCTACGGCCACCTGGTGCGGCGCTGCGAGTTCACCAACTATTGCGAAGGGCTCGACCAGCAGCACAAGCAGGTGACGTGCAAGCTGTGGGACCGCGTGAGCCTTGACGAGCCGAGTGTGCGACTGGCGCGCGACGGCAAGCGGCGGCTCTCGGCGCCGTCGTGGTCCCCGCCGCCGGGCGACGGGCCTCTGAAGAATGCATAAGGCGGGAACCGAAGAACGCACCGGCCGGTTCTGACTGGTTTCTGTTCGGGGCGGTCGACCGTCCATACCACCTTTAGAGGACCACCGAGGCGCCGCGCACCTCGACGACGTCGAGAATCGCTTGACGAGCCGCACGAGGCGGCACATTCTGCTCGCCATCCGCGGACCGAAACCGTAACAACCGAAGCACCGGCAGACCACGCCCGCCACATCATTGGAGGACAGGCTCATGAAGTATTTCCGGCGAACTCTATCTGCCGCCGCAATCGTCGCGCTCTGTGTCGGTGCCGTCGCCGCCGTGCGCGCGGCCGATGACGGTGATCCGGGCAAAGGTCCGGACCGCTACGTCGTCACGAATCTCACTTCTGATCTTCCAGGCGTCGCCGCGAATACGGACGCTGTCCTGCAGAATGCGTGGGGCGTCGCGTTCACGCCCGCGGCGAGCCCGTTCTGGATCTCGGACAACGCCACCGGCTGCTCGACGCTGTACGACGGCGCGGGCGTGCCCCAGGCGCTGCGAGTGAAGCTTCCGCTTCCCGGCGGCAGCGTGCCCGCGACCGCCTGCATGCACAACGACCACAACAATCCGCCGAACCCGGCGCCTGCGACACCGACGGGCCTCGTCTGGAATCCGACCACGACGTTTCGGGTCCCAGGCACGACGAGCGCAGCCACGTTCATCTGGTCGACCGAGGACGGCACCATTGCCGCGTGGACAGGTGGCCTGACTCCACCCGACCAGGCGGTCTTGGCCGTCGACAATTCGGGAAGCGGTGCCGTCTACAAGGGCCTGGTGTTCGGTACGAATCCGCACGGCGTCTTTCTTTATGCGACGAACTTCCACGCCGGAACGATCGACGTCTTCGCCCCCGCCCCGGCTGGATCTCTTCGCTACCGGCCGGCGACGCCGAGCGAGATCGAGGGTAGTTTTGCCGATCCGAACATTCCCGCCGGCTTCGCGCCGTTCGGCATCGAGAACATCAACGGTGACCTGTTCGTCACGTACGCAAAGCAAGACGCCGAAATGCACGACGATGTGGCCGGCCCGGGCAACGGGTTCGTCGACGTCTACGACACGAGTGGCCGTCTGCTGCGGCGATTCGCGTCGCGCGGACCACTGAACTCGCCGTGGGGCGTTACGCGGGCGTCCTTTGCCTTCGGTCGATTCAGCGGCGACATCCTCGTCGGCAATTTCGGCAACGGACAGATCAATGTGTTCGACTCCGACGGCAAGCACCGGGGCACTCTGAAGGACGGCAAAGGCAAATCGCTCGTCATCGAAGGGCTATGGAAGTTGACGCTCGGCGGCGGGCGGAACTCCAGCTCAGACACGCTGTACTTCACCGCCGGTCCCAACGACGAGAGCGACGGCCTGTTCGGTACCATCACTCCGGCCGAAAAGGATTGAGGGCTAGCGCGGAGCGGGTCCCTCGGTCACCTGAACAAGGTCATCTGGCCGGATCCATGCGCGGAGCGGGTCCCTCGGGCCCCTGAACAAGGTCATCTGGGCGGATCCACTTCGCGT
>JBKOUQ010000198.1:0-24596 GCA_046723475.1 Candidatus Methylomirabilota bacterium
ACCATCATGAACGCGGAGCTCACCGAGCCCATGCTGTAGCCGGTGAAGTACGTGCCACTAGGCTCGAAGCCCACCTCGGACGAAACCTTGACGATCTCCGGCTGCTTCATCAGCATCCGCTCGATTTCACCGGCGATCTCCGACGTGCGCGCAAACGACGTCCCGGGCGTGGCCTCGAGCTGCACGAACGCCTGCGAGACGTCCGCCAGCGGCATCATCTCGCTGCCGATCCTCGGGTAGAGACCGACGCCGATGAGGATGATCGTGAGCGCCCCGGCGAAGACGGCGAAGCGGTTCCGAATGGACCATGCGAGACCACCGCGATAGCGGGCCTCGACCCGCTCCAGCCAGCGCTGCACGGGAGCGAGCACGCGGCGCTCGAAGCCGGAGCGTCGCGCCGCGCCGTCATGCGCTTTGAAGAGATTCGCGGCGAGCACCGCGGTCAGCGTGAACGACACGAGCGCCGAGGCGAGCAGCGCCAGGATGATGGCCCACACGATGCCTTCGAACATGAACTGCACGATGCCGCCCGAGAACGCGAGCGGCAGCAGCGCCACGCAGAGCATGAACGTGATGGCCAGCACGGCCAGCCGCACCTCGCTGATGCCGTCCACGGCGGCCTCCTTCGGCGACTTCCCCATCCTCAGGTGACGCTCGATCGAGTGGATGTCGATGATGGAGTCGTCCACGAGACGCCCGATGGACAGGAGCAAGCCGATGAGCGTGGAGCTGTTGAGAGTCATCCCGAGCGGGACCATGGCGAGGAGCGCCATGCCGATCGAGATCGGGATGGTGATAACGGAAATGAGCGTGCCCCGGACGTTGCCGAGGAAGAACATGACGACCAGGCCCGTGAGCCCGATGGCGAGCACGAGCTCCTCGACCATGTTGTCCATCAGCACCCCTACGAACGTGGAGTTGTCGTAGGCGAGGTCGAACGTCAGGCCCGGATGATCTTCCTTGATCTCGGCCAGCTTGGCCTTCACGCCTTCGATGACGCGCACCGAACTGGCGTCCGGCTGCTGCACGATCGAGATCTCCACGGCCTCGTTGCCGTTGAGGCGGTACAGGCTGCGCTGCTCGCGCGGCGCGTTGACGACCTCGGCGGCGTCGCGCAGGTACACGGTGCGGCCCTCCATGCTGCCGATCGGATACCCCGCGACCTCCTCCGGCGACCGGGCTCGCGTGTCGGTGCGCACGATCGTCTCGCCGTCCTTGAACGTCAGCGTGCCCACCGGCCGCGATACGTTCTGCATGTCGAGCATGTTCTTGACGTCGAGCAGCGACATCCGGTAGGCAGCCAGACGCTCACGATCGACGAGCACGTGCATCTGCAGCTTCTGCCCGCCGAAGGGCACGACCGAGTAGACATCCTTCACGACCTTGAGCTTGTTGACGACCTCGTTCTCGGCCAGCGTCCGGAGCTGTACCGCGTCGTACTCCTTGCCCGTCATGGCTAGCGTGAGTACGGGAATGTTCAAGGGATCGATGGCGAGCACCCACGACGGCTTCAGGTTCGAGCCGGTCATCGGCAGGTCGGCCTGGACGACGTTCATGAGCGACTGAACGTCGAACAAGGCCTTCTTCATGTCGGTGCCGTACCAGAACTCGATGCTGACGACGGAGAAGCCTTCCTGCGACGTGGAGCGCACAAAGTGGACGTTCTTCAGATCCACCATGCGCTCCTCGATCGGCTTCGAGAAGTAGATCTCCATCTCCTCGGCCGACAGCCCCGGCATCATCGAGACGACGGCCACGATCGGGCTCTCGACGTAGGGCATCATCCGTCGCGGCATCTGGAAGAACATGACGAGCACGGAGACCAGCGCCACGCCCAAGTAAAAGGCGAGGACGACGTACGGGTGCTCGATCGACCATCGGCTGATGCCGCCGCCGCGGCCAGGCGTTGGCAAACGCGTCTTCGTCTCGGCGCTCAACGGTGCTCGCCCTCGCGAGCAACGAGATCCACGAACTCGTACATGGCGTTCCTCCGCCCGGCCCGCACAGACGAGGGCCGGCGACACATCGACGATCGAACAGGTGGAAACTGCCTAGCGGAGGATGCCGCGAGGAGGCGGGTCGAGGATTGCGCCGATGGTCGTCACCATGGCCCATCGGGACACGGCGTGGGCGCGACCGAGTGTCTCGAGCATGAGCACGAGACCAGAAACGACGGCGAGCGCTACGAGCCCCGCACACAGGTCGTGCGCCGGAGCGCCGTGGTGGTCGCCGTGCTCATCGAACAGGCAGGCCGCGGTCGAGAGGATCAGGACCACCGAGAGCATTGCCAGGAGGCTCACCGTCACGCCTGCCGTTCGATAGCCAGACTTCATGGCGCGGATATGGGGTGCAAGGTGCACACCAGGCTGGCGCGGCTCAACTCGGCGAAAACCTTCACGTGCGAGCTCACTACGGCCGGGGTCGGCGGGGCGGCGTCACCTCACGATGTGGCGGCGGCGCCCCAATCAGAAGCCGAACGACAATCCGGTCGTGAACGTGAACGCGGAGCGCCGTGCCGGCCCCGCGAACTCCGTCCCGACACCCGCATCCCACACCAGGCGCGGCGTGAGCTGATACCGGACGCCGATCTCGGCGCCGACGGTCGTCGGCTCGCCACGACGTGACGACTGGTCGGCGAAGACGTCGCCGACGAGCGTGGCGCGCGTGAAGCGTGGCGCCCCGACCGGATAGCTCGCGCCCAGCGCGAGCTCGTACCGGCCATCGCGCTCGTCGTGCCGGCTGTCGGTGAGGAACTCATATGCGGCGTTGAGATGCACGCTGAGCCGCTCGATGGATTTCGTGACGATGGCCTTGGGCGCGACGCCGAAGCCGTGCGCGTCGATGCCCGTCGGCGCGTCGAGGGCGAGCTTTGCCGCGAACGCCGGCAGCGCGAGCGTCTCCTGGTTGAAGTTGTAGAGCGCGGTCAGACGGAGATCGCCGGACTTCGGCGGCTCGTCGACCTCGTGCGGGTTGGTCGAGAACGCGGTACCGACGCTGATCTGAAGATTCGGCAACGGCCCGTAGAGCAGCTCGACCGGGAACAGTCCGCGGTCGGCTCCGTGCCGTACCAGCGCGAAGCCCGCGCCCGCTTCGATCGCGATCTCGCCGTGAGCGATCGTGTAGGCATCCTCGAGCCGCACCGGCCGGCCTTCATCCAAATTCTTGTGATCGATCGCCGCCGCGCCGCACGCGGAGCCCAGCACGGCCAGCAGCGCGAGCACGGTGATCCTCGTCATCGCAGCACCTCGTGCACCGACGGCGGGCGCGGCCCCATCTCCATGCCGGCGTGGCCGCCACCGGATGCCTCGTGGAAATCGGCATAGCGCTCGCGCGGCGTGTGGCTGCGATGCAGATAAATAGGCAGGATCTGGAGGATCGCCGCTCGCCTCGCCTCGAGCGTCGGAAACAGATCGGGCCGCGCGAGGATGTCGTCGAAGTTGTCGTGCAGCATGTGGAGGTTGTCGAAGATCGCCGCCGCCTCGGGAAAACGCTTCGCAAAGTTCGGAGCGGCTTCCGGCATCATCGGCATGAACTGCCATTCGACGGGCGGCCGCCGCAGATAGCCGTGGTAAAACGCGACGACCTTCGGCATCAGCGCTTGCTGTTGCCTGACATCGCCCGAGAGCTGCACGTCGTACACGGCGGCCTGCAGCCAGTGATACGCCCAGATCTGCGTGTTGAACGTCCGGAAGCGATCGCGGAACGACTTCGACTCGGCAAAGCTCCAGAGCGCGCTGTGATGATCCAGCCGGTGCGGCGTGATCGCCTCCGGCTTGTCGAGATAGTCGGCGAGCAGCCGGCGATAGGCCGCGTCCTTGTCGGCCACGCGGTCGCTTGCGAACACATCATAGAGACTGCGGTGGAACGTGTGGGCCCAGTCGAACGTCTTGGCCACTTCCCAGGCGAGCCGGTTGAACGTCGGCGCGATCTGCTCCTCGTCCGGTGGCACGGGCGGTGAGCTGAAAATGAAGTCCAGCACCTCCAGACGCGCGGCCTCCACCGCGCGCGGATCCTGCGTCGCGAGCAGCGTCTCCGCCAGGTGCGCGTGGCCGAAATCGATGCCGTTGAACTCGCGATACAGCTGCGGCAGCTGCCGCATGACGGCGTACTTCCATGGCCCGCGCGGCTGCCAGCGGTGATCGCGCGTCACCCACGGGCTCGTGAACGCGACACCGCGCGGTTCGGGGTGCGGCCGCATCGCGTGCGCCGTCAGCTCGGGATGCTCGGCCGCCGTATGCGGTCCGCCGTGGCCGGACAGCGAATGCTGGTACGCGACCACGGCCCAGCGGTCGGCGACGGAAAGCTCGCGCCGCCAGGCCGGCATGGCGGAGCCCTGCGAACGGAAGGGCTCGGCCTCGTTGCCTTCGCTCACGCGCCAGAACCAGTACGCGTCCGTCATCTGCGCGGCCATCGCGGCGTCGCGCAGTGACGGCGGCTTGAGCGCGAGCCCGGCCGCGGCCGGTCCGTCGCCCGCGCCGTCCCGACCGTGGCAGACGGCGCACCGCGCCGCGTAGATCTCCTGACCGCGCGCGAGCGTCGCGTGATCCGTCCACACGTCCGGCGGCGCCGTCACGTCTCGATAGTCGGCGGGAACCGACGCGTGAACGTGTGCATGCGCTTTCGGCTCGGGCTCCGGATCATGCGCGCGCGCGCGGTCCGCCCGGAGCGCAGAGACGGTGAGCGCAACGACGACAAACGCCAGCGCGCAGCGACCGCTCAGACCACTCATGTCCTCTCCGCTGAATGTCGGGACCAGACGTCCCGCGGCATCGCAGGGCTACGGAGCCATGACGAACGGCGCGTCGAGATCAGCAGCGCGGCGCGCCGGACGAAGGACGGCCACGCGGCGTACTAGACATCGCGCTCGAACCGGTACTCGCGCGAATCGTTCGGGTCGTTCTCGACGACGCGCTCGCCGAGCCGGACGAATCCCATACGGTCGTAGAGCCGGTGCGACTGCTCGAAGCGGGTGTCAGACCACAACACGAGCCGCGTGAAGCCCTGCGCGCGACACCATGCGAGCACCTCTTCGACGAGCGCCCGGCCGAGACCACGACCCCGCACGTGTGCGTCGAGATAGAGCCGGCGGATCTCCGCGGTGGTGTCGTCGACGCGCTGCACGCCGATGGAGCCCACCACGCGGCCAACCTCGTCCCGCACGACCCAGAACGCCCCGCGCGGCGGCCCATAGTGCGCGGCGAACGTGAAAAGGTCGGGAAACTCGGCTTCGGGATCCCAGATGAAGGCGTACTCCTCCCAGATCCTCCCGAGCAGCACGATGACGTCCGCGGCCGCACGCTCCGTCGCCGGCTCGGGCCGCAGCACGTGATCACGCGGCACGCGCACTCCTGCGTCGAGCCGGCTCAGCGCCGCCCCGCGCCTCGCGCGCCGCGCTCGCGGCGCACCTCCTCCGTGTGCTCGCCGGCCTTCGGCGGTGCGCGGCGGATGCGCGGGCGCTCGCCGTCGAACGAGAGCGGCAGCCCGATCACGGTGTAGTCGTGTCCGGGCGGCGTCTGCACGATTCCGAGCGCCTCCGCCTGCTTCGTGGACGCCGCGTCGGGCAGCGTGTTGATCACCGCACACGGCACGCCTTCCGCCTCGAGCCGCGTGATCCACTCGTCCTTGCTCGCCGTCGCGAACAGGCGCGCGATCTCGTCGATGAGCCCGGGCTTGTTCGCCACGCGCGCCGCATTCGTCGTGTAGCGCGGATCGGCCGCCCACTCGGGCCGGCCGAGCACCTTGGCGAGCTTGGCGAACAGCCGGTCATGGCCGGCCGCGACGATGATCGGCCCGGTGCTCGTCTCGAATGCTTCGAACGGCACCACGCGGTGGCTTCCGGTGCGGTGGCGCTCGGGAATGATCCCGGACGTGCTGAACGACGCGTAGTGGCCCTTGAGCCACGCGAGGCCCGTCTCGTAGAGTGACGCGTCGACGACGCAGCCGCGCCCGGTCGCCGCGCGCCGCACGAGCGCGGCGAGGATGCCGATGGCCGCCCACATGCCGGTGCCGTAGTCGAGGATCGACGTGCCGACGCGCGTGGGCGGCCCACCCTCGTCGCCGTTCATCATCATGATCCCGGAGAAGGCCTGCAGCATGGGCTCGTAGCCGGGCTTGAGCCGCATCGGGCCCGTGGCGCCGAAGGCCCAGACCGAGCAGTAGATGAGTCGCGGAAACCGCGCGGTGAGTGCCGCGGGTCCGAGCCCGAGCTCGTCGATGGAACCCGGCCGGAGATTTTGCAGCACGACGTCGGCCTCGCCGACCAGCGTCGTGAGCCAGGCGACGGCCTCGCGATCTTTGAGATCGACGACGATCGAGCGCTTGTTGGCGTTCACCGCCAGGAAGCCGGGCGACGTGTCCTTCCAGAACGGCGGCCCCCAGCGCCGCGCGTCGTCGCCCTCTGGGCGTTCGACCTTGACGACGTCGGCGCCCATGTGCGCAAGAATCTCACCCGCCATCGGCCCGGCCAGCGCCTGCGCGATCTCGACCACACGCACGCCGTCGAGCATCGCGCCACTCATCGAAACAGCTGCCGTGCAATCACCATGCGGTGAACCTCCGACGGCCCCTCGCCGATGCGGCGCACGCGCGCCTCGCGGTACCAGCGCTCGAGCGGGAATTCTTTCGACACGCCGTAGCCGCCGTGGATCTGCACGGCGGCATCGACCACGCGGCCGAGGACCTCGCTAGAGTAGAGCTTGGCGATCGACGCCTCCACGCGCGCGTCTTCGCCGCGATCGGCCTTCCACGCGCCCTCCCAGATGATCCAGCGACAGGCGCGCAGCTCCACCTCGGCGTCGGCCAGCATCCACTGGATGGCCTGGCGCTGGCTGAGCGGCACGCCGAACGTCGAGCGGTGCTTGGCGTGTTCGATCGCCATGCGATGCGCGGCGACGGCCACGCCGAGATTGCACGCCGAGTACGGGAACCGATTCTTAACGAGCAGATCGAACGCGAGGTTGAGGCCTTGCCCCTCGGCGCCGACCAGCGCGTCGGCGGGGAGCTCGCAATCCTCGAACACGACGTCGTTGGGGATGGCCGACGTCCGGATGACGCGGATGTTCTTCCATGAGAAGCCCGGGGTGCCCGGCTCGATGATGAAACAGGAAATGCCGGCGCGGCCCTTTTCTTTGCTCGTGCGCGCGAACACGACGCCCCACTTCGCGTTGTCGATGTTCGAGATGAAGACCTTGCGGCCGTTCAACACCCAGCGGTCGCCGCGGCGCTCGGCGCGCGTCTGAATCGCGCCCGCGGGATCGGAGCCGCCCGACGGCTCGGTGATTGCAAAGAACGTCTTCCACCCTTCGCGGATCGTTGGTACGGCGTACTTCTCGATCTGCGCCTTGCTGCCCGCCCAGATCGCCGGTGGCGGATACCGACCGAACACGCCACAGCCGGGCGAATACAGTCCCATGCGGTGCTGCGACATCTCCTCGAGAATGACCGACATCGCGAATGTGTCCATCCCGCCGCCGCCGTGCTCCTCCGGCGCGCCGAGTGCCCAGAGTCCGGCGGCCTTCGTCTTCTCGGAGAGGCGCTTGTACTCCTCGTCGGGGATGCCGGGCGCGTCAGGGTCGAGCCGCTGCTCGAGTGGGATGATCTCCTCGCGGATGAAGCGGCGGACCTGCTCGCGGATCAGCCGGAGCTCGTCGGGCAGCGTGAAGCCGGAGAAGCTCGGCATCGGCTACACCTTCAATCCGATCGAACGCGCGAAATCGAGCAGCTCGCGCGACGTCTTCAGCATCGCCTCGTCCACCATGTCTCCTTTGTAGGTGACGGCGGCGATGCCGCGGCGCCGCGCGTCCTCCATCGCCTCGACCAGGCCGCGATGGAACGCGATCTCGTCCTCGGACGGCGTGAACACCGCGTTGACGATCGGCACGTGCGAGGGATGCATCACCGTCTGCCCACGGTAGCCGAGCTGGCGGTTCCACTTTGCGTCGCGCTCCAGGCCCTCGAGGTCCTTGATGTTCCACCACGACGAGATCGTCGGGTACTGCACGCCGGCGGCGCGCGCGTCGAGCAGAACCTTGCTGCGCAGAAACAGCGTCTCCGTCCCTTCCTTGGACCACGTGTACCCGATTGCGCGCGCGGCGTCCCCACCCGGCCCGGCGGCCAGCGTGACCTGGCGCACGCGGCGGCACTGCGTGACGATCTCATAGACGTTGCGCATCGCCTTGGCCGTCTCGCAGCCGAGCGGCGTCGCAACGCTGCCGGCCGCGATGCCGAGGCGGCGCTCGAGATGCGTCAGCAGCGCGTCCAGCTCGTGCATGTCCGCCGGCGTCTCCACCTTCGGCAGGGTGATGCTCCTGAGCGCCGGGCACAGCACGCCTTCCAAGTCGTCGAGCGTCAGGCCCGTCGCGAAGCCGTTCACGCGCACGCTGACGCCCTGCCCTTTCTTCGCGAGCGTCTGGATGCCGGCCTTGACGATCGGCCGCGCGGCGGCTTTTTCCTGGTCGGGCACGGAGTCCTCGAGGTCGAGGATGAGCGTGTCGGCGCCGTAGCCCGCGGCCTTCTCGATCCACGCCGCGCGGTTGCCGGGCACGAACAGCGACGAGCGCGAGGGCCGGTCCATCTACTGCGCCTTGAAGACCGGCTTGCGCTTCTCCGCGAATGCGCGCGGGCCTTCCTTGGCGTCTTCCGTGGTGCGCAAGAACTCCTGGAACGATTCTTCCAGTCGCAGTCCGTGCTCGAGCGGCACGCTCTGGCTGCGGATCGCCAGCTCCTTCACCGCGCGCAGCGCGAGCGGACCGTTGTCACACAGACGCCGCGCGTACTCTTCGGCCGTCGTCATCAGCTCGCTCATGGGCACCACGCGGTTGATGAGCCCGTACGTGAGCGCCTCCTGCGCGGTCAGCCGCCGGCCGAGGAGGAGCATTTCCATCGCAATCGCGTACGGCAGCTGACGCAGCGCGCGCTGCGTGCCGCCGTTGCCGGGAAGGATGCCGCGCTTCACCTCGGAGATCTCGAACACCGCGTGTTCGGCGGCGATCCGAATGTCGGTCGCGAACAAGAGCGTGACGCCGCCCGCCAGGCAGTAGCCGTTGACGGCGGCGATCACCGGCTTCCACACCTCCAGCCCGCGATTGAGGATCATGTTCTTCTGCGTGAGCCAGAAGTCCGCTTTGCCACGCTGCCCCGGGATGAACGACTTCAGATCGGCACCGGCGGTGAACGCTTTCTCGCCGGCGCCGGTGACGATCGCGACCCACACGTCGGGGTTGTCGCGCACGTCGATCCATGCCTTCGACAGCTCGGCGTAGACCTCGGCGTCCATGGCGTTCATCGCCTCGGGCCGATTGATCGTGATCCGCGCGATGCGGTCTTTGACTTCGTAGACGAGCTTCGCCATGTACGCGTCTCCTGAGCCGGAGGTTCGACGCGAGATGATACCATTCGCGCCATGTCGGACGAGATCCTGGTCGGCGTCGCCGACGACATCGCGACGGTCACGCTGAATCGCCCCGACAAGCGCAACGCGATGAACGCCGCGATGCTCCGCGCACTCCCGAAGGCGTTCGACGAGCTGGAATCACGACGCGACGTCCGTGTCGTGGTCGTGCGCGGCGCCGGGCCGGCATTCTGCTCGGGCCGCGACCTGAGCGACATGGAGCGAGGCGAGCCGCAGGAAGACATCGTCTCCGTGCTTCGGCGCATCGAGACCTCGCGGCATCCCACGATCGCGATGCTGCACGGCGATGCCGTCGCCGGCGGCTGCGAGCTCGCCTTGCATTGCGACCTGCGCGTGGCCGCCGACGGCGCACGCCTCGGCATGCCGCTGGCGCGCATCGGCCTCGTGCCCGGCTTCGCCCTCGGCCAGAAGCTGCTCGAGATCATCGGCCCCGCGCACACACGACATCTGCTGCTGACCGGCCGGCCGATCGACGCGCGCCGGGCCCTCGAGATCGGGATGGTGCACCAGGTGGTGCCGGCGGCCGAGCTCGACCACGCGACCGCCACGCTCGCGCGCACGATCGCCGACAACGCACCGCTGTCGCTGGCCGGGATCAAAGCGCTCATCCAGCGCGCGCTCGACGCGCACGATCACGTCGCCCACGACGACGTGGACGCGCTGATTCAGGCCGCCCGGCGCAGCCGGGACGCCAGCGAAGGGCGGCGCGCCATGCTCGAAAAACGCAAGCCGGTGTTCCGCGGAGAGTGACATGACCCGCACCACGACCGTCCTCTGGGCCGCGGCGCTCGTCGCCGCCGTCACCATCGCCACCGTCCTTCCGGCACCGGCCCAGGCGCCCAAGCGCGGCGGCGTCCTGCGTGTCTCCGAGCAGTCCGACCCGGTCGGCTTCGACACGCTCGGCAAGAAGAAAGCGGCCGTCTACACGCAGCTCGCGATCGCCTTCACTCACAACCGGCTCTTGAAGTACGAGGCGGCGACCGGAGAGGTCGTCGGCGACCTGGCGGAGAAGTGGACGCAGGTGAACCCGACGACGTACGTGGTCACGCTCCGAAAGGGCGTGCGCTTCCATAAGAAGCCGCCCGTGAACGGGCGCGAGCTGACGTCCGAGGACGTGAAGTTCACGTTCGAGCGCGTCGCGAAGTCGCCCGAGGCGCGGCTGTTCCCCACGCTGAAAGCCGTGACGACGCCCGATAAGCACACCGTACGCTTCGAGCTCTCCGCGCCGTTCTCGGCGTTCGTCGCGAACCTGGCGGCGACGACCGTCTACATCTATCCGAAGGAAGCCGGCAAGCCGACCGCCGACGGCGCGGGTGACTACACCGCGGCGGAGACGGTCATCGGCACCGGGCCGTTCACGCTCGAGGAGTACCGTGAGAAGCAGCGCCTGGTGTTCAAGCGCCATCCCGACTACTTCGAAAGCGGCAAGCCGTATCTCGACGGCGTCGAGCTCTACATCATTCCCGACCCCGCGGGCGCGATCGCGGCCATGCGCACGGGAAAGATCGATCTGATGCCCGCCGGCCGCGGCGAGGGCCTGCCGCACTTCCTCGTGCCCGAGGCGCGCTCGATACCCGGCGCCAACGTCATCCCCCACCGCCTGTTCCAGACGAGCGAAAATCTCATCGGGCGCGTCGATCAGAAGCCGTGGAACGACGTGCGCGTGCGCCGCGCCGTGTCGATGGCGATCGATCGCGCGGGGCTCGCCAAGGCGATGTTCACCGAGGGCGCCGAGCCGTTCTCCGGCCCGGTCCCCGTGACGTCGAAGTATTTCATTCCGCCCGACCGCCTCGGCGAGTCGGCCGCGTGGTATCGCTACGACGTGGCGGCGGCGAAAAAGCTGCTGGCTGACGCAGGCTATCCGAACGGCTTGCCCGTGAAGCTGACGACGACGGTCGGCTACGGCCCGACGTACACGTCACGGACGGAGCTGCTGAAGTCGATGCTGGCCAAGCTGGGCATCGACGCGTCGATCGTGTCGCAGGAGTATCCCGTGTGGATCTCCAGCACCTACAAGGGCAACTTCGACGGGCTCGTGCACATCCCCGCGTGGACGCTCGGCGACGAGGACGAGTGGCTCGCGACCTACACGCCCGGCGACACGCGCAACCAGATCCATCTCGACGACCCGAAGATCACCGACCTCGTGCACGCCGTGCGGAACGCGCCCAACGAGGCCGCGCGCGCCAAGCTGATCGGGCAGTTCGTCACGACGTTCCACGATCAGCTCTACCGCGTGTACCTGCCCGCGCCCAAGATGATCACGGTCACGGCCAAGCGCGTGCACGGCTACGTGCCGCCCGTGCGCGGCTACGGCTATGCGCCGGCGATCGTGAACACGTGGGTGGACTAGCGGCCGTCCTCGCGCGCTCGTGACGACGTATCTCGCGCGTCGGCTGGCCCTCATGGTACCGACGCTGTTCGTCGTCAGCGTGATGGTGTTCGTCATCATGCGCCTGCTGCCCGGCGACGTCGTCACGCTGATGTTCCAGGACCTCGGCTACGCCGCCAACCTGGCCGAGATGCGCGCCAAGCTCGGCCTCGACCTTCCGATCCACGAGCAATACGTGCGCTGGGTTGGTGGTCTGCTGCGCGGCAATCTCGGCGAATCGCTGTGGACGCAGCGCACCGTGCTGAGCGTGCTCAGCGAGCGTCTGCCCGTCACGCTCGAGCTCGGCCTGCTGTCGATCGCGTTCGCGGTGGTGTATGGCGGGCTCACGGGGGTGATTGCAGCCGTCCGTCAGGACCGCTCGGCGGACCTGGTCCTCCGCAGCGTCGCCATGGTGTTCCTGTCGCTGCCGAGCTTCTGGCTCGGCACGCTGGCGATCGTCGTGCCGTCCATCTGGCTCGGCTGGAGCCCAAGCCTGCAGCTCGTGCCGTTCACCACGAGCCCGACTCAGAACCTCGTGCAGTTCTTGCTGCCCGCCGCGATTCTCGGCAGCCACCTCGGCGCGCCGATCATGCGCATGACGCGCGCGATGATGCTCGAGGTCTTTCGCCACGACTACGTACGCACCGCGCTCGCCAAGGGGCTGCCGCCGCGGCGCGTGGTGCTCAAGCACGCGCTGCGCAACGCGATCATTCCGTCGATCACGATCCTCGGCGTGCAGACGTCGCAGGCGATCGCGGGCTCGATCGTGATGGAGACGCTGTTCCAGCTGCCCGGTATGGGCAGCCTGCTCGTCGAGTCCGTCGCGCACCGCGACTTCCCGATGTTCCAGTCGCTCGTGCTGTTTCTCGCCCTCGTCGTCATGGGCGTGAACCTGCTCGTCGACATGACGTACTTCCTGATCGATCCGCGCACGCGGGCGGAGGCGGGATGACTCTGCTGCGCGCTCTCGTCGTCAAGAAGCCGCTCGGCGCCGTGGGCGGGGCCATCGTCGTCGTCCTGCTCGGCGTGACGCTGTTCGCCGACCGGCTTGCGCCGCACGGCTTCAACGAGACGTCGCTGCTCGACGCGCTGAAACCGCCGAGCCGCGCCCACTGGTTCGGGACGGACGAGCTCGGCCGCGACGTGCTGAGCCGCGTGATCTACGGCTCGCAGGTTTCGATCACCGTCGGCTTGGCCGCCACGGCGATCGCCGTCGTGCTCGGCGCCGCCATCGGTGTCGTCAGCGGCTACTTCGGCCACACGCTGGACCTGCTCCTCCAGCGGCTTGTCGACGCATGGCTGACGTTCCCGGGGCTCGTGATGGTGATCGTGCTGCTCGTCCTCCTGGGCCCCGGGCTCGGCAGCGTAATCGTGGCACTCGGCTTGAGCCAGGCGTTTCCGCAGTCGCGCATCATTCGCAGCGCCACCCTCGTCGTCCGCGAGCACGCGTACATCGAGGCCAGTCGCGCCGGGGGCGCCTCGCACGCACGGATTCTCATCACGCACGTGCTGCCGAACATCCTGGCGCCGATCATCGTGAGCGCCAGCACGTACGTAAGCTTCGTGATCCTGATCGAGGCGGCCGTCAGCTTCCTCGGCTACGGTGTGCCGCCGCCGCGGCCGTCGTGGGGCGGGATGCTGAGCGCCACCGGTCGCAGCTACATGGTCCGGGCGCCATGGTTGTCGATCTTTCCCGGCCTGGCGCTCACGCTCGCCATTTTCGCGTTCAACGTGCTGGGCGATGCGCTGCGCGACCTGTTCGATCCACGGCTGCGCGCCGCCTGAGTGCTACAGTCGAGGCCGCGACAAGGAGGTGCAGGATGGCGAAGCGGCGGGTCGTGATCACCGGGGCGGCGGGCTACGTGGCCCAGCGCATGTTCAGAGCGCTGGACGAGCGGTGGGACGTCGTGCCCATCGACATCACCAACAAGACGCGTGACGGCAAGCCCGTGCCGCGTCTCGTCGTGGCGGACCTGACACAATCCGACCGCAACGCCTATCGCGAGCATTTCCGCGGCGCCGACGCCGTCATCCATTGTGGATTCGTCCGCGCGCCTGGCATGACGGCGGACACGTGGCAGGACAACAGCGACGCGAAATTCCAGGCTGAGCACACCAACGTGGCGCTGGCCTACAACGTGTACCGCACAGCTCTCGAGGAGGGCGTGCGCCGCGTGGTCGTGTGCAGCTCGAACCACGCGTCGGACTACTACGAGCGCCTCGTGTGGGACGGCCGCGTCGATATGGTCACGCCGGAGATGCCGCCACGCTCGGACAACTGGTACGGCTGGTCGAAAGCGTCGTACGAGCTGCTCGGCTTCGTATTCGCCACCGGCAAGGTGGGCAACCGCAAGCTCGAGATCGTCCAGTGGCGCATCGGCGGCCCGCGCGACGACGACCTCGACCACGTCAAGCCCGGCGACATCAAGACGATGCATCGCGCGCTCGGCGCCTATCTCTCCGCGCGCGATCAGACGCAGCAGGCGATCAAGATGGTCGAGACGCCGGACATCACGGACGACAACGGCATCCCGTTCCTGATCGTCTACGGCATCAGCGGCAACACGCACCGGTTCTGGAGCCTCGCGAGCGCGCGCCGAAAGATCGGCTACACGCCGGAGGACGACAGCCAGGTGAATTTCGCTGACAAGATCGCGGCCATCGCGCGCGCCGCCAATCGATGATGCGAGCGCCGGTAGGGATCCGCGTCGCGTTCATCGTCCTCGTCGGTGTCGTCCTGGCCGTGCCCGCGCGCGCCGCGGAGTTCCGCGTCGACGCCGAACGGGGCGCCTCGACGATCATGCGGCGGCCGTGCGACAGTGGCGCCTGCTGCGGCACGTGCCATGCGGGGCAGCCGCCGGCTGATAAGAAGCCGCCGAAGCACGACGCCGCGCTCTACGGCAAGTACCTGGTCGACGTCGCCGAGGGCAAACGAGTGGCGGCCGGCCACGGTGCGTACGTGACGAGAGAGAAGGGCGATCTCGTGCTGTACGAAGGGGACAAGCGGACGGTGCTGCCCCGTTCGGGGATCATCTTGAAGGACGACGGCGGACGGACAGTGATCGTGCTCACGGAAGGAGTCATCGGACCCCGATGAAATTCGGCATCTTCTATGAGGCCCAGCTGCCACGGCCGTGGGCGCCGGAGAGCGAGCATCGGCTGTTCCAGGACATGCTCACGCAGATCGAGCTGGCGGACCGGCTCGGGTACGACAACGCGTGGGTCGTCGAGCACCATTTCCTCGAGGAGTATTCGCACATGTCGGCGCCGGAGGTGTTCCTCGGCGCTGCGAGTCAGCGCACGAAACGGATCCGTCTCGGCCACGGCGTCTTCCAGCTGCCCACGAGCCATCCGATTCGCGTGGCCGAGCGCGCGGCGGTGTTGGATCTGCTCTCGGGCGGCCGCGTGGAGCTCGGGCTCGGGGAGGCCCAGGGGCCGATCGAGCTGCACCCGTTTGGCGCGCGCGTGCGCGACAAGCGCGAGCAGTGGGAGGAGGCGGTGCAGGCGCTGGTGCCCGCCTTCACGCGCACCTCGGTCGAGCACGACGGCCGCTTCTGGAAATTCCCCGCGCGCAACGTGGTGCCCAAGCCCTACCAGAAGCCGCACCCGCCGCTGTGGGTCGCGTGCTCCAACATCAACACGATCGCCAGCGCGGGGCGCTGGTGCATGGGCGCGCTCGGTTTCCAGTTCGTCTCGCCCGAGGCCGCGCGCGCGTGGGTGAACCGGTATTACATCGAGCAAACCCGGCGGCCGGCGAAGCTCGCCGACTACCCGGCCAACCCGAACATCGCCATGGTCTCCGGCTTCATGTGCGCGCCGACCGACGAGGAAGCGCGTGAGAAGGCCGCGGGCTGGACCTTCTTCGTGTTCTGCCTCTCCCACTACGGGCGTCACGGAATTCCGAATCCGGGCGCGGGCAACATGTGGGAGGCCTATCAGGAGTGGCGCCAGACACCGAAGGCGCAGGAAACGCTCACCAGCGGACTGATCGGATCGCCCGAGACGATTCGGCGTCGCCTGCGCGAGTTCGAGGCCACGGGTGTCGACCAGGTGATTCTCTTGAACCAGGCGGGGCGCACGACGCACGCCGACATCTGCGCGAGCCTCGAGATCTTCGCCCGAGAGGTCATGCCCGAGTTCCACGCGCGCGAGCCCGAGCACCAGCGCTGGAAGGCGGACGTGCTCGCGGGCCGCGTCGAGCTGCCGGAGCTCGACACCGACACCTACAAGGTCTACGCCCACCAGAACGAGGACATCGTGCGCCTCACGCCCGAGGAGCTGAAGCGCAAGATGGCCGACAAGGAAGCGCAGCGCACACCATCGGGAGGACGCGCATGAGGATCCACAATCTCTACACCGACGCGAAGGGTGAGACGCATTTCCGCGACATCGAGGTCGACTTCGTCGAGAGCGGGCGCGCGGGAAAGATGTCCAAGCGCATGCCGGCGACCGGCATCATCTTCCGCGAAGTGCAGCCCGACTACGACCTCGATTGGCATCCGGCGCCGCGCCGCCAGTACATCATCAACCTCGACGCCGGCGTGCAGATCACCGCGAGCGACGGCGAGTCGCGCAAGATCGGCGCGGGCGAAGTGATCCTGGTCGAGGACACCTCGGGCAAGGGCCACCTGTCCAAGGCGCTCGACGGCCGCCTGCGTCACTGCATCTTCGTCACGCTCGACGACAAGTAACCGATGAAGGTCGCCACCTGGCACGGCGGCACGCGCTTCACGCTCGATGACGTGCCGGAGCCCGTCGCCGGGGCCGGTCAGGTCGTGGTTGCCGTTCAGGCCGCCGGCATCTGCGGCACCGACGTGCACGCCACGCAAGGGCTGTTTCCCTACAAGCCGCCGCTGGTGCTCGGCCACGAGTACACGGGCGTCGTGCGCGCGGTGGGCCGCGGCGTGAGCAAGCGGCTGATCGGCCGCGCCGTCGCGTGCGAGCCATCGTTCGGCTGCGGCCAGTGCGGCGAGTGCGAGGCCGGGCGCGTGAGCCAGTGTCCGAACCTGACGCGGCTCGGCGGCTTCGCCCAGCAGGTCGCGATGCCGGCGCACTGCGCGCATCCGCTGCCGCGCGGACTCGATGCGGTCGCCGGCGCGCTCACCGAGCCCGCCGCCTGCTGTCTGGCCGGCCTGGAGACGTTTCCGATGCCGCGCGACGCGACGGTGCTCGTCATCGGCGGCGGCATCATGGGCCTCCTCACGATGGCGTTGGCCAAGCGTCGTGGCGCGAAGCGCTTGATGCTGTCGGATCCGCTGGAGGAGCGCCGCGTGATCGCGAAGCGTCTCGGCGCGAGCGTCGTCATCGATCCGGGCAAAGAAAACCTACGCGAGCGTGTCATGGCGCTCACGCGCGAGCGCGGCGCCGACGTCGTCGCCGAGGCCGTCGGCAAGCCGGAGCTCGTCGCCGAGGCGATGACGCTCGTGAAGCCGGGCGGCGTCCTGCAGCTGGTCGGCGTCAGCCCGAAAGGCAGCGAGATCCCGCTGAGCCTCTGGGACGTGCACTATCGCGAGATCAAGATCGTTGGCGCGTTCGGCCGCGGCACCGCATTCCGGCGTGCGCTGGCCCTGATGCCATCGATGCGCGTCGGCCGGCTCATCACGGCGCGCTTCCCGCTCGAGCGCATCGGCGAGGCGTTCGCCCACGCCTCGGCCGGGCGCGGCGCGAAGACGGTGATCACGCCCAACGCCGCCTGACGACCGCGCCACCACGGGTTTCGGAAGGCAAACGACGCGCCCGTCTCACGAGCACGGCTAGCGAGAGTCGTCGACGCGCTCGGCGGCCACGACGTAGCGCAGCGGTCCGCCGGCCGTGATCGCGTCGAACGGATAGCACGTCACTAACACGAGTGCGCTCGCGCCATCGTCGTTCACCACGGCCACGCTCCGCGCATCGACCACCGTCGTCTCGGTCACACGAAAGACCGTCGGCGTCCGTCCGGGGGCTTCAACCACGAGCCGGTCGCCGGCGCGCAGTTGCTGCAGAAACGCGAAGTGCGTATCGCGATGACCGGTCACGATAACCGTGCCGAGCGCGCCCGGCACGGCACTCCCATCGAGGTGACCCGGACCGAACGCGAGCGTGCGGCCGCTGGCGCCGGCGAGCACGATGAGATCGATACCGTGCTCCGGCGCGGTGAGCCGCGCCACCGGCCATGTATCGGCCCAAGGCCACGGCTTCACGGCCCGCTCGCCCGCGAGCGTCCGAGCCCACGCGCGCTGCAGCAGATGCTGGGCCAGGCGCGCCTTGGCGTGAATCCAGAGACCGTGTCCGAGCTGCCACGTGCCGATGCCGACGAGCAGCGCGGCGACGAGACCGAGCGCTCTACGCGCCACCGCCCACCGACAGGGCAAACGCGCGGCGCCGCGCGAACACCACCAACGCCGCGATGAGCAGAGCGATGACGCCCACGAGCAGATGCCTCGGCGCATCGGTCGCGCCCTGGCCCAGCCCGAAGACCGCGTTGTAGTCCCAGCCGTGAGGCAGATTCGTCGGCATCGCGTGCGTCTGCAGCGCGGCGCCGTCCGGACGCACCGGCGTCACGTCCACCGCCACCAGGCTCGTGTACGAACTCACCAGATGGTGCGCAAGTGCGAGCTGGATGACGGCGTACCGAATGCCTTCGTCGTCCGCGCCGCCACGGCGCGCATCGAGCAGCGCGCCGATCTTCGCACGCGCCCAGTGCGTCGCCAGTCCCGCGTGCTCGTCGGCCCGCTGGAAATCGACCGCCTGCTCCCAGGTCGTCGTCCCGAATCGGCCGCGCACGATCGCGTACGGCGGCAACGTCCCGGCTCGGAACGCAACGACGACCGGCTCGCCTATATAAAGGTCGGGCACCGGATCGGGCAGCACGTCGGCACCGGTGATCCCGGGCAGCTCGAGGCGGACGTCGGTCAGCGCCGGCGCCTCCAGCTTGCGGAAGAGCGCGGTCATCTTGTCCTGCACCTCGCTCACGGCGCCGATGTAAGTGAACGTTCCCCGCCCGTGGCGCGCCGCCTCGCGCATGAAGTGGCTGTTCGGCGCCGATCCGATGCCGACCGTAAACAGGCGGCGGTCACCGAGCGAGCGCCGGATGATCGCGAACAGCTCCTCCTCGTTGCCGACGCCGCCGTCGGTCAGGAAGACCACCTGCCGCAGACGGCCGTCGCCCTCACCGGTCTCGAGCGCACGTCTCAGCGGCGGTCGCATCTCCGTGCCGCCGGTGGCGCGCAGCTGCTGCACCCACTGCGCGCCGAGCGCCAGATGGTCGCGCGTGGCCGGGCGAGGCGCCTCGAACAGCTCGTCCATCGTGTGATTGAAGCGGATCACGTTGAACGTGTCGGTGGGCGCGAGGCGGGCCAGCGCAAGCTGCAGGGCCGCCTTGGCCTGCTCGATGGACGCACCGGCCATCGAGCCCGAGTTGTCGATGACGAAGACGACTTCACGCGGCGCACGCCGCTGCGCGAGCGACGAGGCGGCCGGCGGTGTCATGACGAGCAGCGCGTAGACACCATCGTCACGTCCCTCGGTGAAGATGGCGGCCGCGGGGATGGCACCGGCCACGGGCTCCCACACGAGCTCGAAGTCGCGGTCGGCCGGGGCCAGGCCGGTCGCGAGCTCGATGCGGTACGTGCCGTCGCGCTGCGGAGTCGTGTGAATCGCGTGATAGCTCGACTCGAGCCGCGCGAGCGGCGCCCCCGGTGCGAGCATCACGCGTAGCGTGACGGGATTGATCGGCCCGTTCGATGGATGGATGACCGGCGGTGTGATGCGCGAGGCATCAGGGACGGCGTCGGTGTTCGGCGCCCAACCCGTGGCGTCGGGCGGCGTCGCGATCGGCGAGCCGGGAATGTATCGAGGACCGACGACCATCGGAAATCGCAGCCGATAGTGGCCGGAGTCCCAGCGCAGCGTCTGCTGATATTCGATCTCGACACCGATGTCCGCGCCGGGCGCGATGTTCGCCACCGACGTCGTGAAGATGTTCGGCCGCTCCTGCTCGACGAGGCCCGTGCGGCGGCCTTGACGCTTGGCCTGCTCGTAGGTCGCCTTGGCCTGGCCGCGCTCCTGGATGACTCCCTCCAACACGCGGTCGCCGACGTGCAGCCGCAGATGATCGACGGCCGCGTCCTCCGGCAACGGAAACACGTACACGCCCTCGATCCACTGACCGGTCGGATTCACGAACCGCTGTCGAACGATCGCGCGAGCGATCGGGCCGGTAACGCGCAGGTCCACGTCGGTTTCGAGCAGCGGCGCCGGCACCGCCGCGCCGTTGTTGCCGCGAACCAGCAACGTGCCTTCGGTCACGCGTGTCGGTGTCGCCGGCGCCAGCGTGGCGACGGCAACGCCGGTGGCGGCGCGGGCCGCCACCGGGATGAGGCAGAGGATCGTCGCCAGCAACGAGCACAGCACTCGAATCGCGCTCATGAGCTCCCCTCCGAGGGACGGTCGGTTCAACGTCAGGGCTGGCCGAGGTCGTCGGCCTTCGGGCTCATCGGCGCGGCAACCGCGGCAGACGCCGCCGCTGCCACCGGGCCGAGGCGACGGATCTCGAGGTGCACGCGGCGATTGAGCTGCTGGCACTCCTTGCCCGGGTCGTCGCACAGCGCGGCTTCGGGGCCGAGCGCCGCGACTTTGACCGACGACTCCGGAACGCCGAGCTCCACGAGGAACTGCTTCACGGTGTCGGCGCGCCGCTGCGCGAGCACGCGGTTGTATCCGGCCGGACCCTGACTGTCGGCGTAGCCAGTGACGAGAACCGCCCACGTCTCGGTGTGGGTTATCGTCGCCGCCTTGTCCTGCAGCATCTTCGCGGCGTCGGCGCGCAGCCGCGTGCTCTTGAAGTCGAAGTAGAGGTCCGCGTGGATCACCGGGCCGTCGGCGGTGGGCGTCGGGCGCACCGGCTTCGTCGTCGCCTCGCCCGGCTTGGCGGCGGCGGTCAGCGCCGTCCCGGCCGACGCCTCATCGGTACGGGCCTGCATCCAGTACAGCGTCCCGACCCCGGTCAGGAGCATCGCGAGACAGCCGGTCACGATGACCAGCTCTCGAAGGACCTCGCGCTTGGGTTGCGTCTGCTGTGTGTTCGTCGTGGTCGTCATCGCCCTCTCCGTGGTTGGTTTGGCACCCGGCGCCGGCCGGCCCGCCCGTGCGGCGGCCGCGCTCGGACGCGGTCCTATCGCAACGGGTGAGCCACAGGCGGAAGGTCGTGATGACGGAGACTTGCGCCGCGCGGGGTCGGCGGCGACGCGGGGGGCTCCCCGCATCCCCGCGCGGGCGCGGGGCCTACCGCTTGAAGTGTTGCCTGACGAGCTCCTCGAGAGAGCGGAAGTGGCGCTCCGGGAGATTCTTGAAGCGCCGGCGGCACGCCGCGACTGCCGCGTCGGCCGTGTCGAAGCCGGCCACCGAACGGATCAGGTGCTCGTGGTACTCGCGCAGCTTGAGCTCGACGACGCGAGCCAGTGCCGCATCGCCCGCGAGCTCCACCGCCGCCTGGCGGCGGTCACCTCCCGCGTCGACGAGGGCGCGGAAGCCCATGCCCTTGAGGCGCTGGGTCACCGTGCTCCGATCCCAGCCGAGCTCCGCCGCCGTCGCCTGCATGTCGAAGCCGTGACGCCTGAGGGACACCAGCACGGCGGCGTCATCGCCGCTGGCCTCGGCCGGGCGACGCTCGGGGGTGGGCAGCCGCAGATCGTCGCGCTTGAGCAGGGGCCCGTCGGCGAGGGCGACGGCCTGCCGCAAGCAGTTCTCGAGCTCCCGCACGTTGCCCGGCCAGGCGTGAGCGCGCAGGGCCGCCATCGCGTCCTCCGACAGCGACACACCGCGCCGACGGTGCTCAGCGGCCGCCGCGGCAACGATGCGCGAGCCGAGCAGCGCGATGTCCTCGCGGCGCGCGCGCAGCGGTGGCAGCCGGAGCACGATGCCCTTGAGCCGGAACCACAAATCTTCGCGGAACCAGCCCTCGGCCACGCCGCGCTCGAGATCGCGGTTACTCGCCGCCACGACGCGCACGTCGACGCCGGTCGGGCGCGCCGCGCCCACCTTGTGGAAGACCTTGTCCTGCAGCACGCGCAGCAGCTTGCTCTGCTGGTCGGGGCGCAGCTCGCCGATCTCATCCAGGAAGATCGTGCCGCGATGCGCCTGCTCGAAGTAACCGCGGCGGTCGGCGACGGCGCCGGTGAACGCGCCCTTCACGTGACCGAAAAGCTCGCTCTCGAAGAGCTCGGGTGGGATGGCGGCCATGTTGACGGCCACGAACGGCTCGGCAGCGCGCGGGCTGAGCCGGTGCGCTGCGCGCGCGAACAGCTCCTTGCCCGTCCCCGGCTCGCCGGTGATCAACAGCGGCAGTGACGAGCGCGCCGCCCGGCGGAGGTCCTGGAACACGGCGAGGACGCCGGAATCGCCCGTGATGATCCCCGCCTCCTCACATGCGCGGCGCAGTGCTTCCTGGTCGGCATCCGCGAGCGCGCCGGAGCTCGCCTCCGCGGTGCGCAGGCCGGATAGCTCGCGCTCGAGCGAGTCCAGACGCTGCCGCGTGGCGTCTTCCTGCTGGCGCGCTTCGGCGAGCTGCGCACGCAACAGATCCGCCGCACGGCCGAGATCGCGCTCGGCGCCGGTCGAGCGCGCGACCGCGGCGCGCGCGGCGTCCAGGTCGTCCTCGAGCGATTCCACCGCGGATTCCTGGCGCACGAGCGTCTCACGGGCACGCGCGTTCTCGTCCTCGAGCCGACGGATCCGCGCGCCAGACGCCGACTGGCGAAGCACGAGACCGCCAAGCGCGGCCAGCACGATCGCGCCGAGCGGTGTCGCCACCGGCAGCGCGACGCCCGCCGCCGTCAGCGTCACCGGCAGTGCGGTGGCATACGCGGCGCCGAGCACGATCGCGCCCGACAGTCCGAGCCACCACCGCGTACCAAGCAACAGCCACGCGCTGAGCGCGGCCAGGACGAGCGCGAGACCCGTGACCGTCGCGGGTGGCGCCTCGCGCAGGCGCGAGCCGGAAAGCAGGCCACGCGCGAGGTGCGCCTGGATCATGGTCGGCGAGACGTCCCCGACGGGGCTTCGGAGCGTTGCCGCCATCGGCTCGGTCACCAGCAGCACGGCGTTGTCGCTGGCGAGCGCTCGGATTCGCTCCACGTCACCCTGCTCGATCGCGGACCAGACATCGACGAACGACACGACGCGGACACCGCGCGGCCAACCACCGCCGGCAAAGTCGACGAGGATACGACCGCGCGTGTCCGTCGGCGCACGAACCTCGCCCCCGGCGCTCAGCGCCGACACGAGCGCGAACCCGAGCGCAGGGACCGGCCGCCCGCCGACGTCGAGCGTCCGCGGCACAGCGCGCACGACGCCGTCGGCATCCGCGTCGGCAACGGCGTGCGCGACTCGTCCCTCAGCGACCGTCGAGCGCGGCGTCGAGCGCGAGATCAGCGACACGACATCGACGGCCTGCGCCGCCTGGGCCAGCAGCGCGTCGCTTCCCGCGCCGCCCCGCCCTGGCGCGCTCGGCGTGTCGAGCTCCAGATCCAGACCGACCACGGCCGCACCGCCGCGGCCCACGGCGGTCACTACCCGCGCGAGCACCGCGCGATCCCAGGCTCCCGCGCCGAAGCGCGCCTCGCTCGCCGCATCGCGCGCGACGATCACCAGCCGCGGCGTGTCGGCCACCGGCGCGCGCGCCCGAAGCCAGCGGTCGTAGACCGACCAGTCGATGGCCGTGACGCCCGCGCCGCCGACGAGCGAGGCGAACGCGGCGATCAGCGTGGCGCCGATCGCGAGCAGCGCGACGCGAGCGACGGTCTTCAGGGACGCAGACGCGACCGCCCCTCGGCGGCGGCGGTCTTGAGATAGGCGTGGATGCGCGCGTCGTGGGCCGGCAGCTGGCCGTCGACGCCCTGATCATAGAGCGTCTCGAGGGTGCGCAGCGCCGGCTCGCTGAGCGCCGCCGCCTCGCGAATCAACACGGGCACGGCCTCGACGCCGCGGCCCTGGCGTAGCAGCGCGACGCCGAGCGGCTCGTCGCCCTCGCGCGCCAGGCCCGGATAGCCGGTCCACAAGCGCGCGCGGTATTCGCCGAACGCCTGCTCGACGGCCTGCCGCTCGGCCGGCCCACGGCGCGAGCGACCGGACGCGACTTGACGCAGCTGCGCGAGGCCTTCATCGGCCTGCGTCACTCCCTGCTCGGCGGCGCGCGTCCACCAGGTGATCGCGGACACCAGGTCGCGATCGACCCCGGCCCCGGTCGCGTACGCCGCGCCGGCGAAGTATTGGGCGCGCGGCAGGCCGGCCTCCGCGGCGGCGAGGAACTCCGGCGTGGCCTCCGCATCGCGGCGCGCGAGCTTGAGCAGCAGCGCGAGGTTGTAGCGCGCGTCGTGGGCGCGCGGCTCGAGCACGAGCACGCGACGGTACGCCTCGATGGCGCCGTTCAGATCGCCCTGGGCGTACCGCACTACGCCGAGCGTGTAGTTGGCCTGTGGCAGCTCGGGCTGCGCGGCCAGCGCGCGCTCCAGCTCGGCGCGTGCCGCCGGCCAGTCCTGACGCGCGACCATAGCCGCCGCGAGCGTCAGCCGCGCGTCGTTGACATCCGGCCGGACGCGCAGTAGCCCGCGCAGCTCATCGACAGCGCCGTCGAGATCACCCATTGCGTAGAGCGCCAGGCCCAGGCTCGCGCGCGCGTCGGCGAGATCGGGCTGAGCGCGCACCGCCTCGCGCAGCACGACCGCGGCCGCGACCGCGTCACCGGCCGCGAGCAGCGCGCGTCCCCGCTCGAGGGCGCCGGAGGTCGACGGCGCGGGCGGCGGCGACGCCGGCGACACTGCTGGCGAGCCCGGCGCC
>JBKOUQ010000264.1:0-11387 GCA_046723475.1 Candidatus Methylomirabilota bacterium
GCCACCGACATGCGGGTGCGCGGAGAGTGTCGGAACTCAGATCACGCCGGTACGCCGCAGTTCCGCGATTTCCTCGGCACCGTAACCCGCCTCCTCGAGAATCGCGTCGGTGTGCTCGCCGAGCGTGGGGGGCTCACGCTCGATGCTCGGGCTGCCGTGGGCGAGGCGAAAGCCGGCGCCCACGAGCGACATGGGGCCGTATCGCGAATCGATGGTCTGCACCACGTCGCGGTGCTCGAGCTGCGGATGCTCGAGGATCTCCTCGATCTTCCACACGGTTGCGCATGGGACGTCGGCAGCGGTGAGCCGTGCTTCCCATGACTTGGCGTCGTCCTTGGCGAGCGCGCTCTCGAGGACTTCGCGGAGCGCCGCCTCGTTGTCGGTGCGCGCGCGCCAGTCGCGGAATCGTGGATCGTCGAGCGCGTCGGCCCGGCCGACCGTCCGCATCAGGCTGGCGAACTGCTTTTCGGTCAGCACGGCGAGCACGATGTAACCGTCGCCGGCGCGGAAGCGGTTGGCGGTTGGCTTGCGGCTCACGGAGCCGTTGCCGATCTGCCGCTGTGGGATGCCGGCCACCCTGTACTCGGCGACGGGGCCGGGGATGAACGCGAGCGCGGCGTCCAGCATGGCGACGTCCACGAACTGCCCGCGACCCGTATGCGTACGCTGGTAAAGCGCGCTCGCCACCGCGAGTGCGGCCGTCATGCCGCCGATCGTGTCGCAGATCGCAAAGCCCGCGCGCATCGGCCCGCCCGCGGGATCGCCGGTGATCGACATGATTCCCGACATCGCCTGCAGCTTGCCGTCGAAGGCGGCCGTGGTGCGCTCGGGCCCGGTGTGGCCGAACCCGGACACGGCACAATAAATCAGCCGTGGGTTCAGCGCCGCGAGCGTCTCATATCCGACGCCGAGTCGGTCCATGACGCCGGGACGGAAATTTTCCCAGACGACGTCAGCCCGAGGCACGAGCCGCTTGATCACCTCGATCGCGGCCGGCTGGCGCAGGTCGAGCGTGATGCTGCGCTTGTTCCCGTTCACGGCGAGAAACGACGACGCCATCTTGCGCTCCGCCCACTCGCGGTTGATCAGAAGATGGCGGGACTCGTCGCCGTCGCGGGACTCGATCTTGACGACGTCGGCGCCGAGCAGCGCCAGCTGGTACGTCCCGTACGGGCCGGCCAGATAGCGCGTGAAATCGAGGATGCGGACCCCCCCGAAGGGCTTGCTCACCGGTCGACGGCGTCGCGCTTCGCCTTTGCGATGCTCTTCACCACGTCGAACTCACGCCGGCGAGCCGCGATCTCCTCGGGAGTCATGCGCTCGATGTTGTCGTAGTCGAGCTTCCACGAGGCATCGTCGTCCCAGCGCAGCGGCGACTGCACGGTGGTCCGCGCAGCCGGCGCGGACTCGAGAACGCGAAGCGCGAGCTCCAGCGTGAAGGCTTGCGAATCGACGTCGAACGGCCGGCCGGCACTGTTGCCGAGTGGGAAGTCGCTGAACAGGAATCGCGGCACGCCGCAGGACTCCACGATGTCCTTCGCGCAGCCCATGATCACGGTCGGGATGCCGTCGGCTTCGAGATGTCGCGCGTGCAGACTCACGGTCTGGTGGCACACGGGTCAGCTTGGAACGAGGAGGGCGACGTCGGCGCCGTCCTCGCGGCACCGGCGCAGCAGCTCGGGCGCATCCTGTTCCATCGTGACGCGCTGACTGCGGTTCGTCGGCACGCCGTGCAGCCGCGGCGTCAGCGCGCCCACGCGGCCCGACTTCACCGCCTCCTGCAGCCGCCGCAACGGAAGCCACGTGTGGGGATCCTCGGCCGTGGTGTGGCGGCGATCATAGCCGACGTGGGAGATGCGCACGTCCGGCACGACGCCGCTCGGCTCGGAATACACGGTGTAGAACTTCGCGGCAGCGTTGTAGGGTGCGCGCGGCCCCTGATCGCCGGCGTTCGGCTGGTACGGCGCCGCCGTCGTCACCAACGCGAGCCGTGCCTGCGCCAGCGGTTTCGTGAGCGGAGTGAACGGCACGTCGCGGAAGTGCGCCCATCGATAGGCCGGATAGCCGAGCTTCGAATAGTAGTCGCGCGTGCGCTGCATGTACGCAATCGGCACGTCGTGGTCGGCGGCAAACGCCATCGCGCTCTCCCTGTGCGCAGCATGGTACACCAGCGCGGCACGCCGAGGGCGGTTGGCGCCCGATCGTCGTCGGCGTTCATGCTACGATCGCCGCCGTGAAACGTCTTCTCATCGTCGACGACGAGCCGCTGATCGTGGAAGTTCTGAGCGAGCATTTCAAGACGACCTACGAGATCGATACGGCGTCGAACGGCGCCGACGCGTTGACAGCGGTGCTGCGCGCTCGCCCCGACCTCGTGCTGCTCGACATCAACATGCCGCGCATGAACGGTGTCGAGGTCCTGAAGGACATCAAGAAGATCGACGAAAGTATTCCCGTCATCATGGTGACGGCGAACGAGCAGGTGTCCCTCGCCGCCGACGCGCTGAAGACCGGCGCGTTCGGCTATGTTCCGAAGCCGTTCGACTTTCGTTACCTCGACCACATCATCGCCACGATCTTCGACCGCCAGCGGCCGTCGCGCTGAGGGGGTCGGACGCCACGGTGGATCGCTTCGAGAGCTGTCGCAACCTGGCGCGCGGGGCGGCGCGGCGCGGGCGGTTCGCCGACGCCGCGGCGGCACTCGCGGACGCCGTGGCCGAGCGCCCCGATGACCTGGGTGCGCGACTCGAGCTCGTCGTGATGCTGCGTCGGGTGCGGCGCATCGACGATGCCGAGCGCGAGGCCCGCGCCGCGGTCGCGCGGGCACCGGACGCGGCGTCGGCCCATGAGGCGCTCGGCACGGTCCTGTTCGAGCAGGCGCGCGATCGCGAGGCGGCGGCGGCGTTTCGCGAGACGCTTCGGCTGCATCCCGACCACGTGCGGGCGCGATTGCATCTCGCCTGGGCGCTCGAGCGCCAGCAGGAGTGGGAGGGCGCCGAGGCGGCGACGCGCGACGTGCTCGCCCGGCGTCCCGGCGACGCGCTCGCAACGGAAACGCTCGCGCGCGTGCTGCGGCGGCGGCGCCGTCCGGCCGAAGCCGTGCACGCGCTGCGTGAGACACCGAGCGACGCGTCCGGCCGCGCTGCGTTCGCGCTGGCCGGCGCGCTGCTCGACGAGGGGAATGTGCTCGCGGCCGCGGAAGCCTATCGCCAGGCAATCCGCCAGGGGCCGGACGACACGCGCGCCTATCTCGGTCTCGCCGTAGCGCTCGAGCGCGCCGGCCGACTGGCCGACGCCGCGGCGGCGTATCGTGAGGTCGTGCATCGTCGGCCGCACGACACCCGTGTGCTGGTCGCGCTGGGGCGGACGCTGCGCCGCCGTCGGCACTACGGCGAGGCCGCGCACGTGCTGCGCGAGGCGTTGCGTCTATGCCCAGACGACCCACGCGCCTGGTATCACCTGGGTGTGGCGCTCGAGCGGCAGGGGCGGCTGGACGAGGCGCTAGGCGCGCTACGCGAGGCAGTGCGGCGTCGTCCGAGCTTCGTCGCCGCGCATGTCGCGCTGGCCGGCGCGCTGCGGCGCCGCGGGCGGCGTGTCGAGGAGGCCGAAGTGTACGCGCACGCGCTGCGCCTGCGTCCCGACGATGTCGACTTTCGCGCGGGACGCGGGGTCGCGCTGGCGGCGGTCGGTCGCTATGCGGACGCGGAAGCCGAGCTGCGTCGCGCCGTCGCCGCGCGGCCCGACGACGCCGACCTCCTCTATGAGCTCGGCGTGGCGCTGGGGCGACAGGGCCGGCACGCCGATGCCGAGTTGATGTTACGCGAGGCGATCCGAGCCGATCCGACGAGCATTCGCGCTCGCGCGAACTTCGCGCTCGGGCTCGGCCGCCAGGGCCGGCACGCCGAAGCGGAGGCCGCGTACCGCGAGGCGCTCGGGATCGCGGATCATCCGGCTTTGTACCGCGGCCTCGGCGTGTCGGTCTACTGGCAGGGGCGGCCCGTCGATGCCGAAACGGCCTTCCGCCGGGCAATCGCCCTGAAGCCGGATTACGTCCGAGCGCATTGTGACCTCGGCGAGCTTTACGCCGAGCAGGGACGGCTAGTCGAGGCCGAGACCGCGTACCGGACGGCCATCGCGCTCAAGCCCGATTCGCTCACCGCGCTGACCGCGCTGCCTGGCGTGCTGCTCGCCGCCGGTCGCCACGCCGCCGCGGAGGCCGCGGCGCGCGCGGCGCTCGAGCTGAACTTCGAGGTGGCGCGCGCGCACTTCGACTTGTGGGCGGCGCTAGAGGCGCGCCGCGACTGGGCCGCACTTGCGGTGGCGACCGCGGAGTTCCTGGCGCGACGGCCGGAGCACGCCGACGCCCGCGCACGTCTGGCCCGTGCGCGCGCCGAGCTGGCGCGAGTCAGTGCGCCGCCGCCGACCCCGCGCGCGGTGCGCTGAGCACCAGCCGGCTGAACTCGTCGAGCTCGCGCGCCGGCGTGTCGGGGTGCTGGCGGAGCGCGTCGAGCACCGCCGCGGGATTGTCGTTGAGCGCGCGCGTCGTCTTTTCGAACACGCGCACGAGTCGCGCCGCTTCCTTCTCGGCCTTGGCAGCGGCGGCCGAGCTCGCGAGCAACGTTGCCACCGAGAGCGCCTGGCTGTCGAGCTTGACGAAGGCGCCGATCGTCGGCGCGATCGTGCTCAGACCGGCAGGACCGGGGGCACAGGTCCAGTCGACGGTCACCACCGCCTGTCCTCGGATATTCGGCAGGACCGTCTGCTGGTACTCGCCCTTGGCGTACATGACGCGCACGCCGGGCGCGCCGTACACCACCTCGAACGTGCCGATGGCGCCCCAGCCATCGTTGAGCATCAGCCCGTCCGGCGTCCGCCAGATTCGATAGCGCGCCACCTTCAGGACGCGCGTGACGTGGGTCGCGAACTCGGGGTGCTCGATGAGGTACTCGAACACCTCGCGACGGGCGACGAACGAATTTCCCGCGATGCGGGTGGACACGGCCGCGTCCTTGACGACCGGCGCGAGGCGCGCGCGCACACCGGCGGGAATCTCGGCGGGCAGCGCCGGCGTGAGGCGTCCCGCAAGCGCCGGAGCCGCGACGATGACGACGGCGGTCATGGCAAGCACACCGATGAAGCGATGCAGCGGCTGCATGACCGGTCGATTATCGCACGCTGCCCTTGACGACGGCCTGCGCCGTTCGTACCCTCGGGCCCACTCGACCCGACCGTTGGCCCCATTCGCGCCGGGGTGCAGGAGCGGGGATGCTGCAGTATCTGTATGCCGTCGTTGAAGGCTTGCCACGCGGCTGGCTGCCACCGCCGCCCGTGATCGGCGAGCGCGTCGATCGCCGCCCGCTCGCCGGACGCGTGGTGTTGTGCAGCACCGCTTCCACTGTGCCCCCGGCCACGCCCACCACGCTCGCCTTACACCACGATGTCGTCGCTTCCGCGCTCGAGGCCGACGGGCTCCTGCCGTTCCGGTACGGCACGGCGCTGCGCGACGGCGACCTCGACGGCTGGCTCGCGCGCGAGCGACCCGCCCTCGACGGTGCGCTCGCGAGTCTGCGTGGGTGTGTCGAGATGAGCGTCAAGCTGCTGCGTCTGGATCCGACGCCGTCGGCCGCGGCCGTTGACCCCGCGCTCGCCAGCCGCGAAGAGGCCCGGCTGCGTGAGCTCGCGAATCAAATCGTCGAGCGCGCCGCGGTGCACCAGTGGCGGTATCGCCCTGCCGGAAACGCCGGCAACGTCGTTGCGTCCGTGGCGTTCCTGCTGCCCCGCGGCGAGCTGGCCGACTTTCTCGCTCGGATCGCGCCGGTCGCGTCCCACGCTGTCGGCATCGCCGTCGTGCCGACCGGTCCCTGGCCCGCGTATTCGTTTGTTCCGGCGTTCGAGCGGCCGCCGCTCGCGCCCTCGGGCTGGCCGACCGACCGCGGCGCCGACCGCCGGGCGGGGTAGCCCAGCGCGCTGAGGGCCGTGAGCGGGGGCATGTTGCCCCGTGAGGGGCCCCGCTCGCCGCCCTCCGTGTGGCGCGCGGCTAGTAACGGCCATTGCGTAACCCCCATTGTCTCGGCTACCCTGGCCGGCACTCTCTTGGAGGGCGGCATGGCGCGGCTCGCGGTATCGGCGGTCGACGCGATGATGGCCGAGCGGCCGGACAGCACGCTCGAAGCGGCGCTCGATGTCTTCGAGGTCTTCGCCAGCGGCTCGCTCACAGACGAGATCTACGTCCTCGACGACGTGGCGGGCAAACGCATCGCGATCGCGCCGACGGCCGTGCGCGACAAGTATCGGCGGAGGTGAGCCATGGCGATCATCGTTGTTTCCACGCAGATGGGCGCGGGTGGTCCCGAAATCGGGATGGCGCTCGGTCAGAAATGCGGTTACCGGTACGTCGACCAGGAGCTGCTGCAGGACGCCGGCCGTCGATATGGTCTCGCCGAAGAGCGGCTCTCGCACCTCGACGAATCCAAGCCGACGATCTTCGAGCGATTCGACGCCGAGACGCGGCATCACATCACGGTGCTCCAGACGACACTGCTCGAGCTCGCCGAGCTCGACAACGCGGTGTTCATGCGCGGCGGCGGGCAGTGGCTGCTGCGCGGCGTTCCGCACGTGCTGCGCGTGCGGCTCATCGCGCCGTTCGAGCATCGCGTGAAGCAGTGGATCAAGCGCGTGGCCGCCATGACCGGTGAGACCCCGAACCAGCGCGCCGCGGCCGACTTCGTGCGTCGCGACGACACGGAGAAGGCGGGCCGCATGCGCTATCTGTACGAGGTCGACATCAACGACCCGATGCTCTATGAGCTCATGATCAATACCGAGCGGGTGAGCCACGACGCCGCGGTGGAGATGATCTCGACCGTCGTGCAGCGGGCGGAGATGGCGACGAAGGACGCCGGCCGCCGGCTCGTGGCTTCGCGCGCGCTCGCCTCTCGCGTGCAGGTGGCGCTGGCGACCAATCCCGAGACACGGCGCTACCGGATCACGGTCGAAGCGCAGGACGGCGTCGTGACGCTGGAGGGCACGGCCGCGCTGGACCGAGCCGTCGAAGTGGCGCGCGGCGTACCGGGCGTCAAGGACGTGCGGACGCAGCAGCTCGAGATACCGCCCATTCCCCCGTTCGTCGCGTAGCGGCGAGCGTTACTTCGGGCGGGAGTCGCTGGGGCCCGAGTCGGGCGCCTCGGCGACTTTCAGCTCAAGGTGCTTCTTCTCGCGGCGGCGCACCACGTCGATCTTCACGGTGCGCCCGACCTCCGCTTCCGACGACATGCGCTGCAGCTGATGGTAGTCGTCGACCGGTGCACCGTCGAAGCCGACGATGACGTCGTTCTGCGCAAGCCCGGCGCTCTCGGCGGGGCTGCCGGGGTACACCCGCGCGACGATTGCGCCTTTCGTGTCGGGCAGCCCCATCGCCTGCGCGAGCTCCGGCGACATCGGCTGTAGGGCGACGCCGATCCAGCCGCGCTGCACGCGACCACGGTCGATGAGCTGCGCCGTCACACGCTTGACCATGTTCGCGGGGATGGCGAAGCCGATGCCCTGACCGGTCGCCACGATCGCGGTGTTGATGCCGATGACCTCGCCGCGCAGGTTCACGAGCGGCCCGCCCGAGTTGCCCGGGTTGATCGACGCGTCCGTCTGGATGAAGTTCTCGTAGGTCGCGATGCCCACGTCGGCGCGCCCCGTCGCGCTGATGACGCCGACCGTGACCGTCTGATCGAGGCCGAAGGGATTGCCGATCGCGATGGCCCACTCGCCGACGCGCAGCGTGTCCGAGTTGCCGAGCGTGGCGACCCGCACGTCCGGGGGGCCGTCGAATTTGATGATCGCGATGTCGGTCTTGGCGTCGGATCCGACGATGCGGCCGTGGAATTCCTGCTTGTCCGCCAGTCGGACCGTCACCGCATCCGCGCCGCGGACGACGTGGAAATTCGTCAGCACGTAGCCGCGCTGGTCGACGATGACGCCGGATCCGAGCCCCGGCGTCTGGAACTCCTCGCGCCGCCCCGGCCCACTGCGCCCGAAGAATTGGTCGAAGAAGTCCTTGAAGAACGGATCGTCCTCTTTCGGTCCCGGGATCAACGGCGGTCGGCGGCCGCGGGCGACCTGCAGCGTCCCAAGGTGGACAACGGCCGGTCGGACGCGCTCGGCGACGCTCACGAACGCCGCCTGTAGCGCATCGGCCGTCGCGATCGGAGCCGGGGTCACAGCTCGCGCCGCCGCCGGGGGCTTCGTGAGGAACGCATACGTCGCGAAGCCCGCGCCCGCAAAGGCAAAAAGAATGGAGGCCGCCAGTGCGGCCCGGACGGTCTGGGGGGTCATGGTCCCTCGTGGTCGACGCTGTGTCGCCAAAAGCTCTTAAAAAGTCTACCCATTTTCCTTGATTCCCGAAGAACGAAAAAGTGAAAATGACTTATCGGACGTGAATTGTCCAGCCCAAAACGTCATGCGACCGCTACGTAAATGCCTCGCTCTCGGGCTGATTGTCTGCCTGCTCGCGCCGAGCGTCTCGCTCGCGCAGCCGGCGCCGGGAGCGCCGCCACCGGGTGTCCCCCAGACACCGACCGCCCCTCAGACTCCACGGACTCCGGGGGCCTTCGCCCCGCTGGCGCCTGGTCGCGGTGATCTCTATCTCGGCCAGCAAGCGCGGAGCATCGCCGGCCCGGATTATCGGCTCGGTCCGGGCGATGTGCTCGACGTGCAGATCGTGGGGCGACTCGACGTCAATCGCGCCCAGATCGTCGTCGACCCGGAGGGCGCCATCACGCTGCCGGCCCTCGGCACGATCAAGCTCGCAGGGCTGTCGCTGCTGGAGGCCAACCGGGAGATCGCCGCACGGGCGCGGGCGATCTTCCGCTACGCGGATGTCAGCATGGCGGTGGTCTCCCCGCGCTCATTTGAGGTGATCGTCTCCGGCGAGGTCGAGCGGCCCGGCACGCTGCAGGTCCTCGCGACGCAGCGCCTGCACGAAATCATCCTGACGACGGGCGGCATCACGCCGCGCGGTAGCGCGCGTCATGTGCAGGTGACGCGCGACGCTCGCACGACGGAGATCGATCTCCTCCTGTTCGAGCTGAAGGGCGACATTTCGCAGAACCCGTTCGTGCAGGAAGGCATGCGCATCAACGTGCCGCCCCGCATCGCGCCCGTCACGCTCGCGGGGGCCGTGCGCCGCCCTGGCGACTACGAGCTCGGCCCCGGCGGCTCACTGCGCGAGCTGCTCGACCTCACGGGGGGCGTCAGCGTGGCCGCCGCCGCATCCGACGCGCGGCTCACGCGCATTGCGCCGGACGGGCGCAAGGACACGACGTCGCTGGATCTGCGCGACGGGAGCGCCAACGACGTTCGGCTCAGCCCCGGCGACGTCGTCTACGTTCCGCCGTTGACGAGCATCCAGGATGTCGTCGAGGTGCGTGGCGCTTTCAACGGCACCACCGAGAGCGGCAAGACGACAACGCAGGGCAAGCCGACGATCGTGCAGCGGCTCGAGCTCGCACGCGGCGATCGCATCCGGGACGTCGTGGTGCGGGCAGGCGGCGCCGCGTCGTTCGCGGATCTGCGTCTGGCGTTCGTCGACCGCTCCGATGCCGGTCCCGCCCAGCGCATCCCCGTCGATCTGCATCGCCTGCTCGTGGACAAGGACGAGACGCAGAACATTGCGATCCAGAACGGCGACATCGTCATGCTGCCGGTATTCGAGGACAAGGTCTACGTCGTCGGCGAAGTCCGCACGCCGGGCGCCCTGGATTTCCGCCCGGACCTCACGCCGCGCGAATACCTGGCGGCGGCCGGTGGCCCCACCGCGCGGGCCAAGGTGAAGGCCGCGACCGTGACGTACCGGAACGGCCGGACCTTTGCGATGGCAGAGGCGCCGCCGCTGGAGCCGGGCGCCGTCGTGACGGTGCCGGAGGTGGCGGTCAAGTGGTGGCAGGACTACGTCACGATCGCCTCACTGGTGGCGAGCCTGGCGACCGCGTACACCGGACTCTTCATCCTCTTCAACGGGCCGATCCGGAACTAGCGTGTACGAAGCGTACTGGGAGCTGAACGAGCCGCCGTTCGACAACTCCCCGAACCCGAAGTTTTTCTACCTCTCGCCGGAGCACGAAGAGGCGCTGGTGCGGCTCGTGTACACGGTGCGGCACCGCAAGGGCTGCGGCATGCTGACCGGCGAGTACGGCTGCGGCAAGACGACGCTGTCGCGCGCGCTCATCCAGCGGCTGGAGGCCGAGCGGTACGAGATCGGCCTGCTGACGAACGCGAGCTGGACGCCCATCGACTTCCTGCGCGAGGCCCTGTACCAGCTCGGCGTCGACGCGCCGGAGCGCACGAAGCCCGAATTGCTCCATCAGCTGAACGACGTCATGTTTCGCAACTACCGCGAGGGCCGCGACACCGTCCTCATCGTCGACGAGGCACAGCTCATAGAGGACGACGCGGTGTTCGAAGAGCTGCGGCTGCTGATGAACTTCCAGACCGACGATCGCTTCCTGGTGACGTTGCTGCTGATCGGCTCGCCGGAGCTGCGCGAGCGGGTGCGTCGCCTGAAGCACCTCGACCAGCGGATCTCCATTCGCTACCACCTCAATACGCTCGACGACGCGCACACGGCCGCCTACATCACCCATCGGCTGAAGATGGCGGGACGCAGCGCGCCGATCTTCACCGACGAGGCGATCAAGCTGATCTTCGACTACACGCGCGGCACGCCGCGCGAGATCAACAACCTCTGCGACGTCGCCCTGCTCGTCGGCTACACCAAGCGCGTCCGCGAGATCGGCGAAAAGATCATTGCCGAGGTGATCAAAGACCAGGTCGGCGTCGGCTGATGGTCCGCATGAGCGACCTTGTCCGCGGGATCACGCGCGAGGCCGCGCCGCGCCCCGCGCCTGGACCCGCGGAGCCACCAGCCGAGCGGCCGGTAGCCGACCGCACGCAGAGCGAGCGTTCTGCCGATCGTCCGCCCGATCGCCGCGATTCCGAGCGTCCCGCGACAGACCGCGCCGCCGAGCGTCCGGCGCCGGATCGACCGTCTCAGCGTCCCGCGAACGAGCGTGCTCGCTCCGATCGCGCAGCGGACGAGCGGCGCGCGGCGGACACCGGAACCACCTCGCGTGCCACGAAACGCCCCGCGAGTGGTGACGGCGGTGCCCAACGTGCGACGGCCCAGCCCACCGAGCAGCCGCCCGCGCCGCCGGTGTCGACGCGAAGCACGCCCGCACAGCGCGAGTCGCCGGCCGCACACGACGGCACGGCAGCGAGCGCGCACGAGGCGGCGGCGCTCCTCCAGGAGCTGCAGACGTTTCTGACCGAGGCACGTGGCGTGCTGCAGGGCGGTGGCACGTTCTCATGGGGACGGCTGCAGCAGCTGCTCGACCGCGCGA
>JBKOUQ010000132.1:0-67716 GCA_046723475.1 Candidatus Methylomirabilota bacterium
GAACGAGGTCGCGTCACTCGTCGCGTGCTCGGTGGCTGGCCGCGGCAGCTGCTGCGTGCACCGCTCGCAGACCTCCGGCAGCCCGGGCGTCGGCCGCGGGCAGACGGCCTCGCCGCGCAGGCGACGCATCAGCGCCGCGCAGGAGACGCAGCCGGGCGACGCCGGTTCGGACGGCAGCGCGGCGAGCTCGCGCGCGGAGAGCGTCTGCAACGTCTGCCGACATCCGGCGGCGATCGCGTCGAACATCTCGGTCGGACTGGGATTCAGCGGGTTGCCGAAGGTCAGGTCATCGGCGGGCGCGATCTCGTCCGTGAACAGCGTCAGCGTCGGGGTGCTCACCCCGGCCGCGCTCGATGTCGCCAACGGTCCGCCGAGGGTGCGCACCTGCGCCTCGAGGTGACTGATGAAGTTCGACTGGCGCACTTCGAGCTGCGTATCGCGTCGCTGGGAGAGGGCGACGCTCTTGAGCGCGACGTCGACGATGTTGGACTCTTCCTCGGGCAGCTTGCGAAAGCCGCTCTTCGCGGTGATTGGGACGTTGTAGACCACGTGGACGCTCGCCGTCGCGCCGCCCGCCGCGTCCGTCTGTCGCTCGAGCCGCGCCACGAGCTCCGGCCGGGCCCGCAGGAAATCGAAGAGCGAGGGAAGCGGATTCTGGCGGATCACCGAGGCGTCGACGAGATCGATGCCGTCTTTCACGCCGCCCACGTCGGACGGGAGCCATCGCCGCGCGTCGGCGCTGCTCACACGCACGGGCGCGAAGAGCGGCGGCAAGGTGAGCGCCGCCTCGACCGCTTCGCGCACGGGGACGTCGCTGCCGGCCCACGACTGATACGCGACGAGCGGCTTGCCATCCGCGGTCTGCAGCGTCTGGAGCGGCGCGGCGACCGCAACGAGCGCGACCGGGCCGTCACCGACGACGGGGTCGCCCCCATCGCGGGTCTGAAACAGGCGACGAAGGCGCTCGGCCAGGTGAAACGAGTCGATGAGGCCGCGGTTGATCTCGAGACACGCGAAGACGCGACGGCGCCATGCCGCGAGACGCCGTGGAGTGAACGCCGCGAGGACCCACCCGACGACGACGAGCGCGAGGACGGCCGCGACGGCCATGACCGGGCTCGCCTGATCGAGGCTGGGCCCGGTGAGGACCCACCAGCCCCAGAACACGAACGATGCGATGCCCACCACGCCGGCGACGATCAGCGCCCAGGCCGCGACGAACGCCTCGTACCCGAACAGGGGCCGCAAGCTCGCGAGGCGACCGCGTTCGGGAAAGTCGCGCCATCGCAATCGGCACGGATGCCACGCGAGGTGCCAGCCAAGACGGGTCACGACGCGAATCAGAGCCCAGTAGTATTCGAGCGCGCGCGCCAGCGCGCGAGATCCGTACTGCTCGCGATAACGGACGTGGGTCACGAGGAGTGTCGCGACGAGCCGGACGGTGAGTGGGACGCCGGCGAGCCACTGCCCGAGCTTCACGAGCATGTGCCGGCGCCGGAACGCTTCGCGCTCCAGCGGGCGACGCTCCTCGGGCGTCGTCGCGTCGCGGACGGGCGGCAGCTCCGCGACGAAATCCGCCTGATCCGGAAGCCCGTCCCACAATGCGTTGAGCGGGGCATCGGTCAGCACGGTCACGTAGCGGCGAAACCACTCCCAACGCGCCGCCTCGACTGCCCCGGGGGTGGCGCCGGGGTCCGCCTGCACGCCGGCGAGCTCTCGATACACGCGTTGCATGGCGGCCGCGGAGAGCGCGCCGGTCGAAATGCCCGCGGCCACGACGGGCGCCGGACGGTCGGCCGCGAGATACGCGTGCACGACCCCGGCGGCGAACGGCACGCCGGACGCACCGGCCGTGAAACACACGGCGTCCGACGCGCCGTGCGCCGACGCCGCGTGCTGGCCGGACGGCGGATCGGCAGGCGTCATCGATTCGGCACGCAGTACGGCGGACACTGGTTCGGCGGACAGTTGGTGTTCGGCGGGCACGGGTTGCAATTGGTGTCCGGCGAGCACGGCGTGCACGGGCCGCAGGATTCCGCGCGCGGATCATTTCGGGGCGCGACGACCGTGGCGTAGATCTGCTCTCGAACCGCCCGGAGGTCACTCGTCTGCACGATCTCCGCGAGCGACGTCGTCCGACAGTCGCCCACGGACCACTGCTTGGACATGATGCACGGCGACACGCGACCGTCGGGCGCCACGCACAGGGTGCCCCCGGCGCAGCTGCCGCAGAGCTCACTCATCGGTACATCGTCGTCGGCCGCCGCGCGTCCGAACCGGCGCAGCCGATCGGTTCGTACCTCCGACACGCCGAGATCTTTGAGAAACCGGATCGTCTCCTCAGTCTGGCCCGCGTTCTGCTCCATCTCGATCACGCCGGCCCGGACGGGAACCTCGGCGCGGCGCAGCCGACGCACGCTCGCGATCGTGCGGTCGAAGCTGCCACGCGTCTTCGTGATGGCGTCGTGCGTCGTCGCCGTCGCGGCGTAGACCGAGGTGGCCACGTGGACGCCGTGCGTTCGGAAGCAGTCGATCAGCGGGGCGTCGAGCCTCGTGAGATTGCTGAAGACTTCGATGAAGGTGAAGCCGCGGCGCGCGGCGAAGTCGATGTGACGGACGAGATCGGAATTGAGCGTGGGCTCGCCGCCGATGAACTGCACCTGACGGCAGCCGATGTCCGCGGCCTCCGTCATCACCCGCTCGTAATCCGAGCGCTGCAGTACATCGTGGCTGCCCACGTGCGGTCCCGACTCCGCGTAGCAGTGCGTGCAGCGAAGATTGCACCGGTTCGTGAGCTCCAGCCACAGAAAGCTAACCATCAGGTTCTCCTTCGGGGGTGTCGCTGGCCGGGCCAGGGTACCGAAGGATAACTCGGCGACCGACCCGGCTAGAAGAGCTCGGGCTCGCCGGGATACGTCACGCGGCCGTCGTGCACGCGCGCGAAGTCGCGAAGCACGTGCGGCTCCGCCCGCTCGGGCGTGAGGATGTGCACCACCGGCTCGCCGCGCGCGACGAGTGCGTCGGCGATCAGCGAGCGGTGGCAGCGCCACCACACCGCCTCGGCACACATGATCGCCACGTGCTCGCGATGGGCCATGTCGACGAGTCGCGTGAGCTCCGCAGCGAACATATCGGTCTGCATGTAATCGGCATAGGCGCGGAACGAGGGATTCCTCCACCCGCGGTTGACGGAGTCGGGGTCCTCGCGCCGGAGTCCGCCGAGCCCGGCGAAGTGCGTGTAGCCGAGCCCCGCCGCCGTCAGCGCCGTGGGCAGCGTGTCGATGTTGAACTGCGGGTTGTGGCGCGACCGCGGCATCTTCCGGACGTCGGCGATGTGCGCGATGCCGTGAGCCCGCACGAGCGCGACGAACGTGTCGAGCGCGTGGTTCGAGTGGCCGACGGTCCACACACGGCCAGCGTACCCGCCGGCCGGCTCCGGCGCGGGCATACGGTAAAATTCGCGCGGTGGAGAGCGTTTCCGAGCACTTCAACGCCGCGGCCTTTTTCGTCGATCGCCACGTGGCCGAGGGTCGCGGCGAACGGACGGCATTTCGGTTCGCCGGGCGTCGCATCGTCTACGCCGAGCTCGCCGCCGCGACGGACCGCTGCGCCAACGCCCTGGCCGGATTGGGCCTCGAGCCGCACGACCGCGTGCTGCTCGCTCTGAACGACTCGCCGGCGTTTGCGGCGGCGTTCTGGGGCGCGGTGAAGCTCGGGGCCGTGACGGTGCCCGTCAACACGCTCATGACGCCGCAGGAGTACGAGTTCCTTCTCACCGACAGCGGCGCGCGCCTCGCGATCGTCGACGCCGCGGTCGGGGGACGCGTGCTGGCGATCCGTCACCGCGTGCCAACACTGCGCGAGATCGTCGTGGCGGGCGGGGGCGGGCTCCCCGGCACGCACGACTTCGACGAGCTGCTCGCCGCCGCCAAGCCGACCCGCGATGCGGCGCCCACGGCCGCGGACGAGATCTGCTATTGGGGCTACACGTCCGGCTCGACCGGCACGCCGAAGGCCGCCGTGCACTCGCACGCCCACTTTCGCGCGGCCGCGGATCTGGTGGGCATCGGCGTGTTTGGCCTCGAACCCGACGACCTCGTGTTCTCGGCGTCGAAGATGTTCTTCGCATTTGGTCTCGGCAACAGCCTCTACTTCCCGGCGCGGGTCGGCGCCGCGGCCGTGCTCGTGCCCGAGCGTATCGACGCCGAGCGCGCGTTCGACGTCATCGCGCACGAGCGACCGACCGTCTTCTTCACCGTGCCGACGCTGTACGCGCGCATGCTCGCGATCCCGGACGCGGAACAGCGCTGGGATCTCTCGTCGCTGCGATTTTGCGTCGCGTCCGGTGAGGCGCTGCCGCCGGCGATCTTCGACGCGTGGGCCGAGCGGTTCGGGCTCGAGCTCGTCGAGGTCGTCGGCTCGACGGAGGCGCTGCACGACTTCATCGCGAACACGCCGGGCGCCGCGCGTCGCGGGCGCGCCGGCCGCGTCGTGCCCGGGTTCGAGGCCCGCGTGGTCGACGACGCGGGCGCGCCGGTGCCCGACGACACGGTGGGACACCTGCTGATCCAGGGCCCGACCACGGCGCCCTACTACTGGAACCGGGCCGACGGCACGCGCGCCACGATGCTCGGCGACTGGCTGCGCACGGGCGACATGTTCGTGCGGGACGCCGATGGCTTCTACACGTTCGCCGGCCGCTCGAACGACATGCTGAAGGTCGCCGGGATGTGGGTGTCGCCGGTGGAGATCGAGGGCGTGCTGGCCGAGCATCCCGGCGTGCTGGAAGCGGGGGTGGTCGGCGCGCCGGACGCGGACGGGCTGACGCGTCCGCACGCGGTCGTCGTGCTCAAGGATGGCTGGGCGCCGTCGCCGGATCTCGCCACGACGCTCGTCGAGTTCGTGCGGCGTCGCGCGGGCGGCCACCGTGCGCCGGCCACCGTCGCGTTCGCCGACGACTTGCCGAAGACCGCGACGGGCAAGGTGCAGCGCTTTCGGCTGAGGCCGGCGTAGCATGCGCGTCGTCGTCGAGCGCGTGTCCAAGGTGTACGGCGATCGCGCCGGTCACGCCGTGCGCGCGCTCGACGGCATCGATCTGGTCGTGGAGTCCGAGGAATTCGTGGCGGTCCTCGGCCCGTCCGGATGCGGCAAGTCGACGCTGCTCAACCTGATCGCGGGCCTGCTCGCGCCGACCGAGGGCGCGATCTGGCTTGACGGCGAGCTGCCGCCGGGCCGCGCGGCGACGGCCATGGTGTTCCAGGAGTTCGCGCTGTTTCCGTGGCGGACGGTGCAGGCGAACGTCGAGTTCGGGCTCGAGGAGATGGGCATCGCGGCCGATGAGCGCCGCCGCCGCGCGCGCCGGTATGTCGACATGACCGGCCTCACGGGCTTCGAGACGAAATATCCGCACGAGCTGTCGGGCGGCATGCGGCAGCGCGTCGGCATCGCGCGCGCGCTCGCCGTCGAGCCGGCGGTGCTGCTGATGGACGAGCCGTTCTCCGCGCTCGACGCGCAGACGCGACAGCTCATGCAAGAGGAGCTGCTTGCGATCTGGGAGCGCACGCGCAAGACGATCGTGTACGTCACCCACAACCTCCACGAGGCGGTCTACATGGCGGATCGCGTCGTCGTCCTCTCGCGACGGCCAGGGCGGGTGCTCGCCGAGGTGAAGGTCGAGCTTCCGCGGCCGCGCGCGGAGTCGATGATCGGCGAGCCGGCGTTCGTGCAGGCGGTCGAGCGTATCTGGGCGCTCATCCGCGACCAGGCGAAACAGGCGCTGCGTGAATAACGTCCGGAGCACCCGGATTGCCGTCGTCAATCGGGCGGCGTTCCTGACACGCCGGCAGTATCGCGGGCTGCGGGTCGTCGCGCTGCTCGGCCTGCTTGTCGCGTGGGAGCTGCTCGCGCGCACAGGTCGCGTGCCCGTGCTGTTTCTGCCCTCTCCGCTCGGCGTGCTGGCCGAAGGCGTCGAGATGCTGCGCTCGGGTGAGCTGCTCGGCCACCTCGCGGCGAGCCTCGAGCGCCTGGTGCTCGGCTTCGCATTGGGCGCGACGGCCGGCGTCGTCGTCGGAGTCGCCGTCGGCTTCTTCGCGGCGGCGGAGGCGGTCGGCACGCCGCTACTGGCCGCGACGTTTCCGATTCCGAAGATCGCGCTGCTGCCGCTGCTGATCCTGTGGCTTGGGCTGGGCGAGCCGTCGAAAGTGGCCGTGATCGCGCTCGGCGTGTTCTTCCCGATGGCGATCAACACCTTCACGGGCGTGCGGCAGGCCGACCCGCTGCTCGTGCGCGCGGCGGTGGCATTCGGTGCGCGGCGCTGGTCGATCATCCGCAAGGTGATCCTGCCGTCCGCGCTGCCGATGATCTTCGCGGGGCTTCGGCTCGGGGCGGGGACGGCGCTCCTGCTCCTCGTGGCGGCGGAGATGATCGCCGTGGAGTCCGGCATCGGCTTTCTCGTCCTGCACGCCGGCAACCTGATGCAGACGACGAAGCTGATGGTCGGCATCGTCGTGCTCTCGCTGCTCGGCGTGCTGTCGCACTGGGGCCTCGGCCGGCTCGAGCGCGCGGCGATTCCCTGGCGGACCAGCTGAGGCGAACACGTGAGGAAACGAGGTGACGGAGTGATCATGCGACGCGGCATTCTCGTTGTCGCCGCGCTCGTGCTGCTGACGTCGAGCGCACACGCGCAAGACCGACCCAAGGTCGGTGTGCTGAAGCTCACGGCCTCGGCGCCGATCTTCGTCGGCGTCGAGAAGGGATTCTTCAAGGCGTTCGGCGTCGACCCCGAGCTCGTCTACTTCCAGGCGGCGGCGCCGATCTCGACGGCGATCGCCGCCGGCCAGGTCGACGTCGGCGCCACCGGCCTCACGGCCGCCACGTTCAACATCGTGCTCGGCGGCGAGCCGATGTGGATCGTCGCGGACAAAGGCCGGGAATGGCCCGATCACCGGCTCACCGCGATCGTGGTGCAGCGCGATCTGTACGACGCCGGCGTGCGAACCGTCGGGGCGCTGAAAGGCAAGCGCATCGGCATCACGCAGCTCGGCTCGACGTTCCACTATCAGATCGGCAACGTGCTCGAAAAGGAGGGCATGACACTCAAGGACGTGACGCTCGTGCCGCTGCAGGCCATGCCCGCGGCGCTCGAGGCGTTGAAGGGCAGGCAGATCGATGCGGTCGTCCTTCCGCAGCCGTTTCCCGGGCGCGCCGAGGCCGACGGCTTCGGACGCGTCATCGCCTGGGGCGGCGACCTCTTTCCCTGGCAGATCGCGACCGTCTTCTATTCGAAGAAATTCGCCGCCGACCGCGCACGTGCGGTGAACTTCATGAAGGGCTACGTCAAGTCGTCGCGCTACTACTACGACGCCGTGCTCGCCGGCAAGACGGGCGCCGCGTATGACGAGGTCGTCGCGATCACGGCGCGCTACACGGGGGCGCCGGAGAGCGTGATCAAGCTCGGGCTGCCGTACCAGGACCGCAACGGCCGGCTGTGGGTCGACGACATCCAGCGCCAGATGACGTGGTGGCAGCGTCACGGCTTCATCAAAGCGACCATTCCGCTGAAGGACATCGTCGACACGTCGTTCGTGGAGGCGGCGGTGAAGGCGCTCGGCGATTAGCAGTATCATCGACCGGATGCGGATCAAGAAGGTGCTCGTCGCCAATCGCGGAGAGATCGCCGTGCGCGTGCTGCGCGCGTGCCGCGAGCTGGGGATCGCGACCGTCGCCGTCTATTCCGAGCCCGATCGCGAGGCGCTGCACGTGCAGATGGCCGACGAGGCCTACGCGATCGGACCCGCGGCGCCGACCGAGAGTTACCTGGTCATCGATCGCCTGGTGGAAACCGCGCGGCGCGCGGGCGCGGACGCGGTGCACCCGGGCTATGGCTTTCTCTCCGAGAACTCCGCTTTCGCCGAGGCGTGCGCGCGCGCCGGATTGACGTTCGTGGGCCCGCCGGCGGCGGCCATGCGCGCGGTCGGCAGCAAGACGGCGGCGCGGCGGCTGGCGCGAGAGAACGGTGTGCCGATGGTGCCGGGCACCGTCGATCCCGTCGCGAGCGACGCCGAGGCGGCACGCGTCGCGGGCGAGATCGGATATCCCGTGATGCTGAAGGCGGCGATGGGCGGTGGCGGCAAGGGCATGCGTCTGGTGCGCCGCGCCGAGGATCTCCCGGAGGCACTCCGCGCCGCACGCGCCGAGGCCGGCGCCGCGTTCGGCGACGCCGCCGTGTATTTCGAGCGCGCGCTCACGGCGCCGCGGCACGTCGAGATCCAGATCCTGGCCGACACCCACGGACACGTGATTCACCTCGGTGAGCGCGAGTGCTCGATCCAGCGACGGCACCAGAAGCTGATCGAGGAGAGCCCCTCGCCCCTCGTCGACGTGGCGCTCCGCACTCGCATGGGCGAGGCGGCGTGCCGGCTGGCCGGGGCCGCGGGCTACGTCAACGCGGGCACCGTCGAGTTTCTCGTCGATGCCGACCGCAACTTCTACTTCCTCGAGATGAATACGCGCCTGCAGGTCGAGCATCCGGTGACCGAGATGGTGACCGGTGTCGATCTGGTGCGCGAGCAGCTGCGCATCGCCGCGGGCGAACCTCTCGGGTTCGCGCAGGCGGACGTCAGCTGGCGCGGCTGGGCCATCGAGTGTCGCGTCAACGCCGAGGATCCGTTCGCCGGCTGGCTGCCGTCGCCCGGCACCATCACCGGGTTGCAGACGCCGGCGGGGCCCTGGGTGCGGGATGACAGCGGCGTGTATCTCGGCTACACCGTGCCGCGGTTCTACGACACGCTGCTCAGCAAGCTCATCGTGTGGGGCGCCGACCGCGCGGCGGCCTGCGATCGCATGGCGCGCGCGCTCGCCGAGTATCGGGTCGTTGGTGTGCGAACGACGATTCCGGCGCTGGCGGCGATCGTCGCTCACCCGGACTTCCGGGCGGGCCGCCTGTCAACGGCGTTCCTCGAGCAGGTGCTGCCCGAATTCGGAGGCGGCGAGCGGCGCTTCGCCCCGATCGCAGTCATTGCGGCCGTGCTCGACCAGCACCACCGCACGCGACACGCCACGACTGGTGTCGCGCCGAGCGACGGGACGTCGGCGGCGTGGCGGCTCGGGATGCGTCCCGGGTGGGCCGGAGGATCGTGGGCGGGCCAGCCATCGTGAAATACGTCGCCATGGTCAACGACGAGAGCCGGGTGGTCGAGCTCGCGGGCGGGGACGATCGCTATCGCGTCACCATCGGCGACGACGCGTGGGACGTCGACGCCCGACGCACGCCGGCCGGCCTGTACTCGCTGCTGATCGACGGCGTCTCGTACACCGCGATGGTCTTCGAGCGCGACGGGGTGTCGGTGGTCGAGGTTGGGGGCGAGTGGTACGAGATCGCTGTCGAGGACCAGACGCGCCACATCATCCGCACCCACGGCGGGACGGCGGGCGGCGCGCGAAGCCGCACGCTGACGGCGCCGCTTCCGGGTAAGATCAGCCGCGTCGCCGTCGGGCCGGGAGACACGGTCCAGGCAGGCGAGACGCTGCTGGTGATCGAAGCGATGAAGATGGAGAACGAGTTCAAGGCCGTCGGGGCCGGCACGGTCGCCGAGGTCCGCGTCACCGTTGGACAGACGGTGAATGCGGGCGACGTGCTGATCGTGATGGGGTGAGATGTCGGGCATGACGATGGATCGGTACGGTAACGCGTTCGCGCCCGGGCTGCCGTATGCCCGTGGCTCGATCATCCGCTCCACCGAGGATGACTTCGTCAAGCTGGAGCGCGCGCGATCGGTGATCGCGCGGCGCATCGCGGACCGCGGTCCCGAATCGATCTTCAACTTTTCGGGGCTCGAGCGCGGCCTGCCGCTTTCGCCGCAGGAGCTTCCGCTGGCCGACGACGAGATCGCGCCGGCGCTGGCCGGCGAGCACGTACACGCGCTCGCGCTTCAGCATCTGGGCGGCGATCCGGCCCGCCACGACGTCATGCTGTTCAACCGGCTCACCGCCGCGACGTTCGGCACGCATCTCGCGCTCGTGACCCCGGGCGACACCGTCGTCGGGCTTTCGCCGACGTACACCCATCCCACGGTGATCCGTTCCGCGCGTCAGTGCGGAGCCCGCTTCGTCGAGGCGGGCGATCTGGCGGGCCTCGAGACCGCGCTCGCGGGCGAGCCGCGCGTGACGCTCGTCGTCCTCACGCGATTGGCCGTGACGTACGACCTGCTGCCGCTGCCGACGGCCCGCGAGGCGGTGCGGCTCGCGCACGCGCGCGGCGCGCGCGTCTACGTCGACGACGCCGGGGGCGCGCGTGTGGGCCCGGCCGTCTTCGAGCAGCCGCGAACGCTGGAGCTCGGCGCGGATCTCGGCGCCACCGGACTCGACAAGTACGGGACCGTCGGACCCCGGCTCGGACTGCTCGCGGGAGACGCCGCGCTGGTGGCCGCCATCCGGGCGCGGGCATTCGAGTTCGGCCTCGAGGCGCGACCGATGCTCTATCCCGCGGTCGTGCGCTCGCTCGCCGGATATCGACCCGAGCGCGTACGCGAGCTCGTGCAGACGACGCGGACGGTGGCCGAGGCGCTGCGCGGCGTTTTCGGCGCGCGGCTGCACGTGACGCCGGTGACCGCGCAGCTGCGCGCCGACGACCTGCTCGCGCTGGCGATGGAGCGCGCCCGGATGACGACGCCCCCGATCGTGCCGATCGAGGCGACGGCCGCGCTCGCCATGCTGCTGCTGGAGGACTACGGTGTCCTGACGGTGCATTTCGCGGGGATGCCGCCCGGAACCTCGAGTCTGCTGCTGAAGTTCATCCCACCAGAGACGCTCGAGCGCTTCGGTGGCGCCGACGCGCTCGCCAAGGCCGTCGACGCGTCGGTCGATCGCCTCGCCGCGCTCTTGCACGATCGCGCGGCGTTCACCGCGCTGCTCCTCGGCGCCGGCGCGCAGAGCGGCGACCGGGGCGCGTCCGTGCCCCGCGACTGATGGCGTCGGCACCGGCGATCGTCTTCAAGGACGTCGACAAATGGTTCGGCAAGCTGCACGTGTTGCGGAAGATCAATCTCGCGGTCGCCACCGGCGAAGTGGTGGTCGTGTGCGGACCGTCGGGCTCGGGAAAGTCGACGCTCATCCGCTGCGTCAACGGACTCGAGCGTGTGCAGACGGGCGACATCGCGGTCCTGGGCGAGTCGATCACGGGCCGCGGCGTGAATCTGCCGGGCTTGCGGACACGCGTCGGCATGGTCTTTCAGTCGTTCAATCTGTTCCCGCACATGACGGCGCTCGAGAACATCATGCTGGCGCCGATGAAAGTGCGGAAGCTGTCGCGCGCGGACGCGGGGAACACGGCGCGGACGCTGCTGGCGCGAGTCGGTCTCGCCGAGAAAGCGGACAACTATCCGGCGAATCTCTCCGGCGGCCAGCAGCAGCGCGTGGCGATCGCGCGCGCGCTCGCCATGCAGCCGAAGATCATGCTGTTCGACGAGCCGACGTCCGCGCTCGATCCGGAGATGATCAACGAGGTGCTGGACGTCATGACCACGCTGGCCCGCGACGGCATGACGATGATGTGTGTCACGCACGAGATGGGGTTTGCCCGCCGCGTCGCCCACCGCGTCGTCTTCATGGACGAGGGGCAGGTGGTCGAGGAGGGGACGCCCCAGCAGTTCTTTGCCGCGCCCAAATCGGATCGCGGCAAGCAGTTCCTGTCCAAGATTCTCACCCATTGACGGAGGACTCATGAAGAGGACGCTCGCATTCGTGCTCGTGGCGGTGGTCGCCGTCGCCCTGGCGACGCCGGCCCTCGCGGAGCAAGACACGCTCGAGAAGATCAAGTCGACCGGCGTGCTGACGATCGGCACGCGGACCGGCTCGCCGCCGTTCGCGTACATCAACAAGCAGAACGAGTGGGTCGGCTTCAGCATCGACCTCGTCGAGATGGTCGTGAAGCCGTCCGTTGAGAAGGCCGTCGGTCGGCAGATCAAGATCGAGAAGAAGGAATCGACGCCGCCGACGCGGATCCCGCTGCTCACCTCGAATGCCGTGGATCTCATCGCCGGCACGATGACCGACACGCCGGAGCGCCGACAGTCGGTCGACTTCAGCTACACGTTCTTCTATACGGGCGCGCAGTTCCTGGTGAAGAAGGGCAGTCCGATCCACGGCGTCAACGACATTGGCGGCAAGCGCATCGCCTCGCAGCAGGGCTCGACCAACGCGAAGATCATCCGCGAGAAGTATCCGCAGGCGCAGCTGCGCGAATTCCCCGACCAGCCGGCGGCGTTCCAGGCGCTGCTGCAGGGACAGGTCGACGCGTACACGAACGACGGCATCCAGCTCGCCGGCCTGAAGGTGAAGGCGCCGAACCCGAACGACTGGGAGGTCGTCGGCGATTTCTACTCCGAGGAGCCGTACGGCATGGCCATGCGCAAGGGAGACGCCAAGTTCAAGGCCGCCGTCGACGCGGGCCTCAAGCAGGCGTTCGAGTCGGGCAAGTACTTCGAGATCTATGAGAAGTGGTTCGGGCCGAAGGGCGAGCTGCCGTACCCGATGACGCCGCAGGTGAAAACCTATCTGCTGAAGCAGATCGGCAAGTAAGGATCGCGGCCTGAACTATACCTTCAAGTGGAGCGTGCTCTGGACCGGCCAGTCGGGCCACTGGCTGCTCCAGGGCCTGCTCACCACGCTCGAGCTGTCGGCGCTGGCGTGGCTGCTCGCGGTCGCGCTCGGCATTCTGTCGGGCGCGCTCCGCACCGTTCGGTTTCTGCCGCTGCGCGTGCTCGCCACCGCGTACGTCGAGTTCTTCCGCAACGTGCCGCTGCTCGTCTGGATGTTCTTCTGGTATTTCGGCGTGCCGCCGCTGCTGCCGCGCGGGATCCAGGACTGGCTCTATAACCACGGTGCCGAGTTCTGGGCCGGGATGCTGGCGCTCGGCGTCTACCACGGCGCGCGCATGTCGGAGGTGATCCGCTCCGGCATCCAGTCGATCCCGCGCACGCAGTTCGAGGCGTCGGTGGCCATGGGGCTGACGACGTTCCAGGCCTACCGGCTCATCATCATCCCGGTGGCGCTGCGGCTCATCGTTCCGCCCGGCACGAACGAGTCGCTGAATCTGCTCAAGAATTCGTCGGTCGCCCTCACCATCAGCGTCGCCGAGCTCACGTTTCAGACCCGTCAGATCGAGACGTACACCGCGAAGGCGATCGAGGCGCTGACGGCCGGAACGGTGATCTATCTCGTGCTGTGTCTGTCGATCGCCACGATCATGGCGCGGGTCGAGCGGCACTTCGCCATCCCGGGCCTCATCGCCCGCGTCGGTCCCGCCGCCTGATGCGCGCCGCCGGAGTCGGTCGTGGCTTGTGGATGTGGCGCAGCGACGGTGCGGGCGCCATCATGGCGCGCCGTCGTCGCCGCACGAAGCGCAGGACGGGACGAGCGACGCCGCTGCGGACTGGCTGGCCGCAAAGCAACCCCCGCTGGGGGATGGGGGGTGAGCGAGTCCCGTCCGAGCGAGTTGCGGCGTACAGGCGAGCCATGCCGGCGCCCGCGGCGTTCGCTGCGGCGCATCCGCAGGACGCGACCGACAACCGCGGTGCGGATTAGACGCGATGGACTTCTCGGTCATCACGAGCAACTTCAAGTTTTTGATCCTGCAGGGGCTCATCGGCCTCGGGCCGTTCATCGGCGGCACGCTGCGGCTGGCGATCCCGGCCATCTTGCTCGGCTTCGTGCTCGGCATCTTCGTCGGGCTGGCGCGGCTGTCGGTGTCGCGTTGGATCCGCGTCCCGGCGACGCTCTACGTCGAGTTCTTCCGCGGCGTGCCGCTCGTGATGGTGATCTTCTGGATCTGGTTCATCATTCCGCAGCTGCTGCACCTGCCGATTCCGGAGTACGGCGTGGCCCTCACGGCGTTCGTGATCTTCGAGGCGGCGTATTTCGGCGAGATCGTGAGGGCCGGCGTGCAGTCGGTCGCCCGCGGCCAGGTCGAGGCGGCCACCGCGCTCGGCATGACGGGCGCGAAGACCATGCTTTACGTCGTGCTGCCGCAGGCGCTCAAGAACATGGTCCCGTCGCTGGTGACGCAGACGATCGTGCTCTTCAAGGACACGTCGCTGGCGTCGATCATCGGCTACGTCGATCTCACCAAGGCCGCGCAGATCGTCAACAACCGCGAGATCAAGCCGTTTCAGATCTATATCTTCATCGCCGTCGTGTATTGGCTCTGCACCTATTCGATGTCACTCGCCGCGCGACGTCTCGAGCGCCGGGCAGCTTAGGGCCAGAGCGCGTCGGGGACCAGACCGAGCCCGGTGAAGGGCGGAAGATCGACGGGCGTTGCGCCGGACACGACGCCCGCAAGAACGTAGCGGCCCGGCTCGAGCACGAACGCCTCGACGATACGCGGTTCCGGATCCACGAGCCACAGAAACGGGACGCCGTATCGCGCGTAGAGCCGCGTCTTGGTACCGCGGTCGATCGCTCGCGTCGATGGCGAGAGGATCTCAACCGCGAGCGTCGGTCCTCCTTCCATGCCGCGTCGACTGGTCAGGGACATCCGGTCGGGCGCTATATAGAGGATGTCCGGCTGGACGATTGTCGTCTCGTCCGGACGGTCGGCGAGGATGACGTCGAGCGGAGCGAACAAGAGGAGTCCCGGTGCGCGGCTCGGTACGTGCGCCATCAGCGCGCGGACGAGATTTGAAAGGATGATTTGGTGCTGGAGCGACGGAGCCGGCGTCACCGAGAGTTCGCCATCGTGAATTTCGTAGCGCCGCCGATCGTTCGGCAACGCCGCGTAATCCCGATAGGTGAATGCGCTCCTCGGAGCCATGCGCCTCTACTATTTGACCGCGCCAGCAGCGTGTCAATGCCGCGAGTTCGATACGCTGACCTTCGTGCCTGAGATCGAGCTCTCCAACGGCGTGCGGCTCCACTGGCGCGAAGCCGGCGACCCCGCCAAGCCGCCCGTCGTGTGGATTCACGGCGGGTCGATCGAGGACTCGTCGTCGATGGTCGCGGACTTGGAACCGTTCGCCGCGCGCATCCGCGCGCTGTTCCCCGACACGCGCGGTCACGGACTGTCCGCGCGGTTCGAGCGCGTCGAGGACTACACATATGCGAAGAAGGCCGACGACGTGCTGCTCTGGCTGGACGCGCTTGGCATCACACGCGCGGTGTTCGGCGGCGCCTCCATGGGGGCGGCCCTGTCGCTGTGGCTCGCGATTCACGCGCCGGAGCGCGTGCGCGCGGTGGTGTCGATCAGTGGGCCGCCCTATGCGCCGTTGCCCGAGGACATCGCGTGGTGGAAGCGTCACCGGCCACTGGTCGAGGCCGGCCGCTTCGAGGAGTACTACGACGCGAACGTGCGGCTGCGCGTCGGCGACGAGGCGCTCGCGCGCCTGAAGGCGCGCCCCGATCGCTACGTGGAGGTGCTCGGCACGCTGCGACGGCACTCGGTGGCCTCGCTCCTCGCCTTGCTCGACGAGACGTATTCGCGCACCGAATGGCTTGCCGACTGTGCGCACATCCGCCGACCGGTCCTCGTCATCGCCGGGGAGCGCGACCACTTTCCGACCGTCGCGATGTCAGCGCGGGTGACCGAAACGATCCCCGGCGCGCGTCTGCATGTGGTGGCGGGCGGCGGCCACTTTCCCAACCGTTCGCACCGCGGCGAGGTGCAGGCTGTCGTCGGCGCCTTTCTCACCGAGCTCGGTGTATAACGGGCCATGCGAATCGTCGATCTGTCGTTTCCGATCCGTCCGCACTTTCGCTGGAAGGTCGAGCCGAGGCTGACCAAATCACACGCTGCCGGCGACGTGTTCCAGTCGACCGTCATCACGATTTCGTGTCATGCCTATACGCACGTCGACGCGCCCGTCCACTTCTTGCGGGGCGACCGTGACATCGCCGCGATGCCGGTGGAGCAGTGGATGGGCGATGCCGCCGTCGTGGATCTCAGCCATCTCGGCGACAACGGTGAGGTGACCGCCGCCGAGCTCGAGCAGCATGCCGGCCACGTGCGGCGCGGCGACATCGCGCTGCTGCGGACGGACTGGCCGAAGAAGGTCAGCGTCGCGACCGAGAAATTCTGGCGCGATGCGCCCTACACGGGGCGCTCCGCGTGCGAGTGGCTGGTGCGCCGCGGGGTCAAAGCGGTCGGCTACGACTACCCGCCGGACTACACCGTCCGCACGTCGATCTTCGAGCCCGCGGTGAAGCTGACGCCCGAGCAGTGCACGACGCACCACGTTTTCTTTCCGGCGGGAATCGTCGTCGTCGAGTATCTGACCAATCTCGACCGGATCGGCGTCCCGCGCTGTCGGTTCGTCGCGCTGCCGCTGCGCATCGAGGGGGCGGACGGTTCTCCGGTCCGCGCGATTGCGCTCCTGGACGATTGACCGGCGTCTTCGATAGCCCGACCCGCGGCTGAGGTATCATCTCCCGGATGCCCCGACCCTGGTTGGCGCTGCTTGCCGTCGTGGTGGCCGCGGCTGGCTGCAGCGGCCAGCCGAGCGCGTCGGCTTCCGCCGCTGCCTCCACCGAGCAGCCCGCTGCGCCGGCGTCGCGGCCGGTGAAGGTCTTCCAGGCCGTGGAGGAGCGCGTCCCACGCACCATTGCCTCGACGGGCGCGCTCGCCGCGGACGACACGGTCGTGCTCGGCGTGAAGGTGCCCGGCCGACTCGTCGAGCAGGCGGTCGACCTCGGCACGCGCGTGCGGCGCGGACAGGTGATCGCGCGCATCGATGCGACCGACTACAAGCTGCGTGTGGAGCAGGCGGAGGCGGCGCTGCAGCAGGCGCGCGCGAGACTGGGGCTGTCTCTCACCGGCACCGACGAGCAGGTCGATCCGGAAAAGACCTCGATCGTGCGCCAGGCGCGCGCGGTGCTCGACGAAGCGCGGCTCGCGCGAGAGCGCTCAACGAAGCTGCTCGAGCAGAACCTCATCGCGCGGGCGCAGGACGACACCGCGCAGGCCAATCTGGGGGTCGCCGAGGGGCGCTATCACGACGCCCTCGAGGAGGTTCGCAACCGCCAGGCGACGCTGACGCAGCGGCGCTCGGAGCTCGAGCTGGCGCGCCAGCAGCTCGCCGACACCGTGCTCGTCTCGCCGTTCGACGGTGCGGTCAGCGCCCGCCAGGCCGCCGTCGGCGAGTATCTCGCGGCGGGCGCACCGGTCGCCACGCTGGTCCGCACGCATCCGCTCCGATTGCGGCTGCCCGTGCCGGAGCGCGAAGCGGTCGGCGTGCGCGCGGGGCAGGCGGTGCGGCTGACCGTCGAAGGCGACAGCGCCGTGCATCAGGGCCGCGTCGTGCGGCTCAGCCCGATCGTGCAGGAGCAGAACCGCACGCTGCTCGTCGAGGCGGAGGTGCCGAATGCCGCCGCGGTGCTCAAGCCTGGCGCCTTCGCACGCGCCGAGATCGTGACCGAGGGCTTGCAGCCGGTGATCCGCGTGCCCGCCGCCTCGCTCGTGACGTTCGCAGGGGTGGAGAAGCTGCTCGTCGTGCGCGGCGGCAAGATCGCCGAGGTGCGCGTGCAGACGGGGCGCCGCGTCAAGGACAGCATCGAGATCGTGGCCGGGCTCAAGCCTGGCGAGAGCGTCGTGCTGCAGCCGGGCAATCTCGCGCCCGGTCAGGCCGTGACCGCCGAGCGGTAGCGACCCGTGCAAAAGCTCGCCGAGATCTGCATCAAGCGCCCGGTCTTTGCCACGATGATCGTGATGGCGCTCGTCGTGGTGGGCGCCGCCTCGTACTTCCGGCTCGGCGTCGACCGCTTCCCGGCCGTCGACTTGCCGACCGTCACCGTGCGCGTGGAGCTGCCCGGCGCGTCGACCGAGGAGATCGAGACCCAGGTCACGCAGAAGCTCGAAGAGCAGATCAACACGATCCAGGGCATCCAGGAGCTGCGCTCGATCTCAACGCCCGGCAACTCACTCGTCATCACGACGTTCGTGCTGAGCCGGAACATCGACGTCGCGGCCCAGGACATCCGCGACAAGGTCTCGATCGCCCAGCGCAACCTGCCGCGCGACGTCAAGCCGCCGATCATCGCCAAGTTCGACAACGACCAGGCGCCGGTGCTGACCATCGCGCTTGCCAGCGAGCGATCGCTGCGCGAGCTGACGGAGATCGCCGACAAGATCGCCCGCCCGCCGCTGGAGCGCTCGCCCGGCGTGGGCGAGGTGCGGATCGTCGGCGGGCTGCCGCGCTCGATCAACGTGTGGGTCGACGCCGACCGGCTCGCCGCCTATCAGCTGCCGATCACGAGCGTACGCGACGCGCTCATTCGGCAGAACGCCGATCTCCCCGGCGGCAACGTGACGTCGGGACTCAACGAAGCGTCGCTGCGTACGATGGGCCGGATCGCCGATCCGCGGGACTTCAACGACCTCGTGGTGGCCACGCTCGGCGGCTCGCCCGTCCGGGTTCGCGACGTCGGCTACGCCGAAGACGGCACCAAGGAGCAGCGCTCGGCGGCGCGACTGAATGGCGTGCCCACGGTCATCCTCGAGATCCGGCGGCAGTCGGGCGAGAACACCGTGGCCGTCATCGAGGGCATCAAGAAGACGCTGGCCCGCCTCGCCGAGCAGGTGCCGTCCGACGTCAAGCTCGAGATCATCCGCGACCAGTCGAAGTACATCTACGCCGCGCTGCACGAGATCAACCTGCACCTGGTGCTTGGCTCGATCCTGGCCTCGCTCGTCGTGCTGGCCTTCATGCGCTCGTGGCGTTCGACGTTCATCGCCGCCGTCGCCATCCCGACATCCGTCATCTCCGCGTTCGGGATGATGTGGATGCTGAACTTCACGCTGAACAGCGTGACCATGCTCGCGCTGGTGCTGATGGTCGGCATCGTGATTGACGACGCGATCGTCGTGCTGGAGAACGTCTTCCGCTTCGTGGAAGAAAAGAAGATGCGGCCCTTCGAGGCCGCGCGCGAGGCGACCGCCGACATCGGCCTCGCGGTCATGGCCACCACGCTCTCGCTCGTCGTGATCTTCGTGCCCGTGTCGTTCATGTCGTCGATCTCGGGACGGTTCCTCTACCAGTTCGGCCTCACCGCCGCCGTGTCGGTGATGGTCAGCCTGCTCGTGTCGTTCACGCTCACGCCGATGATGTGCGCCCGGATGCTTCGGGCGGAGGACGCTGCGGGCGGCGGCGAAGGCCATCACGCCGCCCGATCACGGCGCGGCTTCTATGCCTACATCGATGGGGCGTACGCATGGTGCCTGGCGCTCGCCATGCGTCATCGCTGGGTCGTCATCGCGGTGAGCGTCGTCGTGCTCGCGTCCACGGTGCCGTTCTACCGCGCCGTCAAGCAGGAATACATCCCGAGTGACGTGGACGAATCCGAGTTCGAGATGCTCGTCTTCGCACCGGAAGGCATGAGCCTCGCCGCCATGGACGAGGCGATGCAAGCGCTGGCCGACGAGGCGCGGCGCACGCGGGGCGTCGCGCTCACGCTGGCCTCGGCCGGCGGCGGCTTCCTGAACCGCGTGAACCAGGGCTACATGTACGTGCGCACCGTCCCCCACACCGAGCGCACGGTCAGCTTGCACCGGATCTGGGAGGGGCTCACGCACGGGGATCCGGCGGCCGCGTTTCGCGGCAACTATTCGCAGCGCGACATCATCCAGGAGCTGCGCCGCCGCTATCGGCGGTTTTTCGCGGCCGGCTTCCGGCCCCAGATACGCAACATCGCCGGCTTCAACATCGGCGGCGGTACGTTCGACATCGACCTCGCGCTGCGTGGGCCGGATCTGGAAAAGCTCGCCGAGTATGGCGAGCGGCTCAAGGTGAAGGCGCGCGAGCTGGGCGGCATCGTCGACGTCGACACCACGCTGCAGCTCGACAAGCCGGAGCTGCGCGTGGTCATCGACCGCGCGCGGGCGGCCGACCTGCGCGTCGACACCGAGCAGATCGCGACCGCGCTGCGACTGATGGTGGGGGGCGACGACCAGGTCTCGCGCTTCCACGACAACGACGTCAACGACGACTACGACGTGTCCATTCGTCTCATCGACGCGAACCGCAGCGATCTGGGCGCGATCTCGCGTCTCTACGTCTCGCGCGACTCGGCCAGCAACAACACCGCGACCGGTGCCCCCGCCCAGGTCGGTCTCGCCCCGGGCGGTGGCCTCGTGCGTCTGGACAATCTCGTGCAGATCGTCCGCGCTCCGACGGTGTCCCGCGTCGACCGTACCGATCGTCAGCGCGAGGTACGCCTGCGCGCGGGCGTGGCGCCGGGCTACGGCCAGGCGGACCGCATCGACGCGCTCAAGCGCGCGGTGAGCGAGCTGAACCTGCCGCGCGCCTACACGAGCTTCGCCACCGGCAAGGCGAAGGAGATGGAGAAGACGTTCACCGAGTTCCTGTGGGTGTTCGTGCTGTCGTTCGCCTTCATGTACATGATTCTGGCCTCGCAGTTCGAGAGCCTCGTCCACCCGCTGACGATCTTGCTGTCGCTGCCGCTGTCCGTGCCGTTCGCGATGCTCTCGCTCTGGTACACGGGCAACACGCTGAACCTCTACTCCGCGCTCGGCATTCTCGTGCTCTTCGGGGTGGTGAAGAAGAACGCGATCTTGCAGATCGACCACATGAACAGCCTGCGGGCGCGAGGCATGGACCGCGCCGCTGCGATCATGCAGGGCAATCGCGATCGGCTGCGGCCGATCCTCATGACGACGCTCGCCCTCGTCGCCGGCATGCTGCCGCTGTGGGTCGGAACCGGCCCCGGCGCGGAGGAGCGGCGGGCCATCGCCGTCGTCGTCATCGGCGGGCAGACGCTGTCGCTGCTGCTCACGCTGCTCCTGACCCCGGTCGCGTACTCGCTGTTCGAGGACGCCGCGGCCGCGCTGAAGCTCGCGCGGCCGTCGATTGCGCCGTGGCGACGGCTGCAGCGGCAGCGCGAGCGCCGCGCGTGGCGCGTGCGGCTGCGCCGCCGCGCCCGGACCACGGCCCCGCCCTTCTAGCTTCTGCAGCCGTCGCGCATTGGGCGAGTGCCTTAGCGTCGGCTGCTGCTGTCTTGCGCGCAGCCGGGTCGTGCCGGCGGTCCGCCGGCTCGCCCATCCGGACCGGCGATTACTTGACCGCGCCCGCCGTCAGTCCAGAGACGTAGTAGTCGAGGAAGAAGACGTAGAGGATGACGATCGGTACGGAGCCGAGGATGGCGCCCGCCATCAGCTCGCCCCAGAAGTAGATGTCGCCCCGAATGAGCTCGCTCGTCACCCCAACGCTGGCGGTGATCTGCTCCGACGACGAGGTGAACGTGAGCGCATAAATGAACTCGTTCCAGGACAGCGTGAATGCGAACAGCACCGCGCAGACCAGGCCCGGGATCGCGATCGGCAGCACGATCCGCCACAACGCCTGCACGCGCGTGGCGCCGTCCACCATCGCGCACTCCTCGACCTCCTTCGGCACCGTGCGGAAGTAGCCCATCAGCAGCCAGGTGCAGAACGGGACGAGAAAGGTCGGGTAGGTGACCACGAGCGCCCACTTCGAATCGGCAAGCCCGATCCAGTTGATCACCTGCGCGAGCGGCAAGAACAGCAGAGACGTCGGCACCAGATACGTCACGAAGATTCCCGTCCCGAAGCTGTTCACGCCCCGGAACTTCAGCCGCGACAGCGCGTAGGCGGCGACGGTGCCGATGATCACCGACGCCGTGGTGGCGAGCACCGTCACCAGCAGACTGTTCTTGGTCCACGTGAGAAATTCGGTCTCCCAGAGCAGCTTCATGTAGTGCTCGAGCGTCGGCCCCTGCTTGATGACGAGCGGCACCGCGTAGCGGTCGTACAGCTCGCGGTCCTGTTTCAGCGACGTCAGCGCCATGTGAGAGAAGGGAAACAGCGCGAAGACGAGGAACGGGACGAGCAGCACGTGCATCAGGATCTTCGTCCCGAGGCGACGCCGCGACATCAGTAGGCCTGCTTTCGCACGAAGCGCAGCTGGGCCCACACGACGAACATCAGCAGCGGGAAGAGATAGAGCGATACGGCCGCACCCTCGCCGATGCGCCCGCTCTCCAGGCCGATCATGCGCGAGTACGTCGCGAACAGATGCGTGGAGTTGATCGGGCCGCCCTTCGTGAGCACGTACACGATGTTGAAGTCGCTGAAGGTGAAGATGGTCGAGAACAGCACCACGACCGCCAGCACCGGCCTGAGCATCGGCAGCGTCACGTACCAGAACCGTGCCCATGGACCGGCGCCGTCGGATTCCGCGGCCTCGTACAGATCCTTGGGGATGGCGACCAGGCCGGCCAGGATGGTGATGGCGAAGAACGGCAGCCCACGCCAGATGTTGACGACGATGACGGCGGCCATGGCGTAGTAGCTCTGGCCGAGCCAGTTCGGGCCCGGCGGGGTCAGGATCCCGAGCGCGATGCCGGTCCAGTTCACCACGCTGTAGAGCGAATTGAACATCCACCACCAGCCGAGGGTCGACAGCGCGGTGGGAATCACCCACGGCAGGAGCACGGCGCCCCGGATCAGCCGCTTGAACCAGAGCTGCTGGTTGAGGAGCAGCGCGAGCGAGATTCCGAGCACGAGCTTGATCGCCACCGAGACACCGGTGAAGACGAACGCGTTCTGGAACGTGTGGCGGAAGGCGTCGCTGTCCCAGAGGCGGATGAAGTTCGTGAGTCCGATGAAGTGGCTCGGGCGACCGATGAACGCGTTGGACAGCGAGAAGTACAACGCCATGGCGAACGGGTAGGCGACGAGCAGCATGATCAGGATCATGGCGGGCGCGATGAACAGCGGTCCGAGCACGCGCTCGCGATCGAGCAGCTCGCTCACGCGCGCGCGCAGCGACGGACGCGCGCGCGCGCCCGTGACGGGCAGAGTTCCGATGGCCACGGGGTGGCTCAGCCCGCCATGATCTTCTTCATCTCCGCCTCCGCCCACCCGATCGCGTCCTTCGTGGGCGTGCCGGTGACGGCCTTGGCCATCATGTTCGGCAAGATGTAGGCATTGGTGATGAGCTGCACCTTGTCCGAAGGAGGCGCCGGCCAGCCGTAGGTGTGGTACTCGACGCCCTCACCCTTCAGCGCGGCATACTTCGGGTCCGTCCTGAGCACCGGATGGTCCTGCAGCTTCGAGAACGCGGGCAGATTGAAGGCGTCGCCGGACATGATGTACTCGTCGTAGCGCTCCTTGGTGCCGAGCAGATACTTGATCCACTCCTTCGCGGGCTCGATGTTCTTGCTGAACTTCCAGATGCCGATGTGCCGCGGCGTGTCCGTCTCGAATCGCCCGGCCGGACCACCGAGGCTGCGGTGGTGGTTGATGCCGTCGGCGGTGACGAGCTTGCGCTGCTTGGCGACGATGTAGGCGCTGACCGGATTGTGGATCCAGCCGGCCTTGCCCTGCTGGATCGACTCGTTGTTGCTCGCGTCCGACCACGACAGCACCTCGGGCTCCATGCAGTCGCGGTACATCTTCTGGTACCACTCGACGGCGCGCACGGCTTCCTTGGAGTTGATGCGCACCGTCTTGCCGTCCTTGTCGACCTCCATGCCGCCGAACGACCACAGCACCGGGCCGGCGGTCGAGATCGAATCGTAGTTCTGGCTGATCGGAATCCCCACGGGGTTGCCGATCTTCTTCAGCTCTTTGCCGACGGTGTAGAGGTCGTCCCAGGTGTCGGGGACCTTGAGGCTGTGCTTCTTGAAGAGGTCCTCGCGGTAGGTGGCGACGAACATGCCGTGGTACTGCGGCACCGCGCGCCAGACACCTTGCACGTGGGCACCTTCATACGCTGACGAGATCGCCTTGCCGTATTTCTTCTCGAGCTCGCTCACGATGTCCGACACATCGACGAGCTGCGGCTCGTAGAGCCACGGAAAGTGCATGCGCATCTCGACGAGGTCGTGACCGGCCTGCGTCTGGACCTCGGACGCGTACTTCGCCTGCTGCGGCCCCATGTGCGAGATGTGGTCGATCTTCAGCTTGATGCCGGTGTCCTTCGTGAACCGCTGGCCGATCTCGCCGAGCTTCTTGTCCGAGGCGGGCGCGAAGTTGTTCCAGGCCAGGTAGCTGATTTCACGCGTCTGACCGACCGCAGGCGCCGTGCGCGTGGCCAGGATGCCGGCCAGCCCGCTGGCGCTGCCGATGACGAACTGCCGTCGCGAGAGCCGAACCATGGAGCCTCCTCTCGGCCGCACAGGCCGGGGGGATGAGTTTTCGAACGAGTGACGGGAGGATAACACTCTTTAGTCCTTCGGGCGCCACGCCTTGAAGCGCTCGCGGAGCACCTTCTTGTCGAACTTCCCGACGCTCGTCTTCGGTACGGTGTCGACGAGGACGACTTCGTCGGGCAGCTGGAACTTGGCGAGCTTCGGTCGCAAGTACTCGATGATCTCCCGCGGTTCGAGCGTCACCCCGGGCTTGGGCACCACGCACGCGAGCGGTCGCTCCACCCACTTCGGGTGCGGCACGGCGATCACGGCCGCCTCGAGGACCTTCGGGTGGCCCATGATCATCGTCTCGACGTCGATCGACGAGATCCACTCGCCGCCGGACTTGATGAGGTCTTTCGTGCGGTCGGTGATCTGCACGTAGCCCTCGGGATCGATCGACGCGACGTCACCGGTACGGAACCAGCCGTCGGCGGTAAAGCGATCGGCGGATTCGGGATTATCGTAGTACGAGCGAATCACCCACGGCCCGCGCACCTGGATCTCGCCCACGCTCTTGCCGTCCCACGGCTGCTCGACGCCCTCGTCGTTCACGATGCGCATGTCGACGCCGGCAGCGATGTATCCCTGCTTGGCGCGGATCGCGTAGCGCTCGTCGTCGGACAGCGCGTCCATGTACGACTTCAGCCGGCACACGGTGCCGAGCGGCGTCATCTCCGTCATGCCCCACGCGTGCAGCATCGGCGCGCGGTACTTCTTGTCGAACTTCTCGATCAGCGTGCGGGGCGCCGCGGAGCCGCCGATGGGGATGCAGCGGATCGACGAGATGTCCCAGTGGGGCTCGGCCTCGAGGATCGCGTCGATCGCAATCCACACCGTCGGCACCGCGCCCACGAACGTCACCCGCTCGGTGTGGACCATCTCGATGATGTCGCGCGGCTGGGGATTGGGTCCGCCGAAGATCTGCGTGGCGCCGTTCAGCACGCCGGCAAACGGAACGCACCATCCGTTGGCGTGGAACATCGGCACGATGTGCAGGATGACGTCGCGCTCGCTGATGCCGAACAGATCGGTGGTCGACGACGCCAGGCTGTGCAGAAAGACCGCCCGATGCGTGTAGACCGCCCCATTGGGATGCCCGGTCGTACCCGACGTGTAGCAGATGCCGGCGGCATCCGTCTCCGACAGCGACGGCCAGCTCTCCATCGGTCGCGCGTCGGCCAGCAGCGTCTCGTAGTCGAGCGCGCCAAGCGGAATCTGGGCGGTGGGTGTGTCCTTCATCACGATGACGTGCTGCACCGTCTTGAGCTGCGCGCGAATCGGCTCCAGCGTGGGCCAGCACGAGGCGTCGACGATGAGGACCTTGTCGCCCGCGTGATTGATGATGTAGGTCAGATCGGCGGCCGACAGACGGATGTTGACGGTGTGCAGCACCGCGCCCATGCACGGCGCCGCGAAGTAGACCTCGAGATGGCGGTGCGAGTTCCAGGCGAACGTACCGACACGGTCGCCCTTGCCGACGCCGAGCGCCTTCAGCGCGCCGGCCAGACGCTGCGTGCGCTCCGCCCAGCGTCCGTAGTCCATGCGCTCGAGGCCCACGCCGGGCACGCGCGTCGCGAGGGTTTTCTTGGCGAACACCCGCCGCGTTCGTTCGATGAAGTGCGGCAGCGTCAGCGGATAGTTCATCATGAGGTTATCGAGCTGCGCGGTCATCAATGTCCTCCCGGAGCGGAAGATAAGGGTACGGCTTCAACATCGTTGCCGTCCACTCGCCGGCGTGAATACGATCGGGGTCGTCAACGTCGCGCCGAGCGCGGCCGCCATTGGCGGGGATTGTAAGGATTTCGGGCTCGTGCGCCGAATACACCTCCGCAACATGCCGTCTGATCGGCTGAACGGAGGACAAAGCCATGGAGAGGAAGCACTGGAAGCTCGCGACGATCGCTGTGGCCCTCACGGGTGTCACTGCACTGAGCACCGGCCTCACCACGGCGTGGATGCTGCGACCGCCGGCGGAGGCCCAGGCGCAGTCGGCGCCAGTCACGCCGCTAACCGCGCGTGCGGCGATGCCGTATGCCGCATCGATCTCGCCGTCCGCGGCGCGCGTCACCCCCGCCGTCGCCCGTCCCTCGATCACGCCGGCCGTTGTTCGCACCGAAGCGCCGGCCCCGGTCACGCGCGTGGCCACCGCGCCGGCTGATTGCACCACCGGAACCGATCGCGCCATCCGAATCGCCAAGCCTGGTGCGATCGGGGCGCTACTCGGTGCGGGCCTCGGCGCTGCGGGAGGCGCGGTGGTCAAGGGCGGTAACGGCGCCGGCAAGGGCGCTCTTCTCGGCGGCATCGCCGGCGCGGCCCTCGGCACGGGCTACGGCGCGTACAAGACGCAGAACGAGTGCGGCACGATCCTCGGCTCGCGCTGAGCGCTCGCTCGACGAAACGAACCCCACGGGGGCGCGCTTCTCGCGCCCCCGACGTGTGTCTGCTGCCTGATCGTTCGTCATGCGCTGTGATATGGTGAGCGCGCGATGAAGTCGCGCTGGAACGACGCCGACGCCGCGACGCTCCAAGGCCTCGACCTCCTCGTGTACGCCTCCCGGCTCGTTGGCGCCGAGACGTCGCTGGTCGTGTGGGGCGGCGGCAACACCTCGATCAAGACCGTCGAGCGCGATCACCGCGGCCGTGAGATCCCCGTGCTGCGCGTGAAGGGCAGTGGATCCGACCTGAAATCAGTTCAGCGCAAAGACTTCCCGGGCGTGCGCATGGACGACATCCGCGCGCTGCTCGAGCGGCACGACATGGGCGACCAGGACATGGTCGGCTACCTCGCGCACGCGCTGCAAGATCCGGGCGGCGTGCGGCCCTCGATCGAAACGCTGCTGCACGGGTTCGTCGACGCGCACGCGGTCGTGCACACCCACGCGGATGCGATCGTGTCGCTGACGAACAACGACCGGCCGCGCGAGGTGCTGACCTCCGTGTACGGCAAGGACGTCATTCCGCTCGAATACCGTCGGCCGGGCTTCAAAATCTCGCGAGAGGTCGCCGACGCGATCGCCGAGCACCCCGAAGCGCGCGCGCTCGTGCTCGAGCGTCACGGCACGATCACGTGGGGCGCCACGGTGCGCGAGGCCTATGAGGCGACGATCGAGCTGATCACGCGCGCCGAGGAGGTCATTGCCGAGCGCCGCAAAGGGCGCCGCGTCTTCGGCGGCCCGCGCGTGCCTGTGCTCGATCCCGCCACGCGACGGGCCATCGCGCTCGGCGTGGCGCCGCGGCTGCGCGGTCGTCTCGGGCGACAGCGGCGCGTCATCGTGACGTTCGACGACGGCGACGCGGTCACCGAGTTCACCTCGTCGATGGATGCGCCGGCTGTGTCGCAGGTCGGCCCGGCGACACCCGATCACACGATCTATACCAAGCGCCTGCCGTGCTTCGTGCCGCTCGGTCAGACGCCGGGCTCCGCGGACGCCGTGTGGACGGCCATCGACGATGCGATCGGCCAATTCGTTTCCGACTACACCACGTACTTCGACACGTATCGTGAGTCGGGCGCCGAGCTGACCGATCCGATGCCGCGCGTCGTGCTCGTGCCCGGGCTCGGCATGTTCACGGCGGGACGCGACCGCCGCACGGCCGGCATCGTGGACGACATCTATCACCACACGATCGACGTCATCGGCAATGCGACCGCGTTCGGCCGCTACGTGTCGCTCAGCGCGAAGGATGCGTACGACGTCGAGTACTGGCCGCTCGAGCTCTACAAGCTCACGCTTGCGCCGCCGGAGAAAGAGCTCGCGCGGCGCATCGCGCTCGTCACGGGTGGTGGCTCGGGCATCGGCCGCGCCGTCGTGCGACGCCTGGCCGCGGAAGGCGCGCACGTCGTCGTCGGCGATCTCGACGAGGCCGGGGCGCGCCGGACGGCCGACGAGGTGAGCGCGGCCGTCGGCGGAGGTCGCGCCATCGGCCTGCGCATGGACGTCACGAGCGAGGCGTCGGTGCGTGCCGCGTTCGAGGCGACGGTGCTCGCGTATGGCGGCCTCGACATCCTCGTTTCGAATGCCGGCATCGCGCACTCGGCGCCGGTGGATCGCATGGCGCTGGCCGACTGGGAGCGCTCGTTCGCGGTCAACGCGACGGGCCACTTCCTCGTGGCCCGTGAGGCGATGCGCATTCTGATCCCGCAAGGGCTCGGTGGCGCACTCGTCTTCGTCGCCACCAAGAACGTGATGTCGCCGGGCAAGGATTTCGCCGCGTACTCGGCGGCCAAGGCGGCGGAGGCGCAGCTCGCGAAGGTGCTGGCCCTCGAGGGCGCGCCGCACGGCATCCGCTCGAACATCGTGAACCCCGACGCCGTCTTTCAGGACAGCAAGCTCTGGTCCGAGGACGTGCGGCGCGAGCGCGCCGCCGCGCAGGGCATCGCCGTCGATCAGCTCGAGGATTTCTATCGCAAGCGCAACCTGCTTGGCGCGCGGATCCTGCCCGAGGACGTTGGGGAGGCGGTGCTCTTCCTCGCCTCCGACCGCGCGTCGAAGACGACGGGCTGCACGCTCACCGTGGATGGCGGCGTCAAGGACGCCTTCCCGCGGTAGCCGACGGTGGGCGCGTCAAATACGCGAATTCCCAGACGTCGGTACTCGGCGGGCGCCGTGCACTTGTAGCGGCGCCCCTCGGCATCGTCGAACGGCTCGCATCGCCACCGCTGCTGCTCGCCTCCGAGCATGGGCCGGAGGATTTGCCGATCTGTGTTTGTTGACGCGTCGAGCAGCCATAGCAGCCACCTGATGCCGACCCAAGCCCCTGTCACCAATTCCACTCACCGGCACGTGTCGTCGGTCTCCGTCTATCGAGGAGCGCCGTCAGCGGCACGCCGAGAACCTTCGCGAGCCGTTGGAGCATCCCTATCGTCGGATCCGATTTTCCGGCTTCGAGCTTTCGGATGTATTCGCGCGACACCTCGGGTTTAGTCGCCTTCCCGAGCGCGTACTGGCTCATGCCCTTGCCCCTGCGAATCCGCCTGAGGTCATTCCTATGTGTCCCGGCGTCATAGTCAACTGTGTCCCGGCGTCATAGTCAACTATAAGTGACGCTCGACGTCACGCTCGCCGACCGGCATTTCATCCAATGCGCCGGGAAAACGTTGCCCGGGCTCCCATGTATGGACTAAGTGCGTATCGACCCATGACCAAGAGGGCAATGGGCTCTCGTTCGACTCTCTGGTAGCGTCGGCGTCGAGGGCTGAAGCTGGAGGACGATATGAAAACAACCAGCGCGGCGCCTCTACCGACGTCAAAGGCGTACGTCCTCGCATCGGCGCATAAGGTGCGGATCGTCGTTGCTGCCCGTTGCGCGTTCGCTCGGGAGGGACCATGAAAGAAATGCTGCCTGTTTTGTCGTTTCTGCTCGTCGCCGTGCTGCTGCTCACGCCGATGACGGCGTCGTTGGCGCTGGCCCATGGACCGGGCGCGGGCTCTGGTGCTGGCTCGGGCACCGGCGCGCCGGCGGCTGGCTCTGGTGCGCCGAGCGGTGGGGGATCGCCGAGTGCTGGCGCGTCGAGTGGCGCCGGCGCACCGAGCGGCGCTGGTGCGCCGAGTGGCGCGGCCGATGCGGGCGGGACCGGATCACCCTCCGCGAGTCCATCCGACGAGGGCGGGAGCCCGAGCGCGAATCCGGGCATCGGCGTCCGCCCGTTTCCGACGCCGGCGGCCCTTCCGTCAACGCAATGCGCGTACGGCCAGACGTACGTCAACGGGCAGTGCGTGCCAAGGTAGGGTCAGACACCCGGCGCGGCTCGCGTTTACGAGATCGTAATAGGTCTGTGGGATCCCGATCGAGAGGATCGTCGCGAGGGCCGTCCGATAACAGCTTGGTCATGCGTTGCTCGCTCTCTACCCCCTCGCGGAACGGCGAGGCATCATTGTCGTTATGCCGCGCGCTGCACCGCTTCCCCACGGACTCCGCGCCCACGCGCTGCCCGCATCCGCAGTGAGCGAGTGTGCGAAACCACTCAGGAAGAACATCGCGCGCCAGTCGCGGCCGTCGTAGCGCCGCAGCTCGAGGTCGTACTCCTGGCGCGCCATGCCGGCGACCACGTCGCCGACACCGCGCCAGTTTGTCGAAGCAGGCATGCAGAAACCGCAGCTTGGCTCGCGTGGTTCGAGGCCGAGGAAACCGAGCGCGGCGCGGAGCAGCCGTCCGCGCGGGTCTCAGCGTGGTCCGGCCTGGGGATTCCTGATTGAGGTCGATGATGATGAGACGTAGGACGCATCGCATTGACCGAGGTACACCGCCTGGATATTGACCTTCGACTGCGCATTTGCGAGTGAGCATGAGCCGAGGAACGCGAGGGCCGCGAGCGCGGCGACGCGTCGGCAGCACGGGGATTCGTACCACAACGCGCTCGCGGAATCCGTCATCGGCCTCTACAAGACTGAAGAAACCTACCGGCGCGGGCCGCGGAAAGGAATCGAGGACGTCGAGTTCGCCACGCTGGAGTGGGTCGCGTGGTACAACACGCGCCGCCTGCTGGAGCCGCTCGGGTATGCTTCCCGCGACGAGTGTGAGCAGGCCTGTTACCGTCACCACTCGGCTTCGGCCGAGCTGGCGACAGTCACGTAACCGGGTCTCCGGGAACTGGCGCGGTTCAAAGCGCAGCATCATTGAGGCGAACTTCGGGTAGAAATCCAACGGGTCGCGGATCGACGGGTTGATGTAACGCGTCTCAAGCACGATCGAGGCGTACCTCCAGGTCGTGTACTGGGTCATCGTTTGGACGCTCGATCGCGAGCGTCTGGAGATCTTCGGTGGCGTGGAATGAGTCTCGGTCGAGGGGCCCGGCCTTCAACAGGTGGAACTTCAGTGCTGTTAAGTCCCTGGCGAGCGGGCCCGGATCGTCTATCCACGTCGCCGCGAACACGTAGAAGCGAGAGCCCGTGGAGGAGAACTCCAGATCCGCCGACTCGTCGGGATGGACGTGGAGCGTGGCCAGCCCGCACTGCCCCCCAAAATGCGACCACCCCGCCGATGCAAGGGCGGGGTGGAACCTTTTCGCATTGACTGCTAGGTAGGCGGAGTCTAGGCGTGACCCCTCGGTGGGTCAACGTAGTCCCCTCCGACTCGAGCGGTCCGACCCGCGCACGCTCGATGATCGGCCGAGTTATCATGCAGCCTGCACGATGCACTCGACCATGAACATGAACCCCATCAACCCGTCCACCATCGGTAACGCTGGGTTCCCGAGGTGACCGCGGCCGCACTGGGCTTCGGTGTCTCACTCCAGCTCAAGGCGCCGCAGGAGCAGTTCGACCTGGTCCGTCGCATCGAGGCGCTCGGCTTCGACAGCGTGTGGTGCGGCGACCACGTGTCGTTTCACAACCCGATCTACGAGTCGTTGACGCTGTTGGCCAGCTATGTGCCGATCACGACTCGGCTGCGGCTCGGCAGCGCCGTCTACCTGCTCGCGCTGCGCGCCCCGGCGATCGCCGCGAAGATCACCGCGACCCTCGACGTGCTGTCGGGTGGGCGGTTCGTCTTCGGTGTCGGCGTGGGCGGCGAGAATCCCAAGGAGTTCGAGCTGTGCGGCGTGCCGCATCGCGAGCGGGGTGCGCGGGTGACCGAGGCGATCGACGTCGTGCGCACGCTGTGGCGAGATACGCCCGCCACGTTCAAGGGTCGCTTCACGCAGTTTTCCGCCGTATCGATCGATCCCAAGCCGGTGCAGAAGCCCGGACCGCCGATCTGGGTGGGCGGCCGCTCGGACGCGGCGCTGACGCGCGCGGGCCGGCAGGGTGACGGCTGGGTTGCGTACGTCGTGCAGGCTGACCGCTATGCGCAGAGCCTCGACAAGATCCGCGCCGCGGCGGACGCCGCGGGCCGCAAGCTCGAGGGGTTCGCCGCCGCGCACCTGGCATTCGTCACGATCGGACGCGACTGGGAATCCGCCAAGACGGTGTGGGCGGAGGCTCTGACGAAGCGCTACGCGCAGAACTTCGAACCGCTCGCGCGCAAGTACGGGATCATCGGCACGCCCGAGCAGTGCGCCGAGCAGCTCGACCGCTTCCGCGCGGCGGGCTGCAACTACGTCATCCTGAGCCCGATCGGGCCGGCCGCGCAGGACCGCGAGCAGGTCGAGCGCTTCGCGGCCGAGGTGCTTCCCAAGCTTCGTGGCTGACCTCACCGGCGGGCAGCTCGTCGCGCGCGTGCTGCGGCAGGCCGGCGTGCGCCACGTGTTCACGCTGTGCGGCGGACACTTGCTGCCGATCTACGACGGCTGTCTCGACGAGGGGATCGCCGTGATCGATACGCGCCACGAGCAGGCCGCCGCGCATTGCGCCGACGCGTACGCACGGCTGACGCGCAACGTCGGCGTGGCGATGGTGGCGCCGGGACCCGGAGTGACTGACGCGGTCACGGGTGTTGCCAACGCCCAGGCCGCACGCAGCCCGCTGCTCTTGATCGGAGGCGCCGCGCCGCTCGGCCTGCGCGGGCTCGGCGCGCTGCAGGAAATGGAGCAGGTCGCCCTGTTCCGGCCGATCACCAAGGCCTCGTTCACGGTGCCGGAGACGCGCCAGATTCCCGAGGTGCTGACGACGGCGATCCGTACCGCGCTGTCCGGCCGTCCAGGCCCGGTGTTCGTCGAGATCCCGATCGACCTCTTGATGACGACGATCGAGGACCGCCTGGCCCCCATCCCGACCGACTACGTGCATCGGCCGCGGCCGGCGGCCGACGCGGGCGCGCTCGCGACGCTCGGGCGGCTGCTCGCGGGCGCCGAGCGCCCTGTCATCCTGGCCGGCGGCGGGATCTGGTGGGACGACGCCGCAGAAGTCCTGGCGACCTTTGCCGAGCGCGCCGGTGTGCCGGTGTTCATGAACGGCGCGGGGCGCGGTGCCCTGCCGACGAGCCATCCGAACGCGTTCGCACAAGCGCGCTCGATGGCGCTCGGCCGTGCGGATCTCGTGCTCGTGCTCGGCGCGCCGCTCGACTTTCGGCTGGGCTACGGGCGACCGCCGACGTTCGCGGAGGACGCGCGCGTGGTGATGGTCGACAGCGATCCGGCCGAGCTCGGCCGCAATCGCCCGCTCGCGCTCGGCATGGCCGGCGATCTCGGCGTGATCCTGCGCCAGGCAGGCGACGTCGTCCCGGCCTCGATGGCGGCGCGTGTCGCGCCGTGGCTCGCAAGCGTGCGCACGAAGGAGCGGGAGAGCCGCGAGAAGCTCGCGGCGTACTGCGCGTCCGACGACGTGCCGATCGCCCATTACCGCCTGGCGGCCGAGATCGCGCGTGTGGTCGGCCCGGACACGATCGTCGTCGGCGACGGCGGCGACGTCGTCGGCTGCACATCGAAGATCGTGACGCTGCACCGTCCGGGGCAGTGGCTCGATCCCGGCCCGCTCGGTTGTCTCGGCGTCGGGCCGTCGTTCGCGCTCACGGCCAAGCTGCTGCATCGAGACCGACCCGTCATTCTCGTGGCCGGCGACGGCGCGCTCGGCCTCAACGCCATGGAGCTCGAGACGGCGGTGCGCTTCCGGCTGCCGTTCGTGTGCGTGGTCGGCAACGACGGCGGCTGGGGCCAGATCCGCAACCCCCAGCTGTCGTTCTACGGCGCCGACCGTGCCGTCGCCACGTCGTTGCCGTACACGCGCTTCGACGTGCTGGCCGAGGCGCTCGGCGCGCGCGGCGCTCTGGTCCGTGAGCCGCGTGAGCTCGCGCCCGCGCTCGACAAGGCGCTCGGCAGCGGCGAGGTGTGGTGCGTCAACGTCGTCCTCGATCCGGCGGCCTACCGGAACACGGGGACGGTGTCGATGGCGATCTGATCTGAGAGTCACCGTCCTCTGTCCGCACCTGCGCATCGCCGGCGGCGTGCGCGCGATTCTGACGTATGCCGATCGACTCGCGATCCGCGGTCACGCCGTCACGCTCGTGGTCCCCGCGCGAGGCGCGATGAGCGCGGGGTGGCGGAACGTGCGCGGCGCCGGCCCCACGTGGGTCACGAACTTTCGGCCGCGTGTGCGCTGGGTGCCACGCTGGGAGGCCGCGGCGCTGCCCGACGCCGACGTCACGCTTGCCACGGCGTGGCAATCGGCGCCGGTGGTGGCCGCGGCGCCCACCCGGTGTGGCGCGAAGTTCTATCTCATCCAGCACTACGAGAGCCTGTATCACGGCGCGCCCGCGACGGTGGACGCGACGTATCGGCTGCCGCTACGCCGCATCGTCATCTCCACGTGGCTGGCCGACGTCTTGCGCGAGCGCTTCGCCGCCGAAAGCGACGTGCTCGTGACTCCCGTCGATCGCGCGCTGTTCCACCCCGTGCCGGTGCGCGTGACGACGTCGCGCCCCCGCGTGCTGATGCTGCACCACGACTACGCGTGGAAAGGCGTCGCCGACGGTCTCGACGCCGTCCGGCACGTGCGAGCGCGCGTGCCCGGGCTATGGCTCGTCGGGTTCGGCGTGAAGCCGCCCCGAGAGCGCGTGCCGTACGACGAGTTCCACGCGAATCCGCCTCAGGAGAGGCTCGCGGAACTCTACAGCGGCTGCGAGATCTATCTGTGTCCGTCGTGGGACGAGGGCCTCGGCATGCCGTCGATGGAGGCGATGGCGTGCGGGGCCGCCCTCGTGACGTACGACAACGGCGGCAGCCGCGACTACGCGCGTGACGCTGACACGGCGCTGGTCGCGCCGCGCCGCGACGTCGAGCGTCTGGCCGCGTGCCTCGCTCGGATGGCGACCGATGCGCCACTGCGAGGGCAGCTGGCCGCGGCGGGCCAGGCGTTCGTGACGAGCGCGTTCGACTGGGATCGCGCGGTCGATCGGCTGGAAGCGCTGTTCGTGGGCGCAGCCGCGACGTAACGCCGTGCTAAACTTCACCGAAATGCCGATTTACGAGTACGACTGCCACGACTGTCGGCGCCGTGTCAGCCTGCTGGTGCGAACGCTCTCGTCCGCGGAGCCACCGGCGTGTCCCCGGTGTGGGTCGACGGCGCTGACACGACTGATGTCGCGTTTTTCCACGGTGAAGTCGGAAGACGCACGGCTCGAAGCGCTCGCGGACGGCGGCGTCGGCGATCTCGACGAGAACGATCCGGCCAGCGTCGCGCGGTTCATGAAGAAGATGGGACAGGAGTTCGGCGACGAGCTCGGCGACGACTTCGATTCCGCCGTGGACGAGGCGATGACCGAAGCCGAGACAGGCGGGGAGGGGACGGGGGAGGCCGGCGCGAGCGCCGACGAATCCCTGGACACCGCGGGCTCGTCAGAGGATCTGTGACCCCCCTCAAGGTCGAGTCTGCCGACCGCCTCGACGCGTCGGAGGCGGCCGCCTGGGACGAGATCGTCGCGGCGGCCCGCTGCCGCGCGCCGTTCCTGGGATGGACGTGGCAGCACCAGTGGGCCGCGGTCTTTGCCGAAGGCTGCCGGCTCGACGTGCGACACGTTCGCGACGGCGACGGTCGGCTCGTCGCGATCCTGCCGCTCTACGAGATTGCGCCGGACGCGCTCGAGCTGGTGGGCGGCGCCGACGTGTCGGATTATCTCGATCTGATCGTCCGCGCAGGGCACGAGGACGACGCCTGGTCGGCACTGCTCGCCAGTCGCGGTGGTGATCCCAAGCGCTGGGTTCTGCATGCGGTGCCCGCCGCGTCGCCCACCACGCGGACGGTTCCCGCGCTCGCGACGACACTCGGTCTCGTCACGGACGTCGCGCTCGAGGAGCGCTGTCCCGTCCTCGATCTGCCGGCCTCCTGGGATCTCTACCTCGCCTCGCTTTCCGGAAAACATCGCCACGAGCTCAGCCGCAAGATTCGTCGCTTCGAGCGTGAAGTGCCGGACGGGCGCGCCGTTGCCGTGCGCGCTCCGGACGCCGTCGCGGCCCGGCTCGGCGATTTCATCGAGCTGCACCGCGCCTCGCGCGTCGGCAAGGCGAAGTTCATGGACGAACGGATGGAGCTGTTCTTCCGCCGCGTCCTGCCCGCGCTCGCCGAGCGCGAGGCCGTCGCGCTGTGGTTTCTCGAGGCCGCGGGGACGCCGATCGCCTCGTTCGTGTGTCTCGAGTGGGACGGCACGGTCGGCCTCTACAATTCCGGTTTCGCGCCGGAGCGCGCCGCGCTTTCCCCGGGGCTCGTGCTCTTGGCGCACGTGATTCGCGATGCGATCGCGCGCGGCCGGTCGCGCTTCGACTTTTTGCGCGGCGAAGAGCGCTACAAGCTGGAGTTCGAGCCGCGTCTGGAAGACGTGCTTCGAGTGACCATCTCCAACGCGGTGACCGCGCCGTTGAGCGGAGCCACGCGTGCCTAGAGCAGGCCACCCACCGCCGTACCCGTCCTCGCGGACCCCGCTACAACAAATCGACGGACCGCGCGCATGACCCCCCTGCGCGTCGCGATGCTGAGCGTGCACACCTGCCCCCTCGCGGCGCTCGGCGGCAAGGAAACCGGCGGGATGAATGTTTACGTGCGCGAGCTCGCCCGCGAGCTCGCGCGCATGGGCGCCGCCGTCGACGTGTTCACGCGCTCGCAGAATCCCGCCATCTCCCGCGTGGTTCGCCTGGGAGACGGCGCGCGGGTGATCCACCTGCCGGCGGGGCCGCAGGCGCCGATGGCGCGCGAGCGAGTGCACGCGTATCTCGAGGAGTTCGTCGACGGCGTGGAGGCGTGGCGCCTCGCGAACGGCGCCGACTACGATCTGGTGCACGGCCATTACTGGCTGTCCGGCCTGGTCGGGCTGAGCCTCCGCGCGCGCTGGGGCGTGCCGCTCGTGCAGATGTTCCACACGCTCGCCGCCATGAAGAACGGTGCCGGCGTGGTGGCCGAGCGGGAACCCGCGCTGCGCCTCGCCGAGGAGCGGCGAATTGTCGGCGCCGCCGACCGGCTGGTCGCCGCCAACGCCATCGAGCGTGCCGGTCTCGTGAAGGCGTACGGAGCCGACGCATCCCGCGTAGCGGTCATCCCGTGTGGCGTCGACACGGACCTGTTCCGCGGAGGCGATGCCGCAATCGCGCGCGACGTCCTGGGCGTCGCGCGAGGCCCGCTGCTGCTCTACGTCGGGCGCATCGCACCGATCAAGGGACTGGAGACGCTGCTCGACGCGCTCGGGTGTCTGCGCGGCCGCGGCATCGGCGCTCGGCTGGTGGTCGTCGGTGGAGAGACGGACGAGCCGGTAGATGCGCACGAAGCTGGCGTTCGTCGCCGCGTCACCACGCTCGGTCTGGCCAACGCCGTGACGTTCGTCGGCGCGCAGCCCCAGGAACGTCTACGGGATTGGTACGTTGCGGCCGACGTCATCGTGTTGCCGTCCTACTACGAATCCTTCGGCATGGTCGCGCTCGAGGCGATGGCGTGCGGCAGTCCGGTGGTCGCCTCGCGCGTCGGCGGGCTGCAGACGACCGTGCGCGACGGTGTGACCGGCCTGCTGGTGCCCGAAGGCGACCCCTGCGCGCTCGCCGACACGATTGCCCGCGTGCTTGCCGACGGCGCCCTGCGCTGGCGGCTCGGTCGGGAAGGGCAGCGCTGGGCGTCGCAGCACCGGTGGCCGTGCGTGGCGGAGGCGATCAGCCGCGAGTACGCAACGCTCGCGCGGGGTGCGACGGAGCTCGCGACCGGCCGCTGCGTGTAGCATTCTCGCTGGCGAGACACATGCTACACTCCCGCGCGCAGTGGGTACTCTCCTCGAAGTCGTCGACCTCCAGACGCATTTTCTGACGCGCGGCGGCGTCGTGCGCGCCGTCGACGGCGTCTCCTGGGACGTCGCCGAGGGCGAGACGGTTGCGCTGGTCGGTGAGTCCGGCTGCGGTAAGTCGGTCAGCGCGCTGTCGATCATGCGTCTCGTGGCGGCTCCCGCAGGTCGCATCGTCAGCGGCCGCATCCTGTTCAAGGGCCGCGACCTGCTTGCGCTCGACGAAGAAGCGATGCGCCGCGTGCGCGGGCGCGAGATCGCCATGATCTTCCAGGAGCCGATGACGTCGCTCAATCCGGTGCTCACGATCGGCCGGCAGATCACGGAAGGGCTCGAGACGCATCTCGGTATGACGCCGACGGCGGCCCGCGGGCGCGCGGCGGAGCTCTTGTCGATGGTCGGCATCCCGGATCCGGCGCGCCGTCTCACACAGTATCCGCACCAGTTCAGCGGCGGCATGCGACAGCGGATGATGATCGCGATGGCACTCTCGTGCGAGCCATCGCTGGTCCTTGCCGACGAGCCGACGACCGCGCTCGACGTTACGATCCAGGCCCAGATCCTCGAGCTGATGAAGAGCCTGTCGCGGCGGCTCGGCGTCGCCATGCTGATGATCACGCACAACCTCGGCATCGTCGCGCGCTACGCCGATCGCGTGAACGTGATGTACGCGGGCAAGATCATCGAGCGCGGCACGGCGCGCGAGATCTACGCCAATCCGCGGCATCCCTACACGCTCGGGCTGCTGCGCTCGGTGCCGCGCCTGGACGAGCCGCGGCGCGCCCGCCTCGATCCGATCGAGGGCCAGCCGCCGGACCTGGCGCGGCTGCCGGGCGGCTGCGCGTTCGCGCCGCGCTGCGCGTTTCGCGTCGAGCGATGTGTCGTCGAGAGGCCGCCGCTGCGCGCGATCGGCGCGCGGTACCCGCAGGCCGGCCATGAGCACGTGACGGCGTGCTGGGAGGCCGAGCGACTGACGACGCGCGCGGAGCGTGAGGCGGTCGGAGAGGCGCGATGACGGCTCCGCACCCGGCCCCGAGCGCAACCACGGCCGCCACGGGTGCGCCGGGCGAGGTCGTGCTCGAGGTGCGCAACCTGGTCAAGCACTTCGAGGTCGGCGGCGGACTCTTCGGCCGCCGGCGCGGGGTCGTTCGCGCGGTGGACGGCGTGTCGTTCTCCATCCGTAGTGGCGAGACGCTCGGCCTGGTCGGCGAATCCGGCTGCGGCAAGACGACGACCGGTCGCTGCATCCTGCAGCTCGAGACGCCGACGTCGGGCGAGATCGTCTTCGAGGGCCGCGACCTCACCAAGCTCGATCCCCACGAGCTGCGCGCCGTGCGACGGCGACTGCAGGTCATCTTTCAGGATCCCTACAGCTCCCTGAATCCGCGCATGACGGTCGGCGAGATCATCGCCGAGCCGCTCGCCGTGCACGGCATCGTCCGCGGAGCAGGCGCGCGGCGCGACCGCGTCCGCGACCTGCTCCGGCACGTCGGCCTGCTGCCGCAGCATGCGGCGCGCTATCCGCACCAGCTCTCCGGCGGGCAGCGCCAGCGCGTGGGCATCGCGCGCGCGCTCGCCATGGAGCCAACGCTCATCGTGTGCGACGAGCCGGTGTCCGCACTCGACGTCTCCATTCAGGCGCAGATCATCAACCTGCTCGAGGATCTGCAGGCCGAGTTCGGGCTCACGTACCTGTTCATCGCGCACGATCTCGCCGTCGTGCGGCACATCTCCGACCGCGTCGCGGTGATGTACCTCGGCAAGATCGTCGAGCTCGCGGATCGCAAGACGCTCTATGACGATCCGCTGCATCCGTACACACGGGCGCTGCTGTCGGCAGTGCCGATTCCCGATCCCGAGCTGGAAGCGCGTCGCGAGCATCTCGTGCTCGGCGGCGAGGTTCCAAGCCCGCTCAATCCGCCCAGCGGCTGTGTGTTCCATCCGCGCTGTCCGCTCGCCGAGGAGCGTTGCCGGCGCGTCGTGCCGGAGCTGCGCGAGGTGAAGCCGGGGCACTGGGCCGCCTGCCTGCTGGTATGACGGGCGCTTGACAGCGCGGTCAGACCACGGCTAACTATCGGCAACCTTTCGAGCTTTCTATCGGTTTTCACTGCAACGATTGATACGTGACGGTCGGGCGGTCCCCGCCTCCGGCCGCCGAGGAGGTAGCTCATGCGACGCCCCTTGGCTTGCGCCTTCGGCGCGGTGCTCATCACCCTGCTTGTGCCCCCCCTGGGGGTGCTTGTCGCGACACTTCCGGCGGCTGCACAGGACCAGCCTCGCTCTGGCGGCGAACTCGTCTTCGTCGTTCCGTCCGAGCCGCCGGCGTACGACGCTCATCAGGAAGAGACGTTCGGCCTGATCCATCCGACGGCCCCGCACTACAACACGCTGCTGCGCGTGGATCCGACCGACAAGACGGGCACCAAGCCTGTCGGTGATCTCGCCGAGTCGTGGACGGTCAGCAAGGACGGCTTGACGTACACGTTCAAGCTGCACAAGGGCGTGAAGTTCCACGACGGCAGTGAGATGACGTCCAAGGACGTCAAGGCCTCGTACGACAAGATCATCAAGCCGCCGGCCGGCATCAAGTCGCTCCGCAAGGACATGTACGATGCCGTCACGTCGGTCGAGGCGCCGGACCCGAACACGGTCGTGTTCAAGCTGAAGTGGCCCGAAACGTCCTTCCTGCTGGCGGTGGCCTCGCCGTGGAACTGGATCTACAAGGCGGATATTCTCGCCAAAGATCCGCACTGGTACGAAACCCACGTCATGGGGACCGGCCCCTTCAAATTCGTCGAGCACGTCAAGGGCTCGCACTGGGTCGGCAAGAAGAACCCGGACTACTGGGACAAGGGCAAGCCGTATCTCGACGGCTACCGCGCGATCTTCATCAGCGCGTCGGCGGCGCAGGTGGCCGCGATTCGCGGTGAGCGCGCCATGATCCAGTTCCGCTCGTTCAGCCCGCCCGAGCGCGACCAGCTCGTGCAAGCGCTCGGCAACAAGATCGCGGTGCAGGAGAGTCCCTGGGACTGCCTCAACTTCGTCTCGATGCACCACGAGAAAAAGCCGTTCGCCGACAAGCGCGTGCGCCGGGCGTTGAGCCTCGCGCTCGACCGCTACGAGGCGTCGAAGGCCCTGTCGAAGATCACGCTGGTGAAAGACGTCGGCGGCATCCAGGTTCCGGGCACACCGTACGCGACGCCGCCCGCGGAGCTCGAGAAGCTCGCCGGCTATGGCCACGACATCGCCAAGAACCGCGCGGAGGCCAAGCGCCTGCTGAAGGAAGCCGGCGTGCCAGAGGGCTTTTCGTTCGTCTTCAAGAACCGCGGCATTCCGCACCCGTACGAGCCGCTCGGCATCTGGCTCATCTCGCAGTGGAAGCAGATCGGTCTCAACGTGCGGCAGGAGTTCATCGAGGCCTCCGCATATCATCCGATGCTCAAGCGCGGCGATTTCGACGTCGCGATGGACTTCCAGTGCGGATTCATCGTCGAGCCCGACCTGGACCTTGCCCGGTTCGTCAGCACGTCGGACGCGAACTACGGCAAGCACAAGGACACCGTCATCGACGATCTCTACAGCCGGCAGGCGCGCACGACGGACATCGAGGAGCGCAAGAAGCTCATCCGCGAGTTCGAGAAGCGGCTGCTCGACGACGAAGCGCACGTGATCTACACGCTGCAGTGGCACCGCATCATCCCGCACCTGGCGAAGGTGCACGGCTGGACGATCACCCCCAGCCACTATCTCAACAACCAGCTCGACACCGTCTGGCTGTCGGAGTAATTCGCGCGCGGGGACGCGGCCGAGGCCGCGTCCCCGCCAACCACCATGTGGAAATATTTGATCAAACGGTTCTTGCTGATGTTCCCGACGCTGCTCGGCGTCGCGCTGCTCACGTTCGTGCTGATCCGTGTCATCCCCGGCGACGTGGTGGAGTTGCGCTACTCGGGCGACCGCGGCTCCGTGTCGCAGGAGGTGATCGACAAGGAACGCGCGCGAATCGGTCTCGATCAGCCGCTCTGGAAGCAGTTTGCGACGTGGATCATCGGCGTCGCGCACCTGGACTTCGGGGAGTCGATGTGGACGGGCGCGCCGATCTGGCAGGAGATCCGGCTGCGCTTCGCGCTGTCGCTGCAGGTGGCGCTCATGGCGACGGTGGTGGCGGTGTTGCTCGCCATTCCGCTCGGCGTGCTCGCTGCGCTCAAGCAGGACACCTGGGTCGACTACGCGATCCGCATTTTCTCGATCGCGGGGTTGGCCACGCCATCGTTCTGGCTGGGGATCGTGTTCATCTTGTTCTTGCTCGTCGTGTTCCACTGGCTGCCGCCGATGGTGTACACGCCGTTCTGGGCCAACCCGCTCGAGAACCTCAAGCAGCTGATCTGGCCCGCGCTCGCGGTCGGCTATCGGTATTCTGCGGTCGCCACGCGGATGACGCGCTCGGCGATGCTCGAGGTGCTGCGCGAGGATTACATTCGCACCGCGCGCGCGAAGGGGCTCGTGCAGCGGCTGATCCTGTCGCGTCACGCGCTCAAAAACGCGATGCTGCCGGTGCTCACGGTCGTCGCCGTCGAGTTCGCGTTTCTCATCGGTGGTCTCGTGGTCACGGAGCAGGTGTTCAATCTCAACGGCCTCGGGCTCTTGTTCGTGCAGGCGGTGGCTCATCGTGACTACACGTTGATCCAGGCGCTCGTGATGATCGTGGCCGGCTGCTTCATCGTCGCGAACTTCCTCATGGACGTCGGCTACGCGTGGATCGATCCGCGCATCCGGTACCGCTGACATGGCCGTCGCGCGCGTCCCCGTTCAGGTTCCCGAAGCCGTCGAGCCGGCGCCGCCCAGCACGCTGTCCCGCTGGCTCAGCGCGGCACGCGAGTTCGCTCGCGCGCGGCCGCTCGGCGCCTTCGGCGGCGCGGTGATCGTGATCATGTTCACGGTCGCTCTCGCCGCTCCGCTGATCGCGCCGTACGATCCCGAGGCCGTCGACTTCGCCGCGATGCTCGCGCGCCCGTCGCTGTCACACTGGCTCGGCACCGATTCGTTCGGCCGCGACGTGCTGTCGCGGCTGATCTTCGGCTCGCGCACCGCCCTCATGGTCGGCTTCGGCTCGTCCGTGCTCGGCGCGACCCTCGGCGCCATCCTCGGCGTCGCGAGCGCCTACTTCGGCGGCCGCATCGATCTTTACTTGCAGCGCGTGATGGACGTGTTCCTGTCGTTCCCGCTGATCATCCTCGCGCTCGCCCTCGTCGCGATCGTCGGCAACTCCATTCCCAACCTCATCATCGCGATCATGGTGCCGATGATTCCACGCTCGGCGCTCGTCATTCGCTCCTCCGCGCTCGCGATTCGCGAGATGCCCTTCGTCGACGCCGCGCGCGCCGCGGGCTTTCGTCACGCGCGGATCGTGCTCCGCCACATGCTCCCCAACGTCATGGCGCCGTACCTCATCATGCTGACGGCGTTTCTCGGCCAGGCGGTCCTCGCCGAGGCGTCGTTGTCGTTCCTCGGGCTCGGCGTGCAGGAGCCGACGGCGGCGTGGGGCCTGATGCTGCGTGGCGCCGCCGTCGAGTTCGCCGAGACCGCGCCGTGGATGGCGATCTTTCCCGGACTCGCGATCAGCCTCTCGGTGTTCGCGTTCAATCTGTTCGGCGATTCGCTGCGCGACGCGCTCGATCCACGGCTGCGCACGCAATAACGGCGGTCGAGCCCAAGCGCCCGGATTGCTTGACACAATATGGACGGCGAGTTAAGAATGCTTGGTCCGACCACATCGCTCAGAGAGCCGGGGAGGCCTTGATGCCGTATATCATTGCGGAGCCCTGCATCAACGTGAAGGACAAAGCCTGCGTCGAGGTCTGCCCCGTCGACTGCATCTACGAGGGCGACACGATGCTCTACATCCATCCCGACGAGTGCATCGACTGCGGAGCCTGCGAGCCCGTTTGTCCGGTGAAGGCGATTTTCGCCGAGGACGAGACTCCGGATCAGTGGAAGAACTTCATCGAGCTCAACAAGCAGTTCTTCAAGGACCACCCCGGAGTGAAGCCCGCGACGAAAGCCTGACCGTTCGGCGTCGCGTCGGACACCACGAAGGGCCCTCGCGTCACGCGAGGGCCCTTCGTTTTTGTGCACGCCGCCCTGCGTGCAGGGCAGGCGCGTCCGCCAGGCGCATCGTCGCCGCGAATTTTCGCGCGCCGTGTGTGGCACGCGCGTCGCATCGTCCGCGCCGTCATGAACGTTCTCGCCGATCCACACAACGGAAACGAGATCCGCGGATATCACGGCGCCGTGTCGGACTTCAAGCGGCGCCTCATCGAAACCACGCTGCTCGCGGCGCGCGGCAACCGCACCCACGCGGCTCGCACGCTCGGGTTGCAGCGCACGTATCTGTTGCGGCTGATCCGCGAGCTGCGGGTTGCCGCGCCGCCGCCGCCGGGTCGCAACGGTCGGGCGTCCGCCGAGGGCGCGGTGCCGTCGCCGATCGTGCCGGCCGCGCGCCCGGCCACGCCCGCCGAGTCCGCGCGCCCGAGCGCAGCCACGGGCCGTCCGTCCGGCGCCAGACCAGTCGCCGCATCGACCCGACCGCCCGTTCGGGCTGCGGGCCGCCGGGAGGCGATGTCGCGGACGGTTTCGCACGCGAGGTAACCCGCCGGCACCCGTCAGGCGCCCCGGTCGTGCGCGCGCAAATTGACCTTTCGGCCGCTACCCGGCAGGATGGGCGACGGCCATGCCGAACGTCTGGATCGCTGGCGCGGGGATGACGCGCATCGGGCGGCGCAGCGAGCCGCTCGGTGACCTCATGGCGGACGCGGCGCATGCCGCGCTCGCCGCCGCAGGGCGTGAGCGACCGGAGTTCATCATCGTCGCGACGATGAATCCCGAAGAGTTCGTGGGCGACGGCAATTTCGCCTCGAACATCGCCACCTATATGGGTTTCGCCGAGACGCCCGCGCTGCGGGTGGAGACGGCGACGTCATCCGGCGCCGCCGCGCTCTATGCGGGCGTCGCCCAGGTCGCGGCGAATCTGCATCGCACAGTCCTCGTGGTGGGCGGCGAAAAGATGACGCATCTGCCGACGCCGCGGGTCTCCGAGATCATCGGACGCTCGATCGATCCTTATGAGCGCGCATACGGTGCGACGATGCCCGCGCTCGCGGGGCTCGTGACGCGCGCGCTGATGACACGGCGGGGAGTCACCGCCCGCGAAATCGCGCAGGTCGCCGTGAAGAATCACGGAAACGCGGCACGGAACCCCTACGCGCATTTCCAGCAGCCCGTCACGCCCGAAGAAGTGATGGACAGCCGGATGGTCGCCGACCCGCTGCGGCTGCTGCATTGCTGCCCGATTTCCGACGGCGCCGCCGCGGTCGTGCTGACGGCGGAGCGCGGGCCCGTGCGTATCGCGGGCATCGGCCAGGGAGCCGACGCGCTCGCCGTGCGCCACCGCGCCGACGTGACGCACTTTCGCGCTACGCGCGACGCCGCGCGCGCGGCGTTCGCGATGGCGGGCTTCGGCCCCGCGCGCATCGACTTCGCGGAGATTCACGACGCGTTCGCGCCGTTCGAGCTGATCTCGCTCGAAGATCTCAATCTCGTGCCGCCCGGCAAGGCCGGGCGCGCCACGCTCGACGGCGAGACGGCGCTCGACGGCCGATTGCCGGTGAACCCGTCGGGCGGTCTCAAGGCGCGTGGCCACCCGCTCGCGGCCACCGGGCTGGCGCAGGTGGTGGAGTGCGTGTGGCAGCTGACCGAACGCGCGGGCGAGCGACAGGTGGCGGGCAACGTCGCGCTCGCGCAGTCGATCGGTGGGCTCGCCACGAACAACTGGGTCACGATCCTCGAGCGGGATCGATGACCACGGCGCCGTCGGAAGCTCCGTTGAACGCGCCGCAGTCGGTAGGCGCCGTTGAGCGGAGCCACGAGGGTCGAATGACGCCGTTGAGCGGCGCCACGCCGCAGTTGGTAAGCGCCGTTGAGCGGCGCCACGAGGGGCGACTGACGCCGTTGAGCGGCGCCACGCCGCATCTAGAACAGGCCACCCTCGGTCTTAACCGAGCTCGCGGTCCCCGCTACAAATGATCGAGACGATTGCCGCCTCGCGCTGTCCGCGCTGCGACGCCGTCGTCGCGCCTCCAGCCACGTGGTGCCCATGGCATCCCGTGCCGATGACGCCCACCAGCGTGCCTGGCATCGGGCAGGTGATCTCGTTCACGACGCTGCACGCCGCGCCCGAAGGCTTCCGCTCGCCGCTGCACATCGCCATCGTGGAGCTCGAGGGCGGTGCGAGGTTTGTCTGCCACGGCGCCGAGACGCGCGGGTTGCGCATCGGCTCCATCGTCTCCATCGAGGCCGTGAACAACATCTACTACTTCGCGCACATGGGTGCGATGGAGCGCGCGCGGCTGTTCTGGCGCCGCGCGGGCCACGCGGGCGACCGTGTCAACGCCATCGCGCGCAGTCTGGCGAAGCGAATCGTGAAAGGACGAACCGATGCCACGAGCTGACGCGCCGCTGAAGGGCATCCGTGTGCTCGACCTCACGCGCGTCCTGGCCGGACCGTACTGCGCGATGCTGCTCGGGGACATGGGCGCGGAGATCATCAAGATCGAGGAGCCGGGGAAGGGTGACGACACGCGCGGCTGGCCGCCGTTCGCCGGCGGCGAATCGACGTACTTCATGTCAGTCAATCGCAACAAGCACAGCATCACGCTGAACCTCAAGGCGCCCGAGGGCCGCGACATCCTCAAACGCCTCGCGAAGAAGAGCGACGTCGTGCTCGAAAACTTTCGCGCCGGCACGATGGAGAAGCTGGGGCTCGGCTATGCGACGCTGTCGAAGCTCAATCCGCGGCTTGTGTACTGCGCGATGTCCGGGTTTGGCGAGTCGGGGCCCGATGCGCATCGCGGCGGCTACGATCTCATCGTGCAGGCCGAGTCGGGCGTCATGGATCTGACCGGCTTCGCCGACGGACCGCCGGTGAAGGTCGGCAACTCGATCGCGGATCTGGTGGCTGGCATGTCGGGCGCGCACGGGGTCACGCTCGCGCTGCTCGTACGGCAGCGGACGAAGCGTGGTCAGAAGGTCGAGATCGCCATGCTCGACGTCATGGCATCGCTCCTGACGTATCAGGCCGGGATGTACCTGAACGCGGGGCGCACGCCGGCACGGCGCGGCAACGAGCATCCGTCGATCGTTCCGTACGAGGTCTTCAGGGCGGCCGACGCCTACATCGTGATCGGCGCCGCCAACGACTCGTTGTGGCAGCGTTGCTGTGTCGCGCTCGAGCAGCCGGACCTCGCCAAAGAACCGCGATATGCCACCGTGGCGTCGCGCGTGGAGCATCGCGCGACGCTCGTGCCGCGACTCAACGAGATCCTGAGCACGAGACCCGCGGAGGACTGGCTGAAGCGACTCGAGACCGCCGGTGTTCCCGCCGGACGCATCCGCACCGTGCCCGAAGTGTGCGAGTCGGAGCACCTCAAAGCGCGCGGCATGGTCGTCTCGCTGCCTCACCCCAAAGCGAAGACGGTCAAAATGATGGGCGTGCCGATGCGCCTGCACGGCACGCCGGGGCGGGCCGTGAGCGCCGCGCCGGTGCTCGGTGCCGATACCGAGCGCGTGCTCACGCGGGTGCTCGGCGTCCGCCGCACGGACGTGCGCCGCCTCCGCGCCGCCGGCGTGGTGTAGTGCACCTGGCGCCGGTCCCGCTGAAGGGACGCTGGCTCACGTTGGAGCCGATCGACGAGCGCCACGCGCCCGGCCTTTTCGCTGCGATGTCCGACGATGAAGTCTGCCGCTACCTCGCGTGGGATCCGCCACGTTCGATCGACGAGACGTTGACGCTCGTGCGCGAGGCGAAAGACGCGATGGCGCGCGGTCTATCGGTCGTGTATGCGCAGGTCTGGAACGCCACCGGCCAGGCGATCGGCTCCACACGGCTCCTCGACGTGCGGCCCGCGGATCGCCAGGTGGAGATCGGCGCCACGTTCCTCGCGCGCAAATTCTGGCGCACCCCGGCGAACACGGAGTCGAAGTATCTCTTTCTGCGCCACTGTTTCGAGACCCTCGGCTGCGTACGCGTTGCGCTCAAGACCGACGCGCGCAACGTGCGCTCGCAGGAGGCGATCGCGCGCCTCGGCGCCGTGCGCGAAGGCGTGCTGCGCCGCCACATGCGCGTCAAGGGGTACCAGCGCGACACGGTGTACTTCTCGATTCTCGAGGACGAGTGGCCCGCGGTGAAGGCGCGGCTCGAGACGAGCCTCGACCGCGCCGCGCCCGCCGCGACTCAGCCGCGACCGCGCGCGCCCGCGATCAGCAGCACGACGCCGACGACCACCGCCACGCCGCCCAGCACGGGGGGCAGCGGGATCGTCTTCTGCTTCTCCGCCTCGACCTTCAGCGGCCCAAGGTCCACAACCTTTTCCTTCGTGGTGTAACTGATGCCCTGATACGCGAGCGCAATCGCGCCGAGCACGATCAGGACGATGCCGAGAATCGCCAGTGGCCGCATGCAGAGCCCTCCACGCGTGACGAGTGCAACGCCAGTGCCGGCGGGGCCGCTTCTTGACACCGTCCCGGCCCGTAGCCGATCATGACAGAACGCGCAACGACGCCGGGCCGGAGGCCGTAGAAATGCGCCGTTTGATCAAGATTTACGACACGACGCTTCGAGATGGAACACAGGGCGAAGGCGTGTCCTTTTCCATGGAAGACAAGGTGCGGCTCGCCACCCGGCTTGATGCGCTCGGCATCCACTATATAGAAGGCGGCTGGCCCGGCTCGAATCCGAAGGATCTCCGCTTTTTTCGCCGGATGCAAGACGTCGCGTTCAAGCACGCGAAGCTCGCCGCCTTCAGCATGACGCGGCGGGCGGGTGGCAAGGCCGAGGGTGATCCGAACATGCGGGCGCTCGTCGACGCCGGAGCGCCCGTCGCCACGATCGTCGGCAAGTCGTGGGACTTCCACGTCACCGAAGCGCTCGGCACGACGTGTGACGAAAACCTCGCGATGATCACCGACACCATCGCTTGGCTGCGGCCGAGAATGGACGAGGTCATGTTCGACGCCGAGCACTTTTTCGACGGCTTTCGCGCCAACCGAGAATACGCGCTCGCGACGCTGAAGGCCGCGGAGGGGGCGGGCGCGCACTGGCTCATTCTCTGCGACACCAACGGCGGCACGCTTCCGAGCGAGCTCGTGCAGATCGTGCGCGAAGTGCGCCGCTCGGTGCAAACGCCGCTCGGCATTCACGTCCACAACGACGCCGAGTGCGCGGTGGCGAACTCGTTGGCCGCGGTGGCCGAGGGTATCGACCAGGTCCAGGGGACGATCAACGGGTTCGGTGAGCGCTGCGGCAACGCGAACCTCGTGTCGGTCATCCCGAGCCTCGTGCTCAAGCTCGGGCTCGCCTGCATTCCCGAGAACAACCTGCGCGAGCTCCGCGACGTGTCGCGCTTCGTGTCCGAGCTGGCCAACCGCAAACCATGGGACGCGCAGCCGTACGTCGGCGACTCCGCGTTCGCCCACAAGGGCGGCATGCACGTGTCCGCCGTGCTCAAGCACGCGCACACGTACGAGCACGTCGACCCCGAGGCGATCGGCAATCATCGGCGTGTGCTGATCTCCGAGCTCGCGGGCAAGTCGAACGTCCTCTGGAAGGCCCGCGAGTATGGCATCGATCTCGAGCACGACACGCCGGAGACGCGGCGCATTCTGGAGCGACTCAAGCAGCTCGAGGACGAGGGCTTCCAGTTCGAGGGCGCCGAGGCGTCGTTCGAGCTGTTGATGGAGCGCGCGCTCGGCCGCCACAAGCCGTACTTCGACCTCGATGCCTATCGCGTGATCGTCGAAGAGGCGAGCGCCGATGGCGAGCCGGTGGCGGAGGCGACCGTTCGCGTGCGCGTCAAAGGCATGCTCGAACACACCGCCGCGGCCGGCAACGGTCCCGTCAATGCGCTCGATCACGCGCTGCGAAAGGCGCTCGAGGAGTTCTATCCCAATCTCAAGGAGATGCGTCTGCTCGACTACAAGGTCCGCATCCTCGACGAGTCCAAGGGCACGGCGGCCAAGACGCGCGTACTGATCACGTCCGGCGACAGCGCGGACACCTGGGGCACCGTCGGCGTCGCCGACAACATCATCGAGGCGTCCTGGCGCGCGCTGGTCGACTCCGTCGAGTACAAGCTGCGCGCCGACGAGCGGCGGGGCGCCGGCTCGTGACGATCATCGTGGTCGATGACGAACCCGCCATTGTTCGCATGTGCGTGCAGGTGCTGCAGGCGAAGGGCCACACCGTGCACGGTTTCACACGCGCCGACGAAGCGCTCGCGCATCTCGGCACCGAGTCGGCGGACCTCATCGTCGTCGACTACAAGATGCCCGAGCTCAACGGCTTGGATTTCGTCCAGCGTGCCTGGGGCCTGCGGCCCGACGTTCGCGTCGTGATGATCACCGCGCACGGTACGCGCGAGGTGCTGACGAAAGCCACCGAGTCGGGCGTCCAGACGGTGGTCCTCAAGCCGTTCACGCCGAACGAGCTCGTCGACGGCGTCACGAAGGCGTCGGAGAGCTGACCGTTCGTCGACAAACTTTACAGTTGGCGCGGGCGCCGCTCGCGGCTCGCCGGCTCGGCTCGCTCAGCTCCGCACGATCAGCTAGTTAGCGGTGTCCCCGGCTGTGGAATATCCCTTGCTGTGTCGGGCGGCATGGAGACCCTCAACCACGAACCGCCCACTCGCCCCCGAGGTGTCGGTCGACCATCCACGGTCGAGCCCTATAGCCCGCGAATCGCCCAATGGCTGTCGACGGATCCGCGGCTGACAGGAGCGGAACTGCTCCGTCGTTTGCAGCGTGAGGGGTATGCCGGCGGCAAGAGCGCTCTGTATGAACTGGTGCGCCGCCTGCGGCCCGGACACGAGTCGCGGTAACGCCTATATTTCTGCGGGCGTGGACGTCTGCTGACGAAAGCCATGCCGCGCGAGGGCGGTTTCGATTAATATGCCCGAGCGCACGGCAGTCAAGATGTTCGCGCCGGGTCCGTTCGACCCGAAAATTTTGATTCGTTGATGGAAGGAGACGCGATGGCGACGGTGAATGAGACTCGGGAGAGCACGCCGACTCGGCGGGTGGAGGTCGCCGCGACCGCGCCGCAGATCAAGTGGGACGACGCGAATATGAAGAGCTCCTACGCGAACGTGTGCAATGTCGCGAGCACGCGCGAGGAGGTCGTTCTGCTCTTTGGCATCAACCAGGCGTGGCACGCGGGGCAGCGCGAGGTGACCGTGCAGCTCACCGACCGGATCATCCTCACACCGTTTGCCGCGAAGCGGCTCGCGATTCTGCTGAACAATTTGATGCGCGAGCACGAGACGCGCTTTGGCGCGCTCGCCGTCGAGGGACCGCGTCCCGGCGAGACGCCGTCGGCGTAGTCGTGGCAGTGCGCCGCCGCACGCCGCCTCCGGGATGCCGGAGGCGGCGTCGGCGGCTCGATTCATTACGCTGACAATTTCATATGCCGGCCGCACCACCATCCATTGATCCCGAATCGTCCGTCTGGCGCGACTTCGCCCAGGCGCGAACGCCCGAAGACTTCTACCGCGGCTGGCTCGCTCTCCAGTGCCGGATGTTGCCCGGCGCCTGCAGCGCCGTCGTCATCGCCGGCTCGCCCGCCGTCGGACGCTTCGCGCCCGTTGCCGCCTGGCCGGATCGGCAGAGTGTTCAGCATCTCGCCGAGGTAGCCGAGAAAGCGCTGGCGCAGCGCCACGGCGTGGTGCTGCGCCGCCAGCGCAACGGCGCCTCGCCGGAGGACGGGCCGGCGGCCGCCACACGTGTGAGCGGCGAGCGGTACGACGTCGCGTATCCGATCGAGGTCGAGGGCAAGCTCTACGGTGTCGTCGCCGTCGAGCTCGAGCCGCATCCGGACCGCAACGTCGACGTCACCCTGCGTCAGCTGCAATGGGGCGCGGGCTGGCTCGAGGTGCTCGTGCATCGGCTCACGCCGCTGCGCGTCGACCCCGCGAGCGCGGAAGGCGCGCGACTCCGGCTCCAGACCGTGCTCGATCTCGTCGCGAGCGCGCTCGGCCACGACCGGTTCTATGGAGCGACGACCTCGTTCGCCACGACGCTGGCGACCCGTCTGGCGTGCGATCGCGTGAGCGTCGGATTCGTCACGCGCGGTCGCGCGCGTGTGCGCGGCGTGTCGCACAGCGCGCAGTTCGGCAAGCAAACGAATCTCATCCGCGCGATCGAAGCGGTCATGGACGAGGCGCTCGATCAGGGCGCGACGGTGCTCTATCCCGCGCGCGGCTCGGACGCCGCGCGCGTCACGCGGGCCCACGAGGAGCTGTCGCGCCAGCACGGCTCCGGCGCGGTCTGCACGGTGCCGCTGGCCGAGGGGGGGCGGCTCGTGGGCGCGCTCACGCTGGAGCGCTCGGGCGGAACGCCGTTCGAGCCCGCGACGCTCGAGCTGTGCGAAGCGGTGGCGGCGGTGGCGGGGCCGGTGCTCGAGCTGCAGCGACGCGACGACCGCTGGCTTGCCGCGAAGGCGTTCGATCACGCACGGCGACATCTCGGTGCTGTCATCGGCCCGGCCCACGTCGCGCTCAAGCTCGGTGTGGTCGGCGCCGTCGCGGTCGTGGCGTTTCTGGTGCTCGCGAAAGCCGACTACCGCGTGTCCGCCCGCACGACGATCGAAGCGGGCGTGCGCCGCGCGGCGGTCGCGCCGTTCAACGGCTATATCCGGCAGGCGCCCGTCCGCGCCGGCGACCTCGTGCGCGAGGGCGATCTGCTCGTGATGCTCGACGACCGAGAGCTCAAGCTCGAGCGGCTGAAGTGGCTCGCACAGCAAGACCAGCTCGCCCGCCAGTACCAGCAGGCGCTCGCCAAGCGCGAGGCCGCACAGGTGAACATCTTCGGCGCGCAAGTCGAGCAGGCGCGCGCACAGCTCGCGCTGATCGAAGAGCAGCTCGCGCGCACGCGCGTGGTCGCCGGCTTCGGCGGCATCGTGGTGACGGGCGACCTGAGCCAGTCGCTCAACGCGCCCGTCGAGCGCGGACAAGTGCTGTTCGAGATTGCGCCGCTCGACGAGTATCGGGTGGTGGCGCAGGTCGACGAGCGAGACATCGCGGACATCAAGGTGGGCCAGCCGGGACAGCTGCTGCTCACCGCGTGGCCCACCGAGGTGCTGCCGTTCCAGGTGCGAAAGCTCACGCCGGTCTCGATCGCCAGAGAGGGGCGCAATTACTTCCGCGTCGAGGGCAAGCTCGACCGCACCCCGGAGCGGCTGCGGCCGGGTATGGAAGGCGTCGGCAAGGTCACGATCGATCGCCGCCTGCTCGTGTGGATCTGGACGCGCCAGGCCATCGACTGGGTGCGGCTGAAGCTGTGGACGTGGTGGCCGTAACGCATGACGGGGCCGCTGTTCAGCAACAACTGGTATCGCGTGGCGGACCTGCAGCCGCGGCTGCGCAGTCATGCCCGCATCGTCCGGCACCAGTACCGGGGCGAACCGTGGTACGTGCTGGAGGATCGCGCGAACCAGCGGTTCCACCGGTTCACGCCGCAGGCGTATCTGTTCGTGGGGCTGATGGACGGCCAGCGGACGACACAGGAGCTGTGGGAGACGGCGTGCGAGCGTCTGGGCGACGACGCGCCCACGCAGGACGACGTCATCCATCTGCTGGGGCAGCTGCACGCCGCCGACGTGCTGCAGTGCAACGTCTCGCCCGATGCCGCCGAGCTGTTCGAGCGGTACGAGAAGCAGCAGCGCCGCCGCTGGCAACAGCAGATCTTCAGCATCTTCTCGTGGCGATTCCCGCTGTTCGATCCCGAGCGATTGCTGCGCGCGACGCTGCCGCTCGTGCGGCCGCTGGTCGGCTGGCCGGGCATCGTGCTCTGGATCGTGGCCGTCGTGCCGGCCGCCGTGCTCGTCGGGATGTCGTGGACCGACCTGACGCACGATCTCGTGGGCCGTATGCTCGCGCCGCAGAATCTCGTCGTGCTGTGGCTCATCTTCCCGATCATCAAATCGCTGCACGAGCTCGGTCACGCGTACATGACGAAGGCCTTCGGCGGCGAGGTGCACGACATGGGCGTCATGCTGCTCGTCGTGACGCCGGTGCCGTACGTCGATGCGTCCGCGACGTCGGCGTTCCGCAACAAGTGGCATCGCGTGCTCGTGGGCGCCGCCGGCATGATCGTCGAGGTGTTCCTGGCCGCGCTGGCCACGTACGTGTGGGTCGCCGCCGAACCGGGCGTGCTACGCCTCGTGGCCTACAACACCATCCTCATCGCGGGCGTCTCGACGCTGCTCTTCAACGGCAACCCGCTGCTGCGCTTTGACGGTTACTACATCCTCGCCGACGCGCTCGAGATCCCGAATCTCCGGCAGCGCGCCAACGCGTATCTCGGCTTCCTCGGTGAGCGTTACGTCTTCGGGCGCCGCGACGCCGAGGTTCCGACCGCGACGCCGGGTGAGCGCTGGTGGTTCGTCGCGTACGCCGTCGCCTCCTTCGTGTACCGGATTCTCGTGGTCGTCGGCATCGTCATGTTCATCGGCGACCATTACTTCTGGCTCGCGGTCCTCTTCGCGCTGCTCACCGCCGTCGCGTGGATCGGCGTCCCCCTCGTGAAGGGCGTGCGCTTCGTCTTCCGCAGCCCCCGGCTGCGCAAAGTCCGCCTGCGTGCGCTCAGCACAACGGCCGTGGCCGTCGCCATCGTCGTCCTCGTGATCGGCGTGCTGCCCGTGCCCTATCGCAGCCTGGTCGAGGGCGTGGTGTGGATCCCCGAGGAAGCGTACGTCCGCGCCGGGACCGAAGGCTTCGTCGGAGAGGTGGTCGCGACACCGGGCGCGCCGGTGCGGCGGGGCGATGTGCTGGTGTTGCTGCGCGACAGCGAGCTCTCGTCCCAGGTTGCGCAGCTCGCCGGCCGGGTGCGCGAGCTCGAAGCCCGCTACGCCGAGCAGCGTCCCGTCGACGTCGTGAAGGCGGCGATCATCCTCGAAGAATTGCGGTACGCGCAGGAGGCGTACGCGCGCGCCCGTGAGCGCGCGTCGGAGCTGACGGTACGCGCGCTCACCACCGGCTCGTTCGTCATCGCCGCGCCCGAGGATTTGCCGGGCCGCTTCGTCAAGAAGGGCGACCTGCTCGGCTACGTCGTGCAGCTCGACAGCGTCACCGTGCGCGCGGTGGTGCCGCAGGGCACGGTCGACCTCGTCCGCGAGCACACCCACGCCGTCCACGTGCGGCTGGCCGAGCGGCTGGAGCAGCCCGTGGACGCGCTCGTGCACCGCATCGTGCCCGGCGGCTCGGAGAAGCTGCCCGCGAGCGCGCTGGGCACCGAGGGCGGGGGCCCGATTCCGGTCGACCCGCGCGACCAGTACGGCACGACCGCGCTCCAGAAGGTGTTTCAGGTCGACGTCGACCTGCCCGCGCGTTCCGATCGCGTGAACGCCGGCGGGCGCGCCTACGTTCGGTTCGATCACGGCCGTGAGCCGCTGGCCCAGCAGTGGTACCACCAGGTGCGTCAGCTCTTCCTGTCGCGCTTCAATGTCTAGATCGGCCACGCTGCCCGAGACGCCGACCGGCGCGTATGCGGAGCGCCGCGTGCGGCCGCGGAGCGCGTTCGATCGCTTCGGCGACCGGGTGATGGCCCCGCTGCTGCGCCGGCGACGCGCGTCGTGGCGGCGCTGGGCGGGCTTTCCGCGCCTCGTCGATGCGCAGGCGCAGGATCTCGCCGAGCGGGACGACGCCGCGCTGCGCGAGGCGGCCGACGACGTGCGCGCGGCGCTCCGGCAGCGGCGCTTCGAACCGCCCGCCGTCGCGCGCGCGTTTGCCCTCGTGCGCGAGGTCGCCGCCCGCACCCTCGGCGAGCGGCACTTCGACGTCCAGCTCGTCGGCGGGCGCGTGCTGCTCGACGGCATGATCGCCGAGATGGAGACGGGTGAAGGCAAAACGCTGACCGCGACACTGGCCGCCAGCACCGCCGCGCTCGCCGGCATTCCGGTGCACGTCGTCACCGTCAACGACTATCTGGCCACGCGTGACGCGCAGTGGATGACGCCGATCTACCGCGCGCTCGGCGTCAGCGTCGGCGTCGTCGTGCACGGCATGGACAACGACGCGCGGCGCGCGGCCTATGCGGCCGACATCACCTACGTCACCAACAAGGAAATCGCATTCGATTACCTGCGCGACCGGCTGGTCCTCGGCCAGCGCACGGGACGCATCGCGCTGCAGCTCGAGCGCCTCGCGGGCGATGACGCGCGCGCGCGGCGGCTCGTGCTGCGCGGGCTGCATTACGCCATCGTCGACGAGGCGGACAGCGTGCTGATCGACGAGGCCCGCACCCCGCTCATCATCTCAGGCGGCGGCCGCGACCGGGGCGAGCGTCGCGTGTTTTCGACCGCGCTCGCCCTCGCGGATCGGCTCGAGGCGGGGAGCGACTTCATCATCGATCCTCGCGACCGCGAGGTCCGTCTCACGGACGCGGGCGCCGCGCGTCTCGACGACGTCGCCCGTCCGCTCGGCGGCGTGTGGCGCGGCCGCGTGCGACGCGAAGAGCTCGTGCGCCAGGCACTCACGGCGCGTCACCTGTTTCATCGCGACCAGCACTACCTCGTGCACGACGATAAGGTGCAGATCGTCGACGAGTTCACCGGTCGCGTGATGGCCGATCGCTCGTGGGAGCATGGCCTGCACCAGCTCATCGAGGTGAAGGAAGCGTGCCCGGTGACGGCGCCGCATCAATCGCTTGCGCGGGTCAGTTATCAGCGATTCTTCACGCGGTACCTGCGCCTGGCCGGGATGACCGGCACCGCGCGCGAGGTTCGCGGGGAGCTCTGGTCCGTCTACCGGCTCGCGCTCGTCTCCATTCCGACGAACCGGCGGATGCGCCGCACGCTCGAGCCGGACCGCATGTACGTGTCCGAGGGCGATCGCTGGGACGCCGTGGTCGACCGTGTGGTACGCGTGCACGAGTCCGGTCGGCCGATCCTGCTCGGCACACGCTCGGTGGCCGCGTCCGAGCACCTGAGCGGCCTGCTCGACCAGGCGGGGCTGGCCCACCGCGTGTTGAACGCGCGCCAGGACGCCGAGGAGGCGCAAATCGTCGCCGACGCCGGGCAGCGCGGCCGCATCACCGTCGCCACGAACATGGCCGGCCGCGGAACGGACATCCGTCTTGGTCCCGGCGTGGGCGAGCTGGGCGGACTGCACGTCATCGCCACCGAGCGTCACGAGGCGCGCCGCATCGACCGGCAGCTCTTCGGCCGATCCGGGCGGCAGGGTGAGCCCGGCAGCGCGGAGGCGATCCTGTCGCTGGAGGACGAGCTGCTTGCCCTGCACGGGCCGCGATGGCGACGCCTGGTGGCCGCGTTCGCGCGCCCCGATGGATCGGTGCCGACGTGGCTCGCGCGGCGGGTGGTGGCGTTGGCGCAAAAGGCCGCGGAGCGCTTGCACGCGCGGATGCGCGGCGATCTCTTGCGCGTGGACGAACAGCTCGAGTCCACGCTCGCATTTTCCGGACGGCCGGAGTGATGGCGGAGGCTTCCTGGTGAGACGTGTCTTGGTGATGCTGGTTGCCGGCGCGCTGCTGCTGCCGACGACGACCGTCGCGCAACCCTCGACGTACGAGTGCCTGATCTATCCCTACGTTCACGTGGCCGTCAGCTCACCGGTCGAGGGCCTGCTCGAGCGCGTGCTCGTCGATCGCGGCGATCTCGTTCGCGAGCAGGACGTCATCGCGACACTCGAGTCGAGCGTGGAAAAGGCCGCCGTGCTGCAGGCGCGGGCGCGCGCGGAGATCGAATCGGCGCTCAAATCCAACCAGGTGCGTCTGGATTTCGGCGTGCGTCGCTTCCAGCGCACCGATGAGATGTACAAGAAAGATCTCGTGCCGCTCAAGGAGCTCGACGAGGCCGAGACTACGAAGCTCCTGGCCGAGCTCGGCGTGCTCGAAGCGCAGGAGAACCGTCGCATCGCGGAGATGGACCTCGAGCGCGCCGGAGCACTGCTCAAGCTGCGTACGATCTACAGTCCGGTCACCGGCGTGGTGACCGAGCGCATGCTGGCGCCGGGCGAGTTCGCCAAGCAAGCGCCGATCGTCAAGATCGCGCAGATCCATCCGCTGCGGATCGAGGTACTGCTGCCCGTCACGATGGTCGGTCGGGTCACCGTTGGCATGCGCGCCGAAGTGATGCCGGAGGCGCCGGTCGGCGGCACGCACATCGCGAAGGTCAGCGTGGTCGACCGCGTGGTCGACGCGGCGAGCGGCACGTTCGGCGTACGCCTCGACCTGCCGAACCCCGACTACAAGCTTCCCGCCGGCCTCAAGTGCCGCGTCCGGTTCCCGGTCGCGCCGCGCTAGGGCACTCGCCCTCCGCTCGCGCGGGGTCGTCAGACGCCGCGGGAGCGGCGCCAGGCGCGGATTTGCTCGGCGTGCTCGCGGTAGTGGTGCGCGCTGTTGCCATCGACGATCTTCCACGCGGTTTTGCCCGGCACGAACCGCTCCGCGGGCACGCCGGCGGCGGCGTGCATGAAGTACTCGTGTGACTTGTCGAACTCGAGCAGCACGTCCGCGACCGGAGCGCTCTGCCTGGCCGCGCTGAACTTGGCGTTCCAGGCGTCGACGTCGTCGTAGGACACGCCCTCGGGCACGGGCTTGTCGCCGCGCGCCAGCCGCTCGAGGGCCGGGCCCATCTCGCGATGCCACCCCGAGATGTGGGCGACGATGTCCTTGATCGACCATCGTCCGAGCCAGACCTCGCCCATGTCCGCCTCGTTCAGCCCCGTGAGCGTTTCGTGAAACGCCTTGTACTCGCGCGCGGCCTGATTCAGCAGCTCGTCCTTCGTTTTCGGCTCGGGGGTCACGGCGGTCATGCGTCTACCTCCGGCGGATGGTGTACCGGACGACCTCGCCGAGGCCGAACCGGCGATTGATCGGCAACAGCAACTCGAGCGCCAGCTTGGCGGCACCGCCGCCGAGGCGACTGTCGAGGGCCGCCAGCGCGGCGCGGTAACCGGGCCGCGGCTGGTCGCGCAGCCAGTGCCGCACGCTGCGCGTCAGGTATCGCGGTTTCGTGCGGTGCGACGCCGCCGTGACCCGACCGCCGGCGCGGTCGACCATGGCCGCCATCGTCACCGGCGTGAAATGCACGAGGTGCCGCGGGAAATCGAGGCCGCTCCAGTAGCGCCCGAAGAGGCGGCCGCCCGCGCCGCCGGCGTTGGGCACCTCGACGATCAGGACGCCGCCGGGTGCAAGCCAGCGGATCATGCGCGCCAGCGCGTCGATCGGACGCGTGAGGTGCTCCACCACGTGGAACGACGTCACGACGTCGAAGCTGCCGTCGGCGAACGCGGCGTCCACGGGATCGCCGACGAACACCTCGGGCGTCACGGTGCGCGCCGTCGCCGCAGCGATCGGGTCGAGCTCGATGCCTGCGACCTGCCAGCCGACAATCTGCATGCGATGCAGGAAGCGCCCGGTCGCGCAGCCGACGTCGAGCAGACGGCCGTGCCCGGTCCACGGAGGAAAATTTTCACAAATCTTCCGCCGGTGCAGCCGGGCCCACCACCGCGCCGACGCGCCGGCGCCCGTCGCGTCGAGGTGCCGATAGCCCAGCCAGCGCGCCAGCGCCCAGCGGACCGCCGGGCCGGCATCGCGCAGCATGCGTGGCATCTCGGGGTCACGAGCATGCGGCGGGTAGTCGTCGGGGTATGCATGCACGAGCTCGTCGTCGCGCAGACGCGGATTCTGGTGGAGCAGGCCGCAGCGGCGACAGCGCGCCAGCGCAAACGTGCCCGGCACGCCGAGCGACACGTCACGCAGCCAGCCGAGCGTGACGACGTCGCGACCGCCGCAGAGCGGGCAGGGCACGTCGTGCAGCCCGAGCGGCTCGACGAGGCGGCTCATCGCGGCATCATTGTAGACGCTGTCGCGGGCGGCCGACGCCTCACGGCGGTAGCCGCTTGTAAAACAGAAGCTCCCGATAGCCCTGCGGCAGGTTGTCGATGTGGCCCGACGGAGCGAAGCCCAGCGCCGTGTGCATGCGAATGGACACGGCGTTGGTCTCCTCCGTCGACGAGAACAGGCGGGGACTCGGCGACATGCCTTCCACCGCGCGGAACAGCGCGCGGGCGACCCCGCGCTCGCGATGACTCTTCGCCACCGCGACCAGCGACACGAACGTGCACTGAAACCAGTCCGTGCGGTACGCGATCATGCCGAGCACCGGACCGTCGTTCGCGGCGACCAGCATGTGGTGCCGCTCGAGATGCGAACGGACGAACGGGCCGGCGCGCTCGCGTCCGATGACGTCGGCGGCGAGGGTCATGACGGCCTCGACGTCACCGGGGCCGGGCGGCCGAATCTCCATACGGGCAGTCTACGCCGCGAGGAACGCGTCGACCTCCCGCCGCACGAGCTCGTTGGCCGAGAGCAGGATCGTGTAGTGGTTGGTGCCCGGCACGACGACGAGACGGCAGTGCGGGATCGCGTGCGCCATCGCTTCCGCCTCGTCCTGCGTCATCAGGCAGTCGGTGGCGGTGAGGAGGCCGTCGGGCGCGCGTAGCAGCAGCGTCGGCGCCTGCACGCGATGGTGGCGGACCCAGAGCCGCTCGCGCTGTAGATTCGCGACCTCTTCTTCGATCGCGTGGCGCGGAACCTTCGACTGCACGCCACCGCCGGGCGTGCGCTCGACGTCATACGTGTAGTGCCGGACGAGATAGTCGTTCCAGCGTCCCGCGAACATCGGCAGCGCGCGCAGCCGCTCGAGGAAGCCGTCGAGCGAGGGGAACTCGACGCCGAGCCGGGCGACGGCGGGCGCGAGCGAGTCGAGGACCTCCGCGCGGACGTCGAGTCCGCCGTCGAACAGCACGAGCTTCGCGACGCGGTCCGGATGATTGGCCGCAAACGTCATCGCGATGTGGGCGCCCAGCGAATGGCCCATCAGCGTCGCGCGCGCGAGCCCGAGATGGTCGAGGAGCCCGAGCAGGTCGGCATCGTGCATGGCGAGGCTGTAGCCCGACGCCGGCTTGTCGCTGTCGCCGCGGCCGCGGAGGTCGTAGGCGACGAGCCGCCGCCGCGGCGCCAGCGCGTCGACCATCGACAGCCACACGGTGTGATTGCTCGTGAGGCCGTGGATGCAGACGACGGTGCGCTCGGGTGGCGCCGCTGCATCCGGCCATGCCTGCACGGCGAGCTTGATCGCGTTCGTCTTGACGTGTTCCATGCCGCTCAGTACGTGCCCGGGCGGATCTGCTTGTAGAGCTCCTTGAGCTTGTCGGCGGTGAAGTCACGCGACTGGCACACCCCGATGATCTTGCGCTCGTCGGCCTCGATCTTCGCCACCGCCTCCGCCACCTGACCGGCGATGTCCTTGGGGATCGTTACGACGCCGTGCTGATCCGCGTGAATGAGCTCGCCCGGCTTGATCCACAGGCCGCCGACTTTCACGGGCAGTCCGAAGTCGACCATGTGCACCCAGGCGTGCGACACCGAGACGTGCGCCGCCGCGAACTGGAAGCCGAGCGCTCGCACCTCGTCTAGATCGCGCACGGAGCCGTCGGTAACCACGCCGACGCACCCGAGCGCCTTGTGGATGTTGGCCTGAACCTCGCCCCACTGCGCGCCCTGGCCGCGCGGCTCGTCGATGTCGTGCACCACCACCACGCGGGGCGCCGGAATCGTCTGCACGTAATCCCACCACTCGAACGTGCTCGACCGGTGACCCTGCAGCGGCTCGTGCTCGGCGCGGATCACGCAAGGCACGGCATAACCGACGAGCGGGCCGAGCTCGGGGAACAGACAGCGGATCTCGGACGACATCTGGCCGACGTTGCGCGGCCGCAGCTTGAAGGTCTCGATGCCATTCGCGATGCTCGGGCTCGTGATCTTTCTGAGCGCGTCAATCATGTCGCCTCCTGTCCAGCTAGAAATGATGCATGAACGATCCAGCCGGAGGCCGAACGGGTGACGCGGCGGGCGGGGAGCCCCACGAAGCGAGCCGGGGGACCCCACACCGGGCGGGGGTGGCGAGCTTCGTGGGGCTGCCCGCCGCGGCAGGACCCGTTCGGCACACGGCTGGATCGTTCGTGCATCGGGGCTAGATTGCGTTGCGGCGTTGCTGGATGAGCATGGCACGCAATTCGTCGACCGTCTCGCGCACCGAGTCGAGGTTGGGGTTCACGGCCAGCGCCTGCTCGAGCCGCTCGAGCGCGCGGGCGGGCTCGTCGAGCCGGAGCCAGATCATGCCGTAGCCGCTGAGCGCGCCGAAATGCGTGGGGTTGAGTTTGAGGACCTCGTCGCAGTCGGCGGCCGACTTGCGATACTCCCCGACGAGGTAATATGCGGTCGCGCGCTTGTTCCACCCCTCCGCGAACTCGGGACGGCGACGAATGACCTCGCTGAACGTATCGATCGCAGCGTCGAACAACCCGTGCTGCATCTCGGACACGCCGGCGCGCAGCAGGTGGTCGACCTCGTCGTCGCCCGAGCGACTCCAGATCTGCCACAGCGCGTGCTCGGCCAGCCCGCGCACGCGAGCATCGACGTCCCGGAGCGCGCCGAGCAGCGCCGACACATCCGCCATCGTTCCGCTGTCGGCAAGCGTCGTCGCCGCGCGGCGGCGGGCGTCGGCGTCGGCAGGGTCCGCCAGCGCCTTGAGCGCGTCCTCGCGTGGTCCGGCGAGTGCCGGCGTGACGAGGACGACTGCGAGCACGAGCGCACCGAGGGCCGCGCTCACGGCGTGAACGCCTCGTTCACGGCCGTCACGGCCAAGCCCGGCTCGCGGCCGCCACCGGGCACGTAAATACGTCCGCCCACCGCGACCGCGCCGATGCCGTGGCGCGGCGTTGGCAGGGGCGCCTTGGCGATCCAGCCGTCGCGCGCAGGCTCGTACATCTCGTTCGCGGCGAAGATCCGCAGCGGCGCCTCGCCGCCGAAGACGAAGATGTGATCGCCGAGCACCGTGGCGGCGAGCCCGCCACGCCCGCGTGGCAGCGCGGCACCCGTGCGCCAGGCATCGACGGCGGGATCGTAGATCTCGACGTTGGCGTACTGATCGCCCATGAACGACGAGCGTCCGCCGATCACCCAGATCCGCCCCTGGAAGGCGACCGCGGCCAGGTGGTCGCGCGGCGTCGGCATCGCGTTCGCGCCCTTCCATGTGTTGGTGGCGACGTCGTAGATCTGGTGCTGGCTGAGCGGGTCGCGCTGCGCGCCTCCGAGCGCGTGGATGCGGCCGTCGAGCGCGGCGACGGCGAGGCCCCCGCGCGCGGTCGGCATCGTGGTGCGTGGCTCCCACACGCGGCGCGCGTCGTTCCACTCCCAGACGCTGTCGGACGGCTCCCAGCGTACGCGCCCGCCGGTGTAGCCGCCGATAACGAACAGCCGGTCGCCCACCACGGCCGCCGCGGCGTGGTGCACGGCCTCGGGCAGCGGCGTCCGTTCCGTCCACGTATCGGTCGCTGGATCGTAGCTCTCCACGGTCGCGGTGGGCTCGGCCGTCGAGCTGAAGCCGCCGATCACCCAGATGTGGCCGCGAAGCGCGGCCACGGCAACCTCCTGGCGCGCCGTCGGCATCGGCGCCAGCGACGTCCACGTGCCAGGCGTGGCGACGTCGACCGGTGCCGGCGACGACGTCGAAGCGCCGATGCAGCCGGCCAGCAGTACCGCCACGAGCGCGCCGAACACGAGCATCCGACCACCGTACTCGGCGCGCGCGATCATGCGCGGCCCGTCAGCTTCAGAAACGCCGCCTCGTCGAGCGTCGGCACGCCGAGCCGCCGCGCGTCGTCGGCCTTACTGCCCGGCGCTTCTCCAACCACGACGTAGCTCGTCTTCTTCGACACCGCGCTGCTCACGCGACCGCCGAGCCGCTCGATGAGCTCGCGCGCCGCCTCGCGCGTGAGCGACCCGAGCGCGCCGGTGACCACGAACGTCTGGCCCGCGAGCGGCTGTGGCCGCTCGGTATCCACGCCGGGCTGCGTCATCTCGACCCCGGCCTCGGCCAGACGGCGGATCACGTCGCGGTTGCCGTCGTCGTCGAAGAAGCGACGGATGGACTGCGCCAGCTCGTCGCCGATGCCGCGGATTGCGTTGATCTCCGCCTCCGTGGCGCGCTGCAGTCGCTCCATGCGGCCGAACTGGTTGGCGAGCAGTGTCGCGACGCGCTCGCCGACCATCAGAATGCCGAGCGCGTTCAGCAGCCGCGCGAGGCCGCGCGTGCGGCTGGCCTGGATGGCGGCCACGAGGTTCTCGGCCGACTTCTCGGCGAACCGCTCGAGCGCGGCGACCTCGTCGGCGGTGAGCGTGTACAGGTCGGCGAAGTCCTTCACGCGCTTGCTGTCGACGAGCTGCTCGACGACGGCTTCGCCCAGATGCTCGATGTCCATCGCGCGCCGCGAGCCGAAGTGGCGCAGCCGCGCCTTCAGCTGCGCCGGGCACGCGGCGTTCAGGCAGCGCCAGTACGCCTGGCCGGGCAAGCGCGCCGCCGAGTGGCCGCACACCGGGCAGCGATCGGGATACACGTACGGCGCCGCATCGGGCGGGCGCTTGGACATCACGACCTGAACGACGTAGGGGATCACGTCGCCCGCGCGCTCGATCAGCACGGTATCGCCGACACGGACGTCCTTGCGCCGCACCTCGTCCTCGTTGTGCAGGCTCACGTTGCTGATCGTCACGCCGGCCAGCGGAACGGGAGCGAGCTTTGCCACGGGCGTCAGCGTGCCCGTCTTGCCGACGTTGACCTCGATCGCCTGCACCACGGTCGTCGCTTGCCGCGCCGCGAACTTGAACGCGATGGCCCAGCGCGGGTGGTGCGTCGTCGAGCCCAGACGCCACTGCTGCTCGAGCGCGTCGACCTTGACCACGGCGCCGTCGGCGTCGTAGCCGAGCGCGTCGCGCTCGGCCTCGAGCCGCCGGCAGTAGTCGATCACCGCGTTGAGCGTCGGACAGCGCTCGGCGCGCGGGTTGGTCTTGAAGCCCGCCTGACGCATGGCCTCGAGCGTGTCCCAGTACGTGTGGAACGCGAGCTCGCGCGCGTCGGCGAGGTGATAGAGAAAGATGTCGAGCGGCCGGCTTGCGGTGATCGCCGGATCTTTTTGCCGCACGGCACCGGCCGCCGCATTGCGCGGGTTGGCGAAGGTCCCCTCGCCGGAATCCTGAAGCCTGCGATTGAGCTCTTCGAAGTCCGCGCGCGGCATGAACACCTCGCCGCGCACCTCGAGCTCGGGTACGCTCGCGAGCGGTCCGCGCAGCACCATCGGCAGCGAGCGGATGGTCTTGAGATTGGCCGTGATCTCCTCACCGACGCGGCCGTCGCCGCGCGTCGCGCCGCGCATGAAGCGCCCGCGCTCGTAGAGCAGCGCGATGCCGAGCCCGTCGATCTTCGGCTCGGCGACGTATTCGAAGCGGGCGCCCGGCAGCGCCCGGCCCAGCCGCGCCTCGAACTCGCGCAGGTCGTCCGGCGAGGTCGCGTTGTCCAGCGACAGCATCGCCGCCCGGTGCTCGACGGGGCGGAACGCGGCGATTGGGTCGCCGGCCACCCGCTGGGTCGGGCTGTCGGGCGTCACTAGATTCGGAAAGGCCGCCTCGAGCTCGCGCAGCTCACGCATGAGCGCGTCATACTCGGCGTCGGAGATCTCGGGGCGGGCCTCGGCGTAATAGAGGTAGTCGTGGTGGTGGATCTGCTCCCGCAGCTCGGTGATCCGCTGCAGGGCGTCAGCCCGCATCATGGGACCTCAGCATAGCACCTGGGCTATAGTGACAATGATGCCCAGGACCGCACCGACACGGCGCTCGCGCACCGCGGCGACGACCGCGTCGACGCAGGACTACCTCGCGGCCATCTACGATCTCGCCGGCAGCGGCAAGCCCGTCATCGGCGCCCGCCTTGCCAAGCACATGTCGGTGTCCGCGCCCGCAGTGACCGAGGCGCTGCATCGCATGGCGCGTGGCGGGTACGTCAAGGTCGGTCACGGCAAGGAGCTCACGCTCACCCCGAAGGGACGCCAGATCGCCGAGGTCATGGCGCGGCGCCATCGGCTGCTCGAACGCTGGCTCACCGACACGCTCGGTCTGAACTGGACGGACGCGCACGAGGAGGCGCACCGACTGGAGCACGCGCTGTCGCCGCGCGTCGAGGATCGCCTTGCCGAGATGCTCGGGATGCCGAGCACGTGTCCTCACGGCAACCCGATTCCCGGTATGCCGCGGCCACCGCGCGTCGAGCCGTTTCCACTCGCGCAGGCCAAAGAAGGCACCACCGTCATCGTGGAGCGCATCACCGAGGAGGCGGAAGCCGACAAGAACCTCCTCGAGTATCTCTGGCGGAACGAAGTCCGACCGGGTCGGCATCTGTCGATCACCGAGGTCGCGCCGTGGGCCGGCACGGTCACGGCGGGAGGCGACGGGCCGACGATCACGTTGGGGCTGCCGGCGGCGGCGAAGATCTGGGTCTACCGGCCGGCCGACGAGTGAGGGGGGGCGCGAGTGAGACTCGTTCTCTGGGGACTGGTTGCAGTCGCGATCTGCTGGGTGGCCTACGGCATCATGATGTCGGCGTGGCAATACTTCGAGGTCGGGGGCGTCGTGGATGAGGCCCTCCGCTCGCGGAACGTCGCGGACATCGGGACAGCGCGTACCGTCAAAGACAGGATACTCAAGGGCAGCGCGGAGTCGGGAATCCCGCTCGAGGAGCGCGAGGTCAACGTGACGCTCGACAACCAGACCTACAGCGTGAACGTCGTGTGGTCCTTCCCCGTGCTCATCTACCAGGGGCAACCCGTCCTGCGAATCCCCCTCTCCCTGAACCGGACCAAGCAGGCGACCGAAGCGTTTTACCGGCCCGCGCGCCCCGCCTTCGCCTGATCGACGGCACCCGCGTTGCACCTCGCTCGGTGATTCCGGTACCGAGGAGGGGCGCATGAACGCGGACACGTTCTTGAGGAATCTCGTCACCGAGATCGATCCGAACGCGACCGTGGTCGGCATCGAGCAGCGCGACGGTGCGTATCACGTCAGTGTCGCCGGGACCACCGGCGTCATCGCCGACTGTACGCTGCCGCAGCACGAGGTGGCCGCCGCCGAGCACGGCGACGACGCGCGGCGGCGCGTGGCGAGTATGCTCAAGCGCTGCGCGGACGACGTCGTGGCTCCGATCGCCGACGGCCGCGACTGAGCGCGGCGGAAGCAAAAGCTCAGGGCTTCGGCGGAAGCGGAAAGCTCAGGGCTTCGGCGGAAGCGGAAAGCTCAGGGCTTGGCGCCCGACGAGCGGCCGCGCGCATCGGCGATGAGCTTCTGCACGTGCTGGCGATCCTCCGCCGAGTCCGTGACTTTCAGGAAATGCTCCCACGCACGCACGGCGCCCTTCGGGTCGTTCTTGCCCTCGAGAAGGACGTGGCCTCGGTAGAGCAGCGCCAGCGGATAGTTCGGCTTGATCGCCAGCGCTTTGTCGAAGGCCTCCAGCGCGGCGTCGGCATGGCCGCCCATGGCGACGATCAGCCCGAGGTTCGTGATCGCGTCCACGTTCTTCGGGTCCCGCTTGATGATCGCCTGGTACGCGGCGATGGCCTGCGGATACTGCCCCGCTTCCATCGCGCTGCGTGCGGCGTTCAGCATGCCCTGCAGGATCTCCGGCGTGACCTGCATGTTGGGCGGGGGGCCCACGACACCGCCGCCCGCCCCGCCGCCCGCCATGGGCGCCCCGCCGCCGGCGCCCATCATCGGTGGGACGCCGGAGTCGGCCATCGGCGCCGCACCGACCGATGCTGTCCCCGCCATGCGATCCGGCTCGGAGTAGCGCACGATGCCGACGCCGAGCAGCAGCCCAAATCCGACCAGCGCGACCGCGGATGCGCCGATCGCCAGGGGATGTCGCCAGCCGCGGCGAGGCGCCGTCGCGGGCTCCGCGCGCGGCTCGCGCGCCGCGGC
>JBKOUQ010000253.1:0-4597 GCA_046723475.1 Candidatus Methylomirabilota bacterium
TCCGCGAAGCGGCGCCGCTCCTCGGCCGACGGCGCGATCTCCGGAACGAAGAGATCGTCCTCGGCCCACTCGACGGAAATCTTCTGGCCGATGAACTTCTCGATCGCCTCGAGGTTGAGCGCGCTCGTCTCGTCCACCAGCCCGATGGCGCGGCCCGCCGCGCCGGCCCTCGCCGTACGCCCGATGCGGTGCACGTAGTCCTCGGCGTCCTGCGGCAGATCCCAGTTGATGACGTGACTCACGGCTTCGATGTGCAAACCGCGCGAGGCCACGTCCGTCGCGACGAGGACGGGGAGGTTGCCTTCTTTGAAGTCGTTCAGGATGCGCAGTCGACGCTTCTGGTCGACGTCACCGGTCAGGGCGCGGGCGTCCCAGCCGTTCCGAATCAGGCGGTCCTCGAGGCGGCGGGCCTCCTCGCGCGTGTTCGAGAAGATGAGGATGCGGTCGCTGCCCTCGCGGCGCAGCAGGCCGAGCAACAGCGGAAACTTTTCCTCGCGGCCGACGTGGTAGAGCGTCTGCTCCACGCGCTCGGCGGTCTTCTGCTGCGGCATGATCGTGATCTGCGCCGGGTTGTTCATGAACTCCCACGTCAGCTCGAGCACGCGGAACGACAGCGTCGCCGAGAACAGGAACGATTGGCGGCGCTCCGGCGGCGGCAAGCGGCGCAGGATGAACCGCAGATCGGCGATGAAGCCCATGTCGAACATGCGATCGGCCTCGTCGATGACGAGCACCTCGACCCGGCGCGGCGACCAGATGTGCTGCTTCAGGTAATCGATCAAGCGCCCCGGGGTGCCGACGAGGACATCGCAGCCGGCCGCGAGCGCCTCGCGCTGGCGGTTGTAGTCGATGCCGCCGTAGACGGCGAGGATGCGGAATGGTGTGTGCTTGCCGAGCAGACGCGCGTCGGACTCGATCTGCACGACGAGCTCCCGCGTGGGCGCGATGATCAGCACACGCGGCTCCGAGCCGTGCCCGGGCCGCGGCTCGCCCTCGCGGATGAGCCGCGTGAAGGCCGCGATGAGGAACGCCGCCGTCTTGCCGGTACCCGTCTGTGACTGGCCCGCAACGTCCTTGCCGCGCAGGGCCAGCGGCAGCGCCGCCTCCTGGATCGGCGTCGCGGCGACGAAGCCCGCGTCGCGGATACCGTCCATCACCGGGGCCGGGAGGTCGAGAGTCGAAAACTCCATTACGCGCCGGTCGCCTCGGGCGCTTGCACGGCAGGAGCGGTCCGGCGACCGAAGATCCGCGCGCACACGATGCCGACCTCGTACAGCAGGATCAGCGGGCCGGCCATGAGCGTCTGGTTGAAGGCATCGGGCGTGGGCGTGAGGACGGCGCCGGCGATGAACGCGCCGAGGATGGCGTACTTGCGATTGCGCGCGAGCTGCTTGGAGGTGACGACACCCATGCGGGCCAACAGCGTGATCACGAGCGGCAGCTCGAACACGGCGCCGAACGCGAGCGTGAACTTCAGCAGGAAGTCGATGTGGTTCTCGAGCGTGATCATCGGCTGCAGCGTGTCGCGCGCGTACGACAGCAAGAACGCGATCGCGTACGGGGTCACCACGAACAGCGAGAATGCTCCGCCGGCGAGAAACATCACGGTGCCGATGATGACGAACGGCGCCGCGTACTTCTTCTCGTGCTCGTGCAGCCCCGGTGCGACGAACGCCCAGACCTGCCACAGGATGCCGGGTGCGGAGATGAAGAGACCGACGATCAGCGCGACTTTCATCTGGACCCAGAACGCCTCGGCCGGCGCGGTGAACACGAGCTTGTAGCCGAGCTTGGTGACCGGGCGCGCCAGCCAATCGGTGATGCGCTCGCTGAACGGCAGCGCGATCGCGAGGCCGACGATCAGCGAGTACAGGCTGCGCATGATGCGCGTGCGCAGCTCACCGAGGTGCTCCATGAACGGCATCTTGTCGTCGACCGAGCGGCGCGGCATCTAGCGCGCCCCTGCGAAATGCCGCGGCGCCGCCGCGCCGCGGCCGGCCTGGATGGCGCCGCGGATCGCGAGCATCACGTAACGCTTCGCGTCCGTGATCGCGTCGACGAGGCCGCGCCCGCGCGCGAGCCCCGCCGCAATCGCCGCCGAATACGTGCAGCCGGTGCCGTGCACCTCGGGGCCCTCGACCCGCTCGCCCGGGAACCGCGTCAGCGCGCGGCCGTCCCAGAGCACGTCGGTGGCCGAATCCTTGAGGTGTCCGCCCTTCACGAGGACGGCGCGCGGCCCGAGCGCGGCGATGCGCCGTGCCGCTTCGGCCATGTCCGTCTCGGAGTCCACCGCCATGTCGGCGAGCACGGTCGCCTCCGCCAGATTCGGGGTCACGAGGGTCGCCAACGGCAGCAGCTCGTGCACGAGGACGGCGTGCGCCGCCGGCTGGAGCAGCGGATCGCCGGACGACGCGACCATGACGGGATCGACGACGACGGGCGCGCCGCGATGCGCGCGCAATCGGCCGGCGACGACGCCCACGATGTCTTTCGTCGCGAGCATGCCGGTCTTGATGACGTCCGCGCCGAAGTCGTCGAGCACGGCGTCGATCTGGCGCGCCACGAACTCGGGCGGCAGGTCGAGCACGCCGAGGACACCGAGCGAGTTTTGCGCGGTGACCGCGGTCACGGCGGACATCCCGAACACCTCGAACGCCGAGAACGTCTTGAGGTCGGCCTGGATGCCCGCGCCCCCGCCGGAATCCGACCCGGCGATGGTGAGGGCCTTCGGAACGGTCATAGACCCATGCAGTATACGCCGCCTCACGCGCGCGGAATCACGACGACGAACTCGCCTCGGGGCGGGTTCGCGCGGAGCCGCTCGACGTGCTCGGCCGCCGTGGCGCGCACGATTTCTTCGAATTGCTTGGTCAGCTCGCGCGCCAGGACAATGACCGTGTCCCTGAACACCTCGGCGATCGCCTCGAGGGTCGCGACGATGCGGTGCGGCGACTCGTACACGACGATCGTCGTCTCGAGCTCGTGCAGCGCCTTCAGACGGTTCAGCCGCTTGCCCGGCTTCACCGGCAGAAAGCCGTCGAACACGAAGCGATCGGCGGGGACGCCGGCGGCGGACAGCGCGGTGACGACCGCGGACGGGCCCGGCACCGGCACGACGGGGATCCCCTGCTCGTGCGCGCTGCGGACGAGCATGAAGCCGGGATCTGAGATCGCGGGCGTGCCGGCGTCGGTCACGAGGGCGATCGACCGGCCCTGCTCGAGCTGGGTCATGAGCTGCCCGGCGCGCACGAGCTTGTTGTGCTCGTAGTAGCTCACCGTCGGCTTGTGGATGTCGAAGCGGGTGAGGAGCTGCCGCGTACGCCGCGTATCCTCGCAGGCGATCAGATCAACCTCGCGCAGCACGCGGAGCGCGCGCGCGGAGACGTCCTCCAGGTTGCCGATCGGTGTGGCGACGACGAACAGAGTGCCGCGCGGGGTCAGGCTACGCGGACTGCTCTTGCGCCTCGGACACCAGCACGGGACGTTCGTGGTTGAGGATGACCTCGCGCGTGATGATGCACTCCTTGAGCCCCTGGATCGACGGCAGCTCGTACATGATTTCGAGCATGACCTCTTCCAGGATGGCGCGGAGGCCGCGCGCGCCCGTGCCGCGCTTGAGCGCCTCTTTCGCGATGGCGGCCACCGCGTCGTCGGTGAACTTGAGCCGGACTTTCTCGAGGTCGAAGTACTTCTGGTACTGCTTGATGATCGCGTTCTTGGGCTCTTTCAGGATGCGCACGAGGGCGCCGTCGTCGAGGTCGTGCAGAGTGGCGATCACGGGCAAGCGACCGACGAACTCGGGGATGAGCCCGTAGCGGAGCAGATCCTCGGGCTGAATCATCGCGAGCAGATCACCGACGCGCCGTTCGGTATGACTCTTGATCTCGGCGCCGAAGCCCATCCCAGACCGCCCGACTCTGGATTCGATGTTCTTGTCGAGTCCGACAAACGCACCGCCGCAGATGAACAGCACGTTCGACGTGTCGACCTGGATGAACTCCTGGTGCGGGTGCTTGCGGCCGCCCTGGGGCGGGACGTTCGCGATGGTGCCCTCGAGGATCTTCAGCAGCGCCTGCTGCACGCCTTCACCCGAGACGTCGCGCGTGATGGACGGGTTCTCCGACTTGCGGGCGATCTTGTCGATCTCGTCGATGTAGACGATGCCGCGCTCCGCTCGCTCCACGTCGTAGTCGGCGGCTTGGAGCAACCGCAGAATGATGTTTTCGACGTCCTCGCCGACGTATCCCGCCTCGGTCAGCGTCGTCGCGTCGGCGATGGTGAACGGCACGCGGAGCATCTTGGCGAGCGTCTGCGCGAGGAGTGTCTTTCCGGAGCCGGTCGGGCCGATCAGAAGGATATTCGACTTCTGCAGCTCGACGTCGCCATTGTCATTGCCGGACTCGATGCGCTTGTAGTGATTGTGGACGGCGACGGAAAGAATCTTCTTGGCGCGCTCCTGGCCGACCACGTACTGATCGAGGACGTTTTTGATCTCGGCAGGCTTGGGAAGCGAGCGGATCTCGCGCGACTTCTCCTCTTCCCACTCCTCGGCGATGATGTCGTTGCAGAGCTCGATGCACTCGTCGCAGATGTAGAC